>DASXWV010000042.1:0-120844 GCA_036503495.1 Gaiellaceae bacterium
CGCTTCGACGACCCGTTCATGCGCGAGTGGAGCCGCAAGCTCTACGAGGCCGGCTATGCCGGGCTGACCTGGCCGAAGGAATACGGCGGCGCCGGCGCGCCGTACAGCTTCCAGGCGATCTTCTACGAGGAGATGGCGGCCGCGCAGGCGCCGCCGCACATCGGCGTCATCGGCCTCGGCATGGCCGGGCCGACGATCATCGCGCACGGCACCGACGAGCAGAAGGCGCGGCATCTGCAACCGCTGCTCGCAGCGGAGGAGATCTGGTGCCAGGGCTTCAGCGAGCCCGACGCCGGCTCGGACCTCGCGGCCGCGCGCACGCGGGCCGAGCGGCGCGGCGACGTCTACGTCGTCAACGGACAGAAGGTGTGGTCGTCGTTCGCGCACATCGCCGACTTCTGCATCCTCGTCACGCAGAGCGATCCGGAGGCGCCGCGCTACCGCAACCTCACCTATCTGATCGTCGACATGCACGCGCCGGGCGTCGAGGTGCGGCCGCTGCGCCAGATCACGGGCGAGGCGGAGTTCAACGAGATCTTCTTCAACGACGTCGAGGTGCCGGTGACGAACCGGCTCGGCGACGAGGGCGACGGCTGGAACGTCGCGATGACGACGCTGCTGCACGAGCGCGGCACGCTCGGCTTCGCGCTCACCGCGACCTTCGACGCGGGCGTCAACCGGCTGCTCGACGCGGCACGCGAGCACGTGAACGGCGACGACGCGCTCCGCGAGCGGGTCGCGCAGGAGTGGATCGAGCTGCAGGCGCTCCGCTACACGAACTACCGCGCGCTCGGCACGTATCGGCGCACCGGCATCCCGGGCCCTGAGGGCTCCGGCGTCAAGCTGCGCTGGTCGGAGGCGAACCAGCGGATGACCAAGCTCGCCCGCGAGGTGCTCGGCACCGAGGGGATCCTCGACGACGGCTGGTGGAACCACCAGCAGTTGCGCAGCCGCGGCAACACGATCGAGGCCGGCACCTCCGAGGTGCTGCGGAACATCATCGCCGAGCGCGTGCTCGGCCTCCCGAGGAGCCGCTGACATGGATTTCGCGCTGAACGAGATCCAGCTGGAGCTGAAGCAGCAGGCCCGCGCCTGGCTCGCGGAGCGCTACCCGCTCGACCGCGACTGGGACGCGAAGCAGGACGACCGCTGGTCGGAGCTGCAGGAGCTCGGCTGGCTCGACGTCGCCGAGGCCGATCTCGGCTTCGTCGAGGAGGCGCTCCTGCTCGAGGAGATGGGCTACGCCCTCTACCCCGGCCCGTACCTCGCGCACGTCACCGGCCAGACCGACGTCTTCGGCGAAGGCGGCACGATCGCGACCGTCGATGCCTCGCGTCCGCTGCGGCGGCTGCCGACCCCGGCAGAGGAATCGCCCCGCCTCCGGGCCGCGATGGCCGCCGAGGCGGTCGGGATCGCGCAGCGCGTGCTCGAGC
Organism: Gaiellaceae bacterium; assembly: GCA_036503495.1. Classification (GTDB taxonomy): domain Bacteria; phylum Actinomycetota; class Thermoleophilia; order Gaiellales; family Gaiellaceae; genus Palsa-739. Next base: position 1,434 of record DASXWV010000042.1, read on the forward strand.
TCGGCATCCAGCACGCGACGACGCGGCAGCAGTTCGGCAAGCCGATCGGCACCTACCAGGCGGTCTCGCACCAGCTCGCCGACACGTACACCGACGTCGAGCTCGCGCGCTCGCTCGCGTACTGGGCTGCCTGGTGCGTCGCCGAGGAGGACGAGCAGGCGCCGGTCGCCGCTGCCGCCGCCAAGGCGTTCGCCGTCGAGGCCGCCGTCGCCGCGTGCGAGCGCTCGATCCAGGTGCACGGCGGCACCGGCTTCACCTGGGAGCACCCGCTCCACCGCTTCTACAAGCGTGCGCTCTGGCTCGCGGGCTTCGGCTCGAGCCCGTCGCAGCTGCGCCGCGAGGTCGCCGACGCGGTCCTCGGCGCGAAGGTGACCGCCTGATGGACGGACTGATGATGGACTTCCCGCTGACGCTGAACCATCTGCTGAAGCGGGCGGAGACGTACTTCGGCAACGGCGAGATCGTCTCCCGGCAGGCCGACCGGTCGCTGCACCGGACGACGTACCGCGAGGTGATGGGCCGCGCGAAGCAGCTCGCGGTCGCGCTGCGGAACCTCGGCCTGCAGCGCGGCGACCGGGTCGCAACGCTTTGCTGGAACCACTCGCAGCACCACGAGGCGTACTTCGGCATCCCGTGCGGCGGCTTCGTCCTGCACACGCTGAACCTCCGTCTCCATCCAAATGACCTCGCGTACATCGCGAACCACGCCGGCGATCGGGCGGTGATCGTCGACCGCTCGCTGCTGCCTCTGCTCGACCAGTTCCGCGAGCGCACGCAGATCGAGCATGTTTTCGTCGTCGGAGACCACGAAACGGTCGAGGACTCGTACGAGGAGCTGCTCGCGACGGCGACCGCGGACGAGTGGCGCGAGCTCGACCTCGACGAGAACGAGGCGGCGGCGATGTGCTACACGAGCGGCACCACCGGCCTGCCGAAGGGCGTCGTCTACTCGCACCGCTCGTCCGTGCTGCACAGCTTCGGCGTCGCCGCGAACAACCCGCTCGGGCGCGGCATCTCCGTCAACGACGCGATCCTGCCGGTCGTGCCGATGTTCCACGCGAACGCGTGGGGCTATCCGTACGTCGCGACGATGCTCGGCTCGAAGCTCGTGTACCCCGGTCCGCATCTCGATCCGGAGTCGCTGCTCGACCTGATGTCCGGAGAGCGCGTCGCGTGGGCGGCCGGCGTGCCGACGATCTGGATGGGCATCCTGCAGCTGCTCGACGCGGATGCGTCGCGCTGGGATCTCTCGTCGATCAAGGCGATGCTCGTCGGCGGCTCGGCCGTGCCGCGCGCGATGATCGCCGCGTACAAGCAGCGGCACGGGATTCAGATCGTGCAGGGCTGGGGGATGACCGAGACGTCGCCCGTCGCGTCGACCGCGGCGCTGCCGCACGATCTCGCCGACGCCGACGAGGAGACGCAGCTCGACCTCGAGTCGTATGCCGGCATCCCGTTGCCGTTCGTCGAGGTGCGGGCGCGCGTCGGCGACGGGGAGATCCCGTGGGACGGCGACGCGATGGGCGAGCTCGAGGTGCGCGGCCCCTGGGTCGCGTCGGCCTATTACGACACCCCGGACGCCGCCGACCGCTGGACGGACGACGGCTGGTTCCGTACCGGCGACATCGTCTCGCTGCACCCGCGCGGCTACATCCAGATCAAGGACCGGTCGAAGGACGTGATCAAGTCCGGCGGCGAGTGGATCTCGTCGGTCGAGCTCGAGAACGCGCTGATGGCGCATCCCGCGGTCGCCGAGGCCGCGGTGATCGCGATCCCCGACGAGAAGTGGGCGGAGCGGCCGCTCGCGTGCGTCGTCCTGCGCGAGGGCGCGTCGGCGAACGCGGACGAGCTGCGCGAGTTCCTGGCGCCGCAGTTCGCGAAGTGGTGGCTGCCTGACCGCGTCGAGTTCGTCGAGGAGATCCCGAAGACGAGCGTCGGCAAGTTCCGCAAGATCGCGCTGCGCGAGCAGTTCGCGCAGGAACCGGCTGCGACTTCTTGAGGGCCGCGCTCCTGCGCGAGGTCGGCGGCCCGTTCGAGGTCGTCGACGTTCCCGAGCCCGCGGCCGGCGATCGCGTGCTCATCCGCATCCGCGCGGCGGGGGTCAACTTCGCCGACGTGATGATCCGCCGCGGCGTCTACCCGCAGATGCCGGAGCTGCCGACGATCCTCGGCTCCGAGGTAGCGGGCGAGCTCGAGGATGGGACGCGCGTGATGGCGATCACCGGCGGCGGCGGCGGCTATGCGGAGCAGGTCGCGGTCGCACCGACGCAGGTGGTGCCGCTCCCCGAGCACGCGTCGTTCGCCGAGGGCGCAGGCTTCCTGCTGACGTTCCTGACCGCGTTCATCCCGCTGACGCGCCAGGTCAAGATCGGCCCCGGCTCCCGCGTGCTCGTCACCGCCGCGGCGGGCGGCGTCGGCTCGGCCGCCGTCCAGGTCGCGCGCGGCCTCGGAGCGAGCGTCGTCGGCGCAGTCGGCTCGCGCGAGAAGATCGACACGTGCACGGCACTCGGCGCCGAGGCCGCGTACCTCTACGACGAGCTGCCGGAGGACGAGACGTTCGATGTGATCCTCGACCAGATCGGCGGCGACTTCTTCGCGTCGTCGGTCAACCGGCTGAAGCCGCTCGGCACCGTGATCGCCGTCGGGTCGGCGAGCGGCGCGTGGCAGCCCGTCGAGCCGGCCCGCATCGTCGGCCGGAACGTCTCGCTCGCCGGTTTCTATCTCGGACGGCTGATGCGCCTCGACCCCGAGCTGATCGCCGCCTCGCTCGGCGAGCTGCTCGCCTTCTGGCAGACCGGCGCACTGAAGCCGCTCGTCGGTGCGGAGCTGCCGCTCGACGACGTCGAGCACGCGCACGAGCTCGTCGAGTCGCGGCAGAGCGTCGGCAAGGTCGTGCTCGTCCCGTGAAGGCGTTCGTGACCGGCGGTCGCGGCGGCATCGGGCGGGCCATCCTGGATGCCCTCGACCACGACGCCACTGTGCTCGACCTGCCCGAGTTCGACGTCGGCTCGACCGGCGCATGGTCGTCGCTCGACGGCGAGTTCGACGCGGCGTTCCTGAACGCCGGCATCGGCATCGGCTATCCGGACGTCGCCGAGCTGCCCGACGAGGAGATCGCGAGGATCGTCGACGCCAACTTCCTCGGCGTCGTGCTCGGCGCGCGCGAGTGCGCGCGGCGGCTGATGCCGAACGGCGGTGCGATCGTCGCGACCGCGTCGCTCGCCGGGCTCGTCGGCATGCCGTACGACCCGCTGTACACGGCGACGAAGCACGCGGTCGTCGGCTTCGTGCGCGCCGCCGCGCCGGGGCTCGCGGCGCGCGGGATCCGGATCAACGCGCTCTGCCCGGGCTTCACCGACACGCCGATCGTCGAGGACGAGCTGCGCGGCGCGCTGCCGGTGCCGCTGATGGAGCCGGCGTTCGTCGCGCAGGCCGCGCTGCAGGCGCTGCACGACGAGGAGACCGGCCGCGCGTGGATCGTGCAGCCGAACCGGATCGAGCCCTACACGTTCCACGGCGTGCCGGGGCCTCGAAGCGCCGACGGCGAAGCCGCCGGCGCCGGGGCAGAAAACCGCCGCCTTCGGCGGCCGGGGCCTCGAAGCGCCGACGGCGAAGCCGCCGGCGCCGAGGCAGAAAACCGCCGCCTTCGGCGGCCGGGGCCTCGGTGAGCCGGCCCCGCCGCGGGGGGGGCGAAGAGCCGCCCGCCCAGCCGCACATCTGGAACACGCTCGGCTACCGCGGTGTCGGTGTCGGCGAGATCGAGTGGGACGCGACGCCGGAGTTCTGCTTCCACGACGGTGCCGGCGGCCACATCGTCCACGGCGGAATGGTGACGACGCTCCTCGACACGGCGATGGGCGGAGCGTGCTGGTCGACGCTCGCCGACGACGAGTCATTCCTCACCGCCGATCTGCGCGTCGAGTTCCTGCGCAGCGCGCGGCCCGGAGCGCTGCGCGCCGTCGGCCGCATCGTGCAGCGCAACCGGCGCGTCGCGTTCTGTAGCGCCGATCTCTACCAGGACGACGCGCTTGTCGCGACGTCGCGCTGCACCCAGATCATCCGGTCCGGCTGACCTTCGCGGCTAGGCCGTCGAGCAACTCCTTCACTGGAGCGCGAGCCGAGGGGCGCATCATCGGAATCCCGCGATCGAGCTCATCAACGGTGACCAGACCTTCGACGAGCGCTGCCTCAACAAACTCGACGTCGTGCGCACGTGCGGCTGCGAGCTTCGCGAGCATGAGGTCTTCCAACGAAAGACACCATCCGACCGCCTCACCGCCTCTTCGCCGAATTGGAGCCGCGGTGAATTTCACAAGCCTGCTCTCCCATCCGGCCGGCGCAGTGATCGTCTCCGGCCCTACCCCGTGCGCGTAGTAGCCGTGGGTCGTATGGAAGAGCGATCCCTCGCCGATGTTGCGGTCGAGCTCAACCGCACGGTCTGGATCCGTCTTCGGATAGATATCGAGCTCGGCCGACCGGACAAGCGCCTCGGGCGGCTCTGCCACCGACGCAAGAATCGCCTGGCTTCCGACGACGACGAGTTCGTCATCGACAACGTCCGCTGCTGCCTGGATCACGTGGACGAACTGTTCGCGATTCATCGACGCATTTCCACGGCCTCGAGTAGTCGCCGACGTTCCTGCTCGGTCAGCAGACCTACGAACGGCGACGTCTGCCGCAACTCGCGCGCTCGACCCGAGTCCGAGCGCAGAAGCTTCCGGACATCGTCGATCGACTTGTCCAATTCGAGATGCCACGCGTCAGCCCAGTTCCGGTGGATCCGCCCCGTGCGTTCCCAGCGGTCGAGTTGCATTCGCGCACGATCCAACAGATCTGGGGTCAGACGTTCAGCGACGAGCCGGTGATAGGCGAGACTCTGAAGCTCGACGTCTCGATGCGTGCGACCGCGGCGGCGAGGTAACAGCCGTTCGATGTCGACGGCGTCGGCCGCTCGCCACCGATCCCGAATCACAGCGGCAAGCGCACGCTCGCTGCCCTCACTCCGTGCCGCTTCGACCTCGCGAAGAAGAGTCACAACCTCAGAGACAGGAATCTCTCGCCGACCTGACGGCGTCAGAACCGTCGCTATCTCGCTCTTATCGATCCAGCGCTTGAGAGCGGGACGCGTCACACCGAGAAGACGCGCCGCCTCCGAGGCACGGACGGTCCGACCGAGGTCGTCCTCGAGCCGCTCGCGGACGAGCGCGATTTCGGCACGCATCTGCTGCGGCGCGCGTTCTTCAATCGCAACGAGACGCACGATACTGTCGAGGATGTCCTCTCTTTTCATGACATGAAGCGTAGCGTAAGTTTCATATTCTCGCAACGTTGGTTAACTAAATAAGTTAACGGGTGTCCAGTATCTTCGATAGTTAAGTTGGGCCTCGACGACTTCCCCCGCGTCCCGCTCCTCTTCGGTCCCTCGCCGGTCCACCGGCTCGAGCGCCTGACCGAGCACCTCGGCGGCCGGGTCGAGCTCTGGGCGAAGCGCGACGACTGCAACAGCGGCCTAGCGTTCGGCGGCAACAAGACCCGGAAGCTGGAGTACCTCGTCGCCGACGCGCTCGCGCAGGGCTGCGACACGCTCGTCTCGATCGGCGGCGTCCAGTCCAACCACACGCGGCAGGTCGCGGCGGTCGCAGCGCGGCTCGGCTTGCAATGTGTGCTCGTGCAGGAGCACTGGGTCGAGTGGGACGACCCGGGCTACGAGACGGTCGGCAACATTCTCCTCTCGCGGGTCATGGGCGCCGACGTCCGGCTCGACCCGGCCGGCTTCGACATCGGCATCCGGCCGAGCTGGGAACAAGCGCTCGCCGACGTCGAGGCGCGCGGCGGCAAGCCGTACGCGATTCCCGCCGGCGCGTCCGACCATCCGCTCGGCGGCCACGGCTTCGCCCGCTGGGCGGGGGAGGTGGAGGAACAGGAACGCGAGCTCGGCGTCTTCTTCGACACGATCGTCGTCTGCTCGGTCACCGGCTCGACGCAGGCGGGCATGATCGCCGGCTTCGCCGGCCAGCAGCGCGAGCGCCGCATCCTCGGCATCGACGGCTCCGCGACGGTCGAGCAGACGTGGCAGCAGATCGCGCGGATCGCGCGGCGGACGGCCGACGCGATCGGCCTCGGCCGCGAGCTGCGCGACGACGAGATCGTCCTGCTCGACGAGTGGCACGCCGGGACGTACGGCATCCCTGACGAGAAGACGATCGACGCGATCCGCCTGTGCGCGCGCCTCGAGGGGATGCTCACCGACCCGGTGTATGAGGGGAAATCGATGGCGGCGCTGATCGACCTCGTCCGCGACGGTCGCATCGAGCCGGGCTCGCGGGTGCTGTACGCGCACCTCGGCGGCCAGCCGGCGCTGAACGCATACGCGAGCATCTTTTGACGAAGCCGTGACGCTTTTTCGGGCTCACTCCAGGAGTGGACGCCTGCTACCCGTGCCTCTACGAATACGGGCGGCGTCGGCGCTCGGTTCGTTCCCGCGCGAGGGGGAGGCGCAGCGCGATTTCGCGTCCCGCGGCTGCCGCAGCGACATCTTCCGCGCCGTCGTGAGCAGGCTCGCGCGCGACCTGCACGAGCACGCGAAGCAGGCGAGGGCGGCTACGTGGAACTGAGCCGCCGCAGCAGGTTCGCCTTCACCGCCGGCCAGTCGTCGTCGATCACCGCGTACCACGCGGAGTCCCGCCGCTCGCCGCCGCGCACGAGCATGTGCTTGCGGAAGATCCCCTCGAACTGCGCCGGCAGGGCGGCGAGCGCCGCGCGCGACCGCGCGTTGCGGGCATCCGTCTTGAACTCGACGCGGTGGTAGCCCTCGTCCTCGAAGGCGTGCTGCAGCAACAGCAGCTTCGCCTCGACATTCGCGCCGGTCCCCCACGCCGCGGGCACGAGCCACGTGTTGCCGATCTCGACCGCCTTGTCCCACGGCCGGTCGTTGAGGAAGCTCGAGTGCCCGACCAGCTCGCCGTCGAAGTAGTGCGCGAAGCCCATGTCGACCGACGCGTACCACTCGTCGAACTTCTCGTTGCCCCAGACGCGCTGCAGCTCCCAGATGCGCGGGTCGTCCGAGATCGCGTCGAGCTCGTCGCGATGGTGGGGCTCGAGCGGCTGCAAGCAGACCCGCGCGCCGGCGAGCGCTACGGGAAGCGCCAGACTCCGCCGCCCTCGAAGTCGCGGAGGATCCGCCGCGCGACGACCATATTGTGCACCTCGTCGGCGCAGTCGTAGATGCGCGCGCCGCGCGCCATCCGGTACATGACGGCGAGCGGCGTGTCGTCCGTCATCCCGAGCCCGCCGTGCACCTGCAGCGCGCGGTCGATCACGTCGTTGAGGACGCGCGCCGCGTAGAACTTGATCAGCGACACCTCGACGCGCGCCTCGTCGCCCTCGTCGAGCCGGTGCGCCGCCTGCAGCGTCATCAGCCGGCATGCCTGGATCTCGGCGGCGGAGTCGGCGATCCAGTTCTGCACCGTCTGCTTCTCGGCGAGCGCGCCGCCGAACGCCTTCCGCTCTAGCGAGTACGAGCAGAGCATCTCGAACGCACGCTGCATCTGCCCGAGCCAGCGCATCACGTGGTGGATCCGTCCGGGCCCGAGCCGCTTCTGCGCGATCTTGAAGCCCGCGCCGGCGTCTCCGAGCGTGTTCGCGACCGGCACGCGGACGTCGGTGAACCGCGTCTCGCAGTGCGTCCCCCAGCCGCGCCCCTCGTGGCCCATCACCGGCACGCGGCGGACGAGCTCGTAGCCCGGCGTGTCGGTCGGGACGATGATCATCGACGCGCGCTCGTGCGCTGCCGCATCCTCGTCGGTGACGACCATGACGATCCCGAAGCCGGCGCCGTCCGCGCCCGACGAGAACCACTTGTGCGCGTTGATCACCCACTCGTCGCCGTCGCGCACGGCGCGGCCGCGCAGGAGCGTCGGGTCGGAGCCGGCGACCTCGGGCTCCGTCATCCCGAAGAACGACCGCGTCGCGCCGTCGACGAGCGGCCGGAGATAACGCTCCTTCTGCTCGTCGGTGCCGTACAGGTGGAGGATCTCCCCGTTGCCCGCGTCGGGTGCCTGGCAGCCGAAGATCAGCTGAGCGATGAAGCTGCGCCCGATCTCCTCGTTCAGGTACGCGTACTCGAGGAAGCCGCTCCCGGACCCGCCGGCCTCCGGCGGCAGGTGCGGCGCCCACAGGCCGCCGTCCTTCGCCTCCTGCTGCAGCTGCCGCACGAGCGCATCCGCCGCGTCGTCCTCGCGCATCAGCGACGGCTCGTTCGGATAGACGTGCTCCTCCATGAACGCGCGCACCTGCTCGCGGCGCTCGGCGAAGACGTCCGGGATGGCGGCGACGGTCATCGACAGCGATGATCGCAGAGATGCGCGAGGCGCTCCAATCGGTCCTCGGCTCCGACGTGTCGGAGCCGGTTCTTCTCGCCGGCGGCGCCTCGAAGGAGGCGTGGGCCGTCGACGCCGGCGGGCAGGAGCTACTCGTCCGGCGCGCGGCGGTCGGCGTCATCCACAAGCACACGCTGTCGCTCGCCGACGAGTACGCGGTGCTCGAGGCGGCGTACGCGGCCGGTGTCAAGGCACCCCGGCCGATCGCGTACATCCCCGACCTCGACGGCCGCGAGGCCTTCGTCATGGAGCGTCTCCGAGGCGAGACGATCGGGCGCCGGATCGTCCGCGGCGAGGTGCCGCCGCAGCTGCCGGTGGAGATGGCGGACGAGCTCGCGAAGATCCACGCGATCCCGCGCGAGCGCGTGCCGTTCCTCGCGGAGGCGCGGCTCGAGCGGATGATCGAGGAGTTCGACGAAATCGGTGAGCCGCGGCCGGCGATCGAGCTCGGCCTCTGGTGGCTGCGGGAGAACCGGCCGCCGCCGCGCGAGCCTGTCGTCGTGCACGGCGATTACCGGATCGGCAATCTCGTCGTGGCGCCGAGCGGGCTCGTCGGCGTTCTGGACTGGGAGTTCGCACACGTCGACGAGCCCGTCCGCGATCTCGCGTTCGCGCTCGTCCGCGCGTGGCGGTTCGGTGTGCCCGCAAAGCGGCTCGGCGGCATCGGCGACGCCGAGCCGTACGTCGAGCGGTACAACGAGCTGACCGGCCGCGACGTCCGCGCCGAGGAGCTCGACTACTGGGAGCTCGCGGGCAACGTCGGCTGGGCGATCGGCTGCCTGACGCAGATGCAGCGCCACCTGAGCGGCCGCGACCGCAGCGTCGAGCTCGCCGTCCTCGGCCGCCTCGGCGCCGAGGTCGAGTACGAGATCTGCCACCTGCTCGAGAGCGTTGCTGCATGAGCGTTGGTTCGACGGAGCTCGGCAAAGAGCGGAGGCGCCGGCGTTGCCGGCGCCGGGAGCGGACTCCATGAGCGAGCGCCCCACCGCTGCCGAGCTGGCGGAGGCGATCCTCGAGTTCCTCGGCGGCGAGATCCTGCCGGCGGTCACCGACCAGCGGCTGCGCTTCCGGACGCTCGTCGCGATGAACGCGCTGTCGATCGTCTATCGCGAGCTCGAACGGCTGCCCGCTGAAAACGACGCCGAGGAGCGCGAGCTCGCAGCGCGCATCCGGAACGGGGACGTCCCGCCCGGCACGCTCGCCCGTGTCAAGCGCGGCGTCGAAGAGCGTCTGAGAATCGCCTCGCCGCGGTATCTCGAGCAGTACGGTGAAGCGTCCCCCGAGTAGGCAGCGCGTCGCGAAGATGCGCGAGCGCGAAGCGAGCGTCGGCCTCGACCCCGAGGACGAGGCCGCGCGCTGGCTCGCCGAGCACGAGCCGAAGCCGCCGACCGATGAGCCGAAGGCGGCGCGGAAGTCGAAGCTCTTGCATCAGTTCCGCAACCGGAGGTCGTGAAATGGACGGAAAGATCGAGCTGCTTCTGCTGCCCGTCGACGACGTCGACCGCGCGAAGGAGTTCTACGTCGAGAAGTGCGGCTTCGAGCTCGTGATCGACCACTCGCCGAACGAGAGCTTCCGGATCGTCCAGTGCCAGCCGCCGGGGTCGGCGTGCGCGATCGGCTTCGGCACGGGCATCCAGCTGGACACGCCGCCCGGCTCGGTGCGCGGCATCCATGTGATGGTCACCGACATCGTCGCCGCCCGCGAGGAGCTGATCGGACGCGGCGTCGACGTCGAGCCGATCATCAACTTCGGGGCCGACGGCGTGCAGCACGACGGCCCGCATCCCGACCGCTCCGACTACAACTCGTTCGCGCCGTTCAAGGACCCGGACGGGAACAGCTGGCTGCTACAGGAACGCGGATTCGCCGGTTAGCGCGCGGCCGATCAGCAGCTTCTGGATCTGCGACGTTCCCTCGTAGAGCGTGCTGACGCGCGCGTCGCGCAGGTACTTCTGCACCGGGAACTCGTCGACGTAGCCGTAGCCGCCGTGCACCTGCACGGCGGCGTTCGCGGCGCGCACGGCGACCTCGCTCGCGTAGTACTTCGCCTGTGACGCGGCGAGCGTGTACGGCTCGCCCGCGTCGGCGAGATACGCGGCGCGCCACGCCAGCATCCGCGCTGCTTCGGTCTCGACCGCGGTGTCGGCGATCAGCTCCTGCACGAGCTGGAACGTCGCGATCGACCGGCCGAACTGCTTCCGCTCGGCGGTGTAGGCGAGGCACGCGTCGATGCAGCCCTGCGCGATGCCGACCGATCCGGCGGCGAGCGAGATCCGGCCGTTGTCGAGCGCGCTCATCGCGACCTTGAAGCCCGCGCCCTCGTCGCCGAGCCGCGCGTCGTCCGGCACGCGCACGCCGTCGAGGAAGAGCTCGGCGGTGTCCTGCGCCCGCAGCCCGAGCTTGCCGTCGATCTTCCGCGCCGAGAAGCCGTCGGACGACGTCGGGACGAGGAAGCACGTGATCCCGCGCGCGCCCTCGCCGCCGCTCCGCGCAAAGACGAGGCAGACGCCGGCCCACGAGCCGAGCGTGATGAAGATCTTCGAGCCGTTCAGCACCCAGCCGTCGCCGTCGCGCTCGGCGCGCGTGACGAGCGACGCGGGATCGGAGCCGCTGCCCGGCTCGGTAAGGCCGTAGCAGCCGAGCGCCGTGCCGTCGGCGAGCTTCGGCAGCCACTCCGACTTCTGCGCGTCCGTCCCCCACTTCGCGATCGTCTTGCCGGCGAGCCCGTTATTGACGGAGACGATGCCGCGCACCGACGAGTCCGCGCGGCCGAGCTCCTCCATGACGAGGCAGTACGAGATCGTGTCGAGACCCATGCCGCCGTACTCCTCCGGCAGCGCGCAGCCGAGGAAGCCGACGCCGGCGAGCTTGCCGACGATCTCGCGGTCCATCCGCTCGCTGCGGTCCCAGTCGCGCGCGTGCGGGAGGATCTCGCGCTCGCAGAACTCGCGCGCCGTCGCCTGGATCAGCTGCTGCTCTTCGCTGAGCGCGAAGTCCATATGCTCCGGAGCATGCCCGATCTGCACGGCAAGGTTGCGATCGTCACCGGTGCCGGCCGCGGCATCGGCCGCGACCACGCGCTCGCGCTCGCACGCGCGGGCTCCAAGGTCGTCGTCAACGATCTCGGCGCCGCCCTCTCCGGCGAGGGCCACGACGACACGCCGGCGCAGCAGGTCGTCCAGGAGATCGAGGCGCTCGGCGGCGAGGCAATTGCGAACGACGCGAACGTCGCCGACTTCGAGCAAGCCGCCGCGATGGTGCGGCAGGCGATCGATCGCTTCGGCCGGCTCGACATCCTCGTCAACAATGCCGGCATCCTCCGCGACCGGATGCTCGTGAACATGAGCGAGCAGGAGTGGGACGCGGTGATCAACGTCCACCTCAAAGGGCATTTCGCGCCGACGCGGCACGCCGCCGCCCACTGGCGCGAGCTGTCGAAGGCGGGCGAGGAGGTGCGGGCGCGCGTCGTCAACACGTCGAGCCCCTCCGGCGTGTTCGGCAACATCGGCCAGGCGAACTACGGCGCCGCGAAGGCCGGCATCGCGGCGTTCACCGTCATCGCCGCGCAGGAGCTGCACCGCTACGGCGTCACGGTCAACTGCCTCGCGCCGAACGCGCGCACGCGGATGACCGAGGAGACGTTCGACATGAGCGCTCCCGATCCCGACGAGTTCGATCCGCTCGATCCGGCGAACATGTCGCCCGTCGTCGTCGCGCTCTGCGCCGACGAGGCGCAGCAGATCACGGGCCAGGTCTTCCACGTCTGGGGGAGCGCGGTCAATGCGCTGCGCGGCTGGTCGGCGGGCGAGCTGTTCGACGGCGAGGGCCGCTGGGACGCAGACGAGCTCCTGGCGCAGCTTGTCGAGCGCTTCCCCGAGGGCGTCTCGCCGCCCGGGATGGTCGCGGGCATGCAGTCGGCCGGAGGCCGGTCGCTTCGCGCACAGCAGTGAGCCGCCGGCGCATCTATCTGATGCGCCACGCGCAGGTGCGGTACTTCGAGGGCGTCGACCCGCGCGACGTCGTGCTGACGGAGCTCGGGCGGAAGCAGGCCGCGGCCGCGCGCGACGTGCTCGCCGCGATCCCGTTCGACCGGGTCGTGACGAGCGGCCTGGCACGGACGCTCGAGACGGCGGCGATCGTCGCCCCGGCACGCGAGCCCGACCACGAGGAGGACCTGCGCGAGATCGAGAGCGGCGAGCTGCGCGGCCTCGACCCGAACGAGGTGCAGCGGCTGATGACCGCCGCGTTCCGCGGCATCGTCCCGGCCGAGTCGCGCTTCCTCGGCGGCGAGTCGATCGCCGAGCTGTTCGCGCGCGTGCTGCCGCGGCTGCGGGCGCTGCTCGCCGACCCCGGCTGGGACGTGGCGCTGCTCATTCTGCACGGCGGCGTCAACCGCGCGATCCTCGGCCATGCGCTGACCGGCGAGGAGACGTTCCTCGGCGGCTTCGAGCAGGCGCCGGGCTGCATCAACGTGCTCGACGTCGACGGCGACGGCCGCTTCATCGTCCGCGCGGTCAACCACACCCCGTACGACCCGGCGCACGCCGCCGCGCCGCGCGAGACGACGATGGAGCAGCTCTGGCGCGAGTATCTCGACGCACGCGAGCGGCGAGAGTAGTGCGCGTAGGCTCGACGGAGCGCACCAAGGGAGCGAAGCTGCCGGCTCTGCCGGCGGCGAAAGCGGGTTAGAGTCGTGGCCGCTTGGCCCTGCTGTCGCTCACACAGGCGTCTTTGCGGTTCGGCGGGATCGTCGCGCTCGACGAGGTGAGCTTCGACGTGCAGCCGCACACCATCTTCGGGCTGATCGGCCCGAACGGCGCCGGCAAGACGACGGCGTTCAACGTGATCACCCGCCTCTACAACGTCGACTCGGGCGACGTCGTCTTCGACGGCAAGTCGCTCCTGCACACGCCGCCGAGCCGCGTCGTCCACCTCGGGATCGCCCGCACCTTCCAGAACGTCGAGCTGTTCCCGACGATGACGGTCCTCGAGAACACACTCGTCGGCGCACACACGGTGTCGCGTTTCAAGCGAGAATCGGCGATGCGCGCGAAGGCGCGCGAGACGCTCGATTACGTCGGCATCGCCGGCGTCGCGGGCCGCCCGGCCGCCGGCCTGCCGTTCGGGACGCTGAAGCGGATCGAGCTGGCGCGCGCGCTCGTCTCGGAGCCGCGGTTGATCCTGCTCGACGAGCCCGCGGGCGGCCTCAACCACGAGGAGGTGGAGGCGCTTGCCACCTTCATCCGGCGCCTGCGGGATGAGCTGAAGATCACGGTGCTGCTCGTCGAGCACCACATGAACCTCGTGATGCGTGTCTCCGACCACGTGCACGTCCTCAACTTCGGCCGGACGATCGCCGACGGCAGTCCGCAGGACGTGCAGCGCGACCCGCAGGTGATCGAGGCGTACCTCGGCGGTGAGCTCGAGGCGACGGGCTGATGGCGGCGCTGCTCGAGCTGGAGGACGTCGAGGCGCGATACGGCCCCGTCCAGGCGCTGCACGGCGTGACGCTCAGCGTCGACGAGGGCGAGATCGCGGCCGTGCTCGGCGCGAACGGCGCCGGCAAGACGACGACGCTCCGTGCGATCTCGGGAACCGTCCGGCGCAGCGGCACGCTCCGCTTCGCCGGCCGCTCGCTCGGCCGGCGCGGGCCGGACGGCGCCGCGCGACTCGGCATCGCGCACGTCCCCGAGGGGCGCGGCACCTTCGCCGAGCTGACCGTCTGGGAGAACCTGCGACTCGGCGCGTACACGCGGCGCGGCGGCCTGCGCGACGACCTCGCGCGCGTCGAGCGCTACTTCCCGTGGCTCGACGACCGCCGGACACAGCAGGCGGGGACGCTGAGCGGCGGCGAGCAGCAGATGCTCGCGCTCGCACGTGCGTTCATGCAGCGGCCGCGCCTGCTTCTGCTCGACGAGCCGTCGCTCGGCCTCGCGCCGCTGCTCGTCACCGAGATCTTCCGGATCATCCGCGAGCTGAACGAGCACGAGGGCCTGACCGTCCTCGTCGTCGAGCAGAACGCGCACATCGCGCTGCAGCTCGCGCAGACCGCGTACGTGCTCGAGGTCGGCCGCGTCGCGCTCGCCGGGCCGAGCGAGGAGCTGCAGCAGCACGAGTCCGTGCGACGGAGCTATCTCGGCTACTGATGCTCGGGCTCTCGCGCAAGACGAAGGTCTCGACGGGCGCCTCGCTGCCGGTGCTCGGCTTCATCGCTGCGGCCGTCGTCTTCCTCGTCGTCGGCTCGCTGAGCAGCCAGATCTTCGCGCAGCAGACCGTCGCCGGGCTCGCGCAAGGAGCGATCTATGCGAGCCTCGCGCTCGCCCTCGTGCTCATCTACCGCGCCACCGAGGTGATCAACTTCGCGCAGGGCGAGATGGCGATGGCGACGACGTACATCGCCTATCAGCTGACGCTCTGGCACCTCAGCTTCTGGGCCGCGTTCGTCCTGACGATGCTGATCGCGTTCGCGCTCGGCGTCGCCGTCTATGCCGTGCTGATCCGCCCGGTGCAGCATCGGTCGGTGATCGCGCTCGTGATCGTCACCGTCGGCCTGTTCATCCTCATCGACGGTCTCGTCACGTGGAAGTGGGGCGCCGACCTGAAGTTCATGCCGGCGCCGTTCGGCAACCACGTGTACCACGCCGGCGGCGTCTCGTTCTCGCGACAGGACATCGGCGTGCTGCTCGTGTCGATCCTCTCGGTGATCCTCCTCTGGATCCTCTTCCAGTTCACGAAGCTCGGCCTCGCCATGCGGGCGGCCGCGCTGCGCCCGGCCGCCGCGTCGCTCGTCGGCGTGCGCGTCGACTGGATGCTCGCGATCGGCTGGGGGCTCGCCGCTGTGCTCGGCGCGGTCGCCGGGTTGATGACCGAGGCGTCGCAGTTCCTGCAGCCGACGATGATGCAGCCGATCCTGCTCTACGCGTTCGCCGCCGCCGTCCTCGGCGGCCTCGAGAGCCCGGCCGGCGCAGTCGTCGGCGGGCTCGCGCTCGGCGTCTTCCTCAACCTCGTCGGCCAGTACGTCGGCTTCGCGACGTCCGAGGTCCGGCTGCCGATCGCGTTCGCGGTGCTGCTCGTCGTGCTGCTGCTCAAGCCGACCGGCCTCTTCGGCCGCAGGCAGGTGCGGCGCGTATGACGCGGCGCTTTGCGATCACGCTCGCCGTTGCGGCCGCCGTCGCTGTCGTGATCGCGCTGCTGCCGCTGCACATGAGCAACTACCACAGCGGTCTCGGCGCGCGTGTCGGGATCTACTTCATCGCGATCCTCGGCCTGAACATCCTGGTCGGGTACACGGGCCAGATCTCGATCGGCCACGGCGCGTTCATGGCAATCGGCGGCTACACGACCGCGATCATGTCGCACTACCACCACACGAACCTGATCGCGACGCTGCCGCTGTCGTTCGCCGTCGCCTTCGTCTGCGGCGTGCTCGTCGGCATCCCGGCGCTCCGCTTCCACGGCGTCTACCTCGCGCTCGCGACCTTTGCGCTCGCCGTCTCCGTGCCGCAACTCCCGCTCAAGTGGTCGAAATGGACCGGCGGCAGCAACGGCCTGCGGACGCACACGACGCCGGGGAACCTCTGGGTCTACGGCGTCACGTGGTCGTGTGCGGCGATCCTCTTCGTCGGCGCCTGGCTTCTCCTGCGCGGCCGCACCGGCCGGGCGTTTCGCTCGATCCGAGACAGCGAGATCGCCGCCGCCTCGTCGGGCGTGTCGCTGCCGATCTACAAGACGTTCGCGTTCGGCGTCTCGGCGGCCTTCGCGGGCGTGGCCGGCTCGCTCTTCGTGCTCGTGACGAACGGCTTCGCGCAGCCGAACGAGTTCGGGGTAATCCTCTCCCTCCAGATCCTGATCGGAGCCGCCGTCGCCGGTCTCGGCTCGCTCTGGGGAACGCTCGCCGGCGCGCTCTTCGTCGGCCTCCTGCCGGAGATCTCGAGCGAGGCGCCGCTGATCGGCTCGAGCCACGGGCAGGACGTCGTCTTCGGATTGATCGTGATCCTCGTGATGATCCTGCTCCCGAACGGGGTGGCCGGCCTGCTGCGGACGATTGACTCGCGAGTCAATTCCGCTATCAAATCGGATCCGACGGCGTCATAATCGGCAACCCGGCCGCTCTCGCCGGGCCAACCATGCGTAGGGAGGGTCGGATGGCAATGAAGGGTAAGAGCCTGGCGGTGTTTGCAGCCGCCGCAGCCGTGGCGGCGATCGCGGTTTCGGCCGCAGGCGGCGCGACGCGGGCGACGCCCGGAGTCACCTCGACGAGCATCCAGATCGGCGGCACGTTCCCGCTGACCGGGCCGGCATCGCTCTACAAGACGATTCCGTTCGCCGAGAAGGCGTACTTCGATTACGTCAACGACACCCGCGGCGGCGTCAACGGCCGCAAGATCAACTTCGAGATCCTCGATGACGGCTACGACCCGTCGAAGACGGTGCCGCTCGCGCAGCAGCTCGTCGAGAAGGACAAGGTCTTCGCCGTCTTCGGCAGCCTCGGCACTGCGCCGGGCCTCGCGACGTGGGACTACCTGAACCGCAACAAGGTTCCGCAGGTGCAGCTGGCGACCGGCGACTCGTACTGGGGCTTCTCCGGTGCGCGCAAGTACCCGTGGACGACGGGCTGGCAGCCGGACTATCCGGGTGAGGCGAAGCTGTACGGGAAGTACATCGCGAAGAACACGCCGAACGCGAAGGTCGGCGTGCTCTACCAGAACGACGCGTTCGGCAAGAACTACTACGCCGGGCTGCGCGTCGGGATGGGCGCGAAGAAGAGCAACATCGTCGACGCGGAGTCCTACGACTCGACGAACCCCGACGTGACGCAGCAGATCCTCGCGCTGAAGAGCAAGGGCGCCGACACGCTCGCGATCTTCGCGATCCCGACGCAGGCGATCACCGCCCTCATCGTGGCGACGAAGATCGGCTGGCATCCGCAGGTGTTCCTCGGCAATGTGTCGAGCAACCGGATCTTCCTGCTGTCGGCCGCCGGCAAGGGTGCCGACGTGAACGGCGTCATCTCCTCGACGTACCTGGCGAGCAACACCGCACAGCCGAGTCTGGCCGGCTCGAAGCTCGCCGCGCAGATCGTCGACCAGTACGCGCCGGCGCTGAAGACGACGTTCGCCAACGGCGACGCCAACGTCATGTACGGCCTTGCACAGGGCTGGACGTTCGTGTACGCGCTGCAGCGCGCGGGGAAGAACCCGACGCGGGCGGGCCTGATGAAGGCGCTGCACAACCTGAACACGAAGGCCAACCCGTTCGTCTATCCGGGCATCAAGCTGCAGACGAGCTTCGGGAAGAAGAAGCGCGACAACTTCCCGATCGAGCAGCTGCAGATGATCCGCTGGGGCGGCGGCGGCGGCGGCGACTTCGAGACGTTCGGCGGCCTCGTCGGCGGCGTTCGCTGACACGGTCGACGTCGTAGTGATCGGTGGCGGCGCCCTCGGCGCCGCCACCGCCTTCCACCTCCGCAGGCTCGGCGTCGACGACGTCGTGCTTGTCGAGCGCGACGTGCTCGCCTCGGGCTCGACGTCGAAGTCGGCCGGCGGCATCCGGGCGCAGTTCGCCGACGAGCTGAACATCCGGATCGCGCTCCGCTCGCTCCGGGAGTTCGAGGCGATGGCGGACGAGATCGCACTCCGGCAGGACGGCTACCTCTTCCTGCTGGACAACGAGGCCGATGCGGCGACGTTCCGCGACGCGGTCGCGCTGCAGCAGTCGCTCGGCGTGCCGTCGCGGGTGCTGACCCCGCACGACGCGCGCGAGCTCGTGCCGCAGCTCGAGGTCGACGATCTCGTCGCGGCGACGTTCTGCCCGTGGGACGGGCACGCGACGCCGGAGTCGGTTGTGCAGTGGTACGCGCGCGAGTCGGGCGCGACGGTCATGCAGAGCTGCGAGGTGACCGGCATCGACGTCCGCGACGGCGCCGTGCACGGCGTCGAGACGACGCGCGGCGCGATCGCGACGGGCTGTGTCGTCTGCTGCGCGGGTGCATGGTCCGGCGCGGTGGCGGCGCTCGCCGGCGTCACGCTGCCGGTCGAGGGCCTGCCGCGGTGGATGTGGTTCACACCGGAGGACGGCGGCCTGCCGGAGCACGTGCCGCTGACGATCGACTTCTCGAGCGGCTTCTACTTCCACCGCGAAGGGCCGGGCCTCGCGTTCGGCGGCCGCGACGAGGACGTCTCGGAGGCTGCGGTCCGGCGGCTGCCGGCGCTCGCCGACCTGCCGGTGCAGACGTCGTGGTGGGGCTACTACGACGTCTCTCCCGACTGGAACGCGCTCGTCGGCGAGTCGCCGGACGTCTCGCGGTTCCTCTACGCGACCGGCTTCTCCGGACACGGCTTTCAGCAGGCGCCCGCCGTCGGCGAGCATGTCGCCGAGCTCGTCGTCGGCCGGACGCCGGCCCTCGACCTCTCCCCCTTCTCCGCGGAGCGCTTCGCCGCGGGCGCGGCGCGGCCCGAGGCGTTCACGGTCTAGCGGCCGGTACCCGGTACCGCCACGGAACCGTCACGGCTTCCGCACGAATCTGTCACCGCGGCCGGCGCGCGCCGCCAATTTTCCGGAAACAGCGGCACCGCCGAAACGTTTGACGGTTTCTTGACGGTACCTGGTACAGGCCGTTCGGGCTCACTCCGTCACGGGTGCCCGGCAGGCGAAGCGCTCGCAGACGTAGAGCGCCGGCTTGCCGTCGACGCGCGTCTTGCCCGCGAGGAGCGGGACGTCGTCGGCCGGGCCGAAGGCGACCACCGCATTCGGATCGCGCTCGGCGAGCGCTTGCCGCGCCACCTCGTCGTCGGGCGAGCCGATGATCGCCAGCTCGCGCGGCGGCGCCAGGTAGAGGTCGAGCGCGCACAGCGCCCAGCCGAACGCGGACGGCGCGCGCGGGATCACGTCGCGCACGAGCCGGAGCACACCGGCGGCGCGCCGCTCGAGCTCGTCGTCGCCCCAGATCCGCGCCAGCCGCAGCAGCACGAAGGCGAGCATCGAGTTGCCGGACGGCGTCGGGTTGTCGTCGAGGTCCTTCTGCCGGGCCACGAGCGCTTCGCCGTCGGCCGGCGTCAGGAAGAAGCCGCCGTGCTCGTCGTCGGCGAACAGCTCCACCGCGAGCAGCGCGAGCCGGCGCGACTCGCGCAGCCAGCGGAGGTCGCCGGTCGCGACGTGCAGCTCGTAGAGGCCGTGCGCGACGTTCGCGTAGTCCTCGAGGTAGCCGGTGCCCTTCGCGACCCCCTCGCGCCACGTGCGGTGCAGCCGACCCTCGCTCGAGAGCGGACCGAGCAGGAACTCCGCGAGCTCGACGGCGGCCCGCAGCCAATCGCCGCGCCCGAGCACGCGGCCGGCTTCCGCGAGCGCGGCGAGCATCAGCCCGTTCCAGCCTGCGATCGCCTTGTCGTCGCGCAGCGGCTTCGGCCGCTGCTCGCGGATCTCGAACAGGCGCGCGCGCTCGTCCTCGCTCAGCTCGCCGCGGAGCACGTACCGCCCGTGCTCGAACGGCTGCAGCAGCTCGTCGCGGCCGGCGCCGATCGCGTCCACGAGCTCGTTCGGCGTCCAGCTGTACGTCAGCCCCTCGACGCCGTTTGTGTCCGCGTCCTGCGCCGAGGCGAACCCACCGCCCTCGAGCCGCAGCTCGCGCAGGCAATACTCGACTGTCTGCTCGACGATGCGCTCGTCGCCGGCGTGCAAGTACGCCGGGATGAGCAGCGCGTTGTCGTAGAGCATCTTCTCGAAGTGCGGCACGAGCCACTGCTCGTCGACCGAGTAGCGGTGGAAACCGCCGCCGACGAGGTCGTACATCCCGCCGGCGGCCATGCCGGCGAGCGTCTTCGCCGCCAGCTCCGGCTCGCCGCGGCGGAGCAGGAACTCGACCGTCGACGCGGGCGGGAACTTCGGCGCGTTCCCGAACCCGCCCCACCGCTCGTCGAACGACCGCCGGAGCACCGCCATCGACTCCGCGAACACGGCGTCCGTGAGCGGCTCGCGCGACGGCGCGACGCGCGCGCTCTCGCGCAGCGCACCGACGATCGCCTCGGCCTGCTCCGCGACCGCGTCGCGCTGCTCGCGGTAGACCTCGACCATCGCCTGCAGCACCTGCCGGAACGACGGCATCCCGTGCCGCGGCTCCGGCGGGTAGTACGTGCCGCCGAAGAACGGCTCGCCGTCCGGGGTGAGGAAGACGGTCATCGGCCAGCCGCCGTGGCCGCGGTTGAACGCGACGACCGCCTCCATGTAGACGGAGTCGACGTCCGGGCGCTCCTCGCGGTCGACCTTGACGTTGACGAAGTGCTCGTTCATCAGCTCCGCCGTCGCGTCGTCCTCGAACGACTCGTGCTCCATGACGTGGCACCAGTGGCACGCGGCGTAGCCGACGGAGAGGAGGATCGGCTTGTCCTCGGCGCGTGCCCGCGCAAACGCCTCGTCGCCCCACGCGTACCAGTCGACGGGATTGTCGGCGTGCTGCAGGAGGTACGGGCTCGTCTCCTGTGCCAGCCGATTCATCGCGCGTAGCCGACGAGCGTCGCGTGCCGGTGGAAGCCGATCGACTCGTAGAGCGCGCACGCCGAGTCGGTCTTGCAGTAGACGATCGCACGCCGGCCGCCTTCCTCGTGCCAGCGGCGCAGCGCGTAGGTGCACACGGCGGCGCCGAGGCCGCGCCGGCGGAACGCCTCGCGCACGCCGACCGGCTCGAGCTCGCCGACGCCGTTCTCGTCGTCGGGCCAGACGAGCGCGTACGCCGCGAAGCGGCCGTCCGGCGCCTCGACGACGCAGTCGAGCGTCTCCCGGTACGGCCACGCCGCGCGGACGGCTGCGTAGCTCGACTCCGTCACGCGCGACGGCGCCCAGACCTCCCGGTGGATGTCGACGCGCTCGGGCACGTCGCCCGGCCCGACCGTGCGGTAGCAAAAGCCGTCCGGCAGTTCCGGCAGCGGCGGCGGCGTCTCGAGCGCGCGCACGAGGAAGTGCATTGGCGTTTCCGGCGTCGTGAAACCGTGGCGGGCGAGCGCCGCCCGCAGCAGGTCGTCGTCGTCGAACGCATATGCGACCCGGGCCCGCGGCTCGGCGAGGATCTCGTCGAGCAAGTGGCCGTACTCGGGATCGGCGTCCAGCTCGAGCGCGTCGCGACCGTCCTGCTTCAGCCACGACCAGGCGACGACGCGGCCGTCCTCGACCCAGAGCCGGATGCTCCACTCGCTTTCGCAGCCCTCGTGCTGCCGCAGCCCCCACGCGACGTCGCCGATGTGCCACGGCGCACGATCGCCGAGCAGGCGCCGCTGCTCGACGGCCAGCTGCTGCATCCCTGCGATGATTCCTGGCGTGAGTCGCACGTACGAGGAGCTCGAGGTGGGCGCCGTCTACAGGAGCCGCTTCGGACGGACGGTACTCGAGGCGGACAACGTCTGGTTCACGCTGCTGACGTTGAACACCAACCCGATCCACTTCGACGCGCACTATGCGGCGCAGACGGAGTGGAAGCGGCCGCTCGTCGATTCGACGTTCACGCTTGCGCTCGTCACCGGGCTCTCCGTCGTCGACGTCTCCGAGCGCGCCGTCAACCTCGGCTGGCGCGAGGTGACCCTGCCGGCACCGGTCTTTGCGGGCGACACGATCCGCGCCGAGACGGAGGTGCTCCAGAAGCGGGAGTCGCGGTCGCGGCCCGGCTTCGGCGTGGTCACGGTGCGCACGCGCGGCGTCAACCAGCGCGAGGAGACGGTGATCGAATTCGAGCGGTCGGTCCTGGTGCCCGTTGCTGACGACTGAGCGGCTCGTCCTCCGCAAGCCGACCCTCGACGACGTCGAGGCGGCCACCCAGATGCTCCGCGATCCGCAGGTGATGCGCTGGCTCGGCGGCGTCGAGGAGGACCCCGCGGCCACAGTCCGGCGCTGGATCGAGGACTGGGACCGCTATCCCGCGGGCAAGTTCGTCGTCGTGCTCCCGAACGGCGCCTTCGTCGGCCGCGTCGGCCTCAACTTCTTCGACACCGCGACGTGGACCCGGTCGACGGCCGCGGGCACACAGCCCGAGCTCGGCTGGGCGCTCGCGCGCGAGCACTGGGGCAACGGCTACGCGACGGAGGCGTCGCGCGCGGTCCGCGACTGGTTCGCCGCGCCGCACTTGATCTCGCTGATCGATCCGTCCAACCGGCGCTCGAAGCACGTCGCGAAACGGCTCGGCGCCCACCCGGCCGAGACCGTCGACCTGCCCGGCGACGGGCCGCACATCGTGTGGGTGCACCCGTGATCGAGACCGAGCGCCTGGTCCTCCGCAAGCCGAAGAAGGGCGACGCGAAGGCGTTGCAGGAGGCGTACGGCGACCCCGAGGTGATGCGCTACATCGGGCTCGGCGAGACCATGGATCTCGAGCAGACGCGCGCGTGGCTCGACAAGGCGCTGCGCCGCTGGAAGGCCGACGGCTTCGGCTCGTTCACGGTCGAGCGCAAGGAGGACGGTCGCGTGCTCGGCCGCGCCGGCTACCTCGTCTGGGACCCCGACACGTGGCAGACCGGCACGCTCGCCGAGCTCGGCGAGCACGCGGTCGTCGAGCTGGGGTGGCTGCTCGCGCAGGAGCACTGGGGCCAGGGCTACGCGACGGAGGCCGCGGTCGCGCTCCGCGATCACGCATTCAAGGAGCTCGGGCTGACCCGGCTGATCTCGCTGATCCTCCGCGGGAACGACCGCTCGGTCCGCGTCGCCGAGAAGATCGGCTCGCGCTACGTCCGCGACGTCTCGCGCGGCGAGTGGACGGCGCGGCTGTACGCCGTCAACCGCTGATGGACATCCTGCGCGGCCGGCGTGTCGTCGACGTGACGGCGTCGCTCGCCGGGCCGTATTGCACGCAGCTACTCGCCGCATTCGGCGCCGACGTCGTCAAGGTCGAGCCGCCGGGCGGCGATCATGCGCGAGCATGGGGCCCGCCGTTCGTCGACGGCGCCGGCGCACTCTGGTTCGCGGCGAACGCCGGGAAGCGATCGGTCGTCCTCGATCTCGTGCGCGACCGAGAGCGGCTGCTCGAGCTCGTCGACGACGCCGACGTCTTCGTGCAGAGCCTGCGTCCGGGGCTTGCCGAGGAGCGCGGGCTCGACGCGGCGACGCTGCGCGCGCGGCGGCCGGAGCTGATCCACGTCTCGATCGGCGCGTATGCGTCGCGGCCCGGCTACGACCCGCTGCTGCAGGCGGCGAGCGGGATCATGAGCGTCACCGGCGAGGCGGACGGCCCGCCGGTGCGTGTCGGCGTCTCGCTGATCGACTTCGCGACGGGACAGTGGGCGGCGATCGGCGTCCTCGCCGCGCTGCTGCGCGGCGGCGGTGCGACGATCGAGGCGTCGCTCTACGAGACGGCGCTCGCGCTGCTCGCGGGACACGTCGCCGGCTTCGCGGCGACCGGCGAGGAGCCGGGCCGCCACGGGAGCGCATTTCCACTTATCGCGCCGTACGAGGTGTTCGCCGGCGACCTGATGATCGCCGCCGGCAGCGACGCGCTGTGGGAGCGGCTGCGCGGCGCACTGGGGCTGCCCGACGATCCGCGCCTCCGCACGAACCCCGACCGGGTCGCCAACCGCGACGCGCTGCGCGCGGCGATCGAGGCTGCGCTCGCCGGCCGGCCGACCGACGAGTGGGAGCGCGTGCTCATCGACGCGGGCGTTCCCGCCGCGCGTGTCCGCACCGTCGCCGAGGCGTACGCCGACCCGGAGACGGAGGCGCTCGGCATCCTGCAGCGACTCGGCGGCGGCGTCACGGTCGCGCCGCCGCTGCGGATCGACGGCGAGCGGCCGCTCTACCCGTCGACGCCGCCGGCCCTCGGGTCGTAGTTCAGAGGAGAAGGCGCTCGCCCAGCCGAGACAAGCGCAGTACCCTGGAGCATGTTCCGTCGCGTTGCCGTTGCAACAGTCGCCTTTCTCGCGCTCGCCTCGACCGGGACTGCAGTCTTGCCGGCGGCGGCCAAGACACATGGGGCTGTTGGCACCCACAAGCTGATCGTGGCAGTCAAGAAGAACCTGGCCCCGGCAGGCGAGAAGAAGCTTGCCGTCTTGGTTCTGATCAGCCAGAACGGCGGCGCTCCCGCGGGAGCCCTGGCCACCCCGAGCAAGCCCCTTACCGTTCTCCAAAACAGCAGCGGCCTCTACCGTGTCAAGGCCGTGATCGACTCCTCCTGCAAGGGCAACTGCGCTGCGAGCTATCGAATTTCCGGCTCGGCCAATCACAAGCTCGAGGTCATCCCCAGCTGTCGCCTCAAGGGCTCAGGCTTCGTCTGCAGCGAGCTGAAGATCGCCAAGGTCTACTAACACCGATCGTTCTATGCCGCGAGTAGCTTGGCGATCTCCGGCCGGTCGCGGATCGAGTCGAGGTCCGAGTTCCGGCGGGCGATGCCGCGCAACCGCTCGGAGTGCTCCAGCGCATGCCCGAGATGCCGCACCGCGTCGTCGACGCGGCCGGCCAGCGCTTCGCAGCACGCGAGGCAGAAGAAGGCTCCGAACGCTTCGGGTTGCGCTTCGATCACGCCGCGAGCTCGGTCGGCGGCCTCGCCGTAGTCGCCGGCGTCGTAAAGCGGCTGGAACGGAGCCCAGATCTCGAAGCCAAGAACTTCGTAGGCCTTGCCCGGCTTGCCGCCCACGACGACGACCGTCGTTCCGTCTTCCTGCGCGAACGCCGTCCGCTTCACGCCACGGGAGGTTTGCCGCTATCGCGCGCGGATCGCGAATGCCTCGACAGCCGCAGACTTGCCTTTCAATTGCAGTTCGCGCCGCTCGGCGTCGGGATGGTGCGCGGCAACGGCGTCGTAGGTGACGGCGTCCATCAAGATCTCACCGGGCCGGCAAGCGCCGTCAGCCGCGCGGCGACGTTGGTGACATCACCGAGGGCGGTGAAGTCCTTGAATCCGCCGCCACCGACGTTGCCGACGAACTCCTCACCGCTCGCGATCCCGACCCCGACCGCGAGCCAGTCGATCTTTCGCAGAAGCCGAACCCCGCCCTCGACTGCCTTGCGCCGATAGTGCAGGCCGGCGAGACCCGGAACAAACACCCCCATCACGAGATCACCCTCGATTTGACCGAGCAGAGCTTCCGCCGACGACAGGGCGCTCGAGCTCGCCTCGTAAAAGCGGTTGACGGCTTCAGGAACTTCGGCCGCTGCAAGGCCTTCGGTCATCCCCGTGTAGCCCCGCACATCCGCCATCACGACCGACACCGGGACGACCGCTCCGCCTTTCGGCGCGCGTTCGATACAGCGCCGACAGACCGCCGGGTTCTTGGCGGACGGCGCGTAGCCGATCCACCGGAACGTTCCCGAAGCCGGGCCGCGAAACGGCGCGTTGCACGACTTGCACCGCCACGGGCTCGGGAACAACCCGAAGAGCCGCCGATTCAGACGAACCGCAACCGCGATTCGACCCTCACCGCGGAGGATCCGTTCCCACTGCTCGTCAGTCGATGCTGGTCTCGCCATCGCCGCTCAGCTCGATCTTGACCACCGCCGCGACTCTCGGCCAGTCGCGGTCAGCGCTCAGGGCGCATTCGCCAACAGCAGCCCACGCGACGTGTACGCGCTGGAGCGTCGCGTGCGAAGGAGCCGTCCGCCGAGCGGCGCACCGGCAGAGAGCTAGGCGACGTAGGTCGTCAGCTCGATGACGTGCCCGTCTGGATCGTCGCAGTACACCGAGACCGCGTTGCCGTGATCCTCGGATCTGAACTCGACGCCATTCGACCGGAGGCGCTCCCTTGCGACATCGAGATCATCGACGACGAGCGCGACATGCCTGAGCCCGGACGACTCCGACTCACGGGCGGGAGACTGCTTCTGCGCCTGGAACAACCCGAACTGCATTCCCGGCTGACCAACGAAGACAAGCTCGTCGTCCGCCGTTGGCTGATTCAAGATCGGCAGCCCGAGGACATCCTGGTACCACGCGATCGAGCGCGCACGATCAGTGACGTCGAGTGAGACGTGATCGAGGCGTTGCACCCTCATCCGGACGCTCATTCTACGACTCCCCATCTCGATTCTCGTTCCGCTGGATCGTGTACGCGACGGACGCGCGAAGGGCCTCCACGGCGGAGGCCCTTCGCTTCGTGCAACGTGTCAGCTGCGGATCGCGTTCGAGATCCCGGCGAGGTAGCACCCGCCGACCTGCGCTTGCGAGAGCACCACACGGACACGAATGCCCGCGCGGATCGACGACCGGAAGCTCACAGCCGAGACGACGGTCGGCGCGACGCCTGTCGAGCTCGCACGCAGAACGATCGACTTCACGGCGATCCAACGTGTGCCGTTGTACCGCTGGAACGTCGCGGTCTTCCCGGCGAAGCTGTCAGCAGCGCTGACGCGCGCCGAATAGCGGTGCGGCGCGACCTTGCCGAGCCGGATCCGCGGGCGAACCGACACGGTCGCCGCGGCGCTCGTCGCGTTCTTGAGGCGTGCGGTGTACGTCGTGTTCTTGAGCGGCTGGACGCCGGCCGTGAACGCGCCGTTCGTCGTCGTCTGCACGGTCGCCACCTTCGCGTTCGTGCCGCCGCACGGCTGCGCCCAGATGTCGACGTTTTCGCCGGTGCGGTGCGACGCGTCGACGCCCGAGAGCGTGACCGTCTGGCCGAAGACCACGCGCTTCGGGGCAGCGGAGAGCGTCAACGCCCCGCCCTGCGTCCCGGTCACGGTGACCGTCCCGCGATACGTGTTGCCCTTCGCGTTCGGATCGGAGTAGGTGTACGTCCCCGCGGTCTGGAACGTGCAGCTGCCGCTCTGCCCCGGCTGGAGCACGAGCGGGTTCGGCGAGCACGATAAACCGGTCGACGACTTGAACGTGACCTGGTGGGCCGTCGTGTCGGCGTTCGTGAACTGCACCGTGTCGCCGGCCGCAATGGTCGACGACGCCGGCACGTAGCCGGCTTTCGTGATCGTGACGGTGACCGTCGCCGCAAAGGCAGTGGCTGTGATGACCCCTGCGACGGCGAGCACCATGAGCAACGTGCGCATGCGTGTTCCTCCTCGAGTCCGTCGGATACTGCAAGCGTGTCTGACACAGCCGTTATCCCCGTGCCGCCGGGTTTTCGAGCGTGGCCACGCGTAAGGTCTGCGTAAGGCGCGGCGAGTTGGCGCGCCTTAACCGCGGGATGACTGGAAAGCGGAACGAGAACTGCCGGGAGCGCGCCGCCGCTCGAGTGACGCCCCTGACGTTGGCTCAAACGATGTGGCGGTCGTTTGAAGCGACGACCGCGTATCGCCCCGCTGGGGCGACTGGCAGGCGCGTACCATCTGCGCGCGTGGAAGCACGAGTACGCACCGGCGGCTGTCTCTGCGGCGCGGTCCGCTACAGCGTTCGCGGCGAGCCTCTGCATGTCGCGCGCTGCCACTGCACGGGGTGCAGGAAGGAGTCCGGCAGCGCGTTCACCGTCTATGCGCACTGGCCCGCCGAGGCGTTCGAGCTGACCGGCGAGATCTCGAGCTTCGACGGCCGCGGGTTCTGCCCCCGCTGCGGGTCTCGGCTCATCGACACGACCGACACTCACGGCACGCACGTCGAGATCCGGCTCGGCAGTCTCGACGACGCGCCCTTCGAGCTCAAGCCCGACAACGAGAGCTGGGTGAAGCGGCGCGAGAGCTGGCTCCCGCCGGTCGACGGCGCAGCGCAGCACCACGAGAGCTAACCGTCGCGCCGACGGTCGACAGCCGGCGCTTCGAATTCCTCGACAGCCGAGACCGCGTCAAAGCGCCCCCACGCACCTACCACGCTCCGCAGCGAAATGCCCGCGCGGCTCGGACGCGCGCAGCTGTCATCGCGGCGGCGAAAGCTGCTTCGAGCAGAACGGATGGAGCGGCGCGACGGTGCGGCTGATCGCCGCGGAGGCATGCGCGGATGGAGGCGGCCCCCGACGCGCGGCGGATGCTCAGGCTGCACGCCGCACACGTCCGATCGATCAACGAACGCTCGGCAGCGATCGCGCTGGTCGTCGAGCAGGCCGCCGCAACCGGCGACGCAGCGGTCGTCGACCTCTGGAGCCGGATGACTCACAACCGGGCGTTCGGCGTCCGCTCGGCGACGGAGACACTCCTGTCGACGCCCGGGCGCCGGCCGCGTCTCGCCCGTTCTGACATCGAGCCGGCGTTCTGGGTCGCCCTCGACTGGGGAACGCTTCCGGACGTTGACCGACCACGCGGGGCTCAGCGGCGACGCGTACGAGCGCCGGCTCCGCGCGTATTACCGGTCGATGCTGCTCGCCCGGTAGACGTAGCCCTCGAGCCTCCGCCCCAGAAGCTCCTCGAGCCACTGCGAGATGCGGATCAGCGCGTCGAGGTCGACGTCCGTCTCGACGCCCTCGCCCTCGAGCAGGTAGACGAGATCCTCGGTCGCGACGTTGCCGGTCGCGCGCGGCGCATACGGGCAGCCGCCGAGGCCGCCGATCGACGCATCGAGCACCGTCGCGCCGGCGTCGAGCGCGGCGAGGCAATTCGCGTAGCCGGTGTTGCGCGTGTTGTGGCCGTGGAAGCCGTCCGCGCCGGCGCGCTCGACGAGCGCGCGCACGGCGCGAGGCGTCGCGACGCCGATCGTGTCGGCGAGGACGACCTCGGCGCGGCCGCGGAAGCGGGCCGCCAGCTCGACCACACGCCCCGGATCGACGTCGCCCTCGAACGGGCAGCCGAAGGAAACCGAGATCGTCACGGTCGCGGGCACGGTCGCCCGCTCGACGATCGACTCCGCCTGCCCGACCGCCTCGTCGAGCGACATCGTCCCGTTCGCCCGGTTGAAGCCCTCTGTCGCGGCGAAGGTGACGTTGACGCGGTCGAGCCCCGTCGCCGCAAACCGCTGCCAGCCCCGCTCGTTCAACACCAGCCCGGAGTACTCCGTCCCGTCTCGCGTCTCGAGCGCCGCTACCACCTCCTCCGCTCCCGCCATCCGCGGCACCCGGTCGTCGCGGACGAACGACACCGCCTCGACCCGCGGCAGCCGCGCCGCGGCGAGCCGGTTGACGAGATCCGCGCGCACGGCGGGCTCGAGCGTCTCCGGCTCGTTCTGCAGGCCGTCCCGGGGCCCGACGTCGCAGAGGGTTATTCGCACGGCAAAAGCGTAATTTCCCCCGAGGCTGCGCGGGCGGAACCGCGTACCCTCCGGAGCGTGCATCCGTCCGCCTCCTTCAGCGCGGCGATCCGGGTCCGCCTCGACAACCGCCCCGGCGCCTTCGCGCAGCTCGCCGCCGCGATCGGCGAGGCCGGCGGCCTGCTCGGCGCGATCGACCTCGTCCGCGTCGAGAAGACGACCAAGCTCCGCGACGTCAACGTCCTCGCCGACGACGAGCACCACCTCGAGCAGATCGTCGACGCCGTCCGCAGCCTCGACGGCGTCGAGGTCGTGCACGTCTCGGACCGGACCTTCCTCGCGCACCTCGGCGGCAAGATCGAGATCACGCCGCGGCTGCCCCTGAAGACGCGCGACGACCTCTCGATGGCATACACGCCCGGCGTGGCGCGCATCTCGCGCGCGATCGCCGACGATCCCGCCGTCGCCTGGAACCTGACGATCAAGCGCAACACCGTGGCGGTCGTCTCCGACGGGACCGCCGTCCTCGGGCTCGGCGACATCGGGCCGGAGGCGGCGCTGCCGGTGATGGAGGGGAAGGCGGTGCTCTTCAAGGAGTTCGGCGGCGTCGACGCGTTCCCGATCTGCCTCGACACGAAGGATCCGGACGAGATCGTCCGCACCGTGCAGGCGATCGCGCCCGTCTTCGGCGGCATCAACCTCGAGGACATCTCGGCGCCGCGCTGCTTCGAGATCGAGGCGCGGCTGCGCGAGCTGCTCGACATCCCGGTGTTCCACGACGACCAGCACGGGACGGCGATCGTCGTCCTCGCGGCGCTGCTCAACGCGCTGCGCGTCGTCGGCAAGAAGCTCGAGGACGTCCGCATCGTCACGACGGGCTGCGGTGCCGCCGGGATCGCCGTGACCCGGATCCTGCAGAACGCGGGCGCACACTGGATCGTCGGCTGCGACGAGGGCGGCGCGATCTTCCACGGCCGGTCCGGCCTGAACGACGCGAAGCGCACATACGCCGAGACGACGAATCCCGAGAACCGGCAAGGGACGGCCGACGAGCTGCTCGAAGGCGCCGACGTCTTCATCGGGCTCTCGGTGCCCGGCGCGATCACGCCGGCCGGCGTGCGCCGGATGGCGCCGCGCGCGATCGTCTTCGCGATGGCGAACCCGAGCCCGGAGGTCGACCCCGAGGAGATCGAGACCGACGCCGAGGTGATCGCGACCGGCCGCTCCGACTACCCGAACCAGATCAACAACGTCCTCGCCTTCCCCGGCGTCTTCCGCGGGGCGCTCGACGCGCGGGCGCGGACGATCGACGACGTGATGGAGGTTGCCGCCGCGCGCGCCATCGCCGCCACGATCTCCGACGACGAGCTGAGCGCCGACTACATCGTCCCGAGCGTGTTCAACCGCGCGGTGGCGCCGGCGGTTGCGGCGGCTGTGAGCGACGCCGCGCGCCGCTCACAGCCTGTCGTCACGATCTAGGCCGTCTCGGGCGCGACCGCCTCGAGCGGGATGTCGGCCGTCTCGGCGCGCACGCGCGCGCCCGCGGCGTAGCCGACGACTCCCACGACGAGGATCACGCCGAGCGTTCCGAGGCTGAGCGCCTCGAACGTGCCGCGACTCACGCCCCACTCATCGAAGAAGTTGTACGGGAGACCGAAGATCCGCTCGAGCACGCCCGGGAAGACGGCCTCGAACGAGCCGAGGAAGATCCAGAACAACGTCAGGACGGTCGACACCCACAGCCCGGGCAGTCCCCACGGGTGCACGTACGGGCGCGGCACGTGCGGATGCGCGTACCGGAGCTTCAGCACCGATGCAAAGATCCAGAAGTACGAGATGAGCGTCGTCGAGATGGCGATCGTCAAGACGACCGTGAACTTCGCGTCCTGCCCGCCGTTGAACGCGGCCAGTGCGAGGACGCAGAAGATCGTCGAGGCGACGCCGGACAGGAGGTTGACGCGCACCGGCGTTCCGAACCTTCTGTTGAACACCCCGAAGAAGGGGAAGAACGCGCCGTCGTACGCGGCAACCGCCTGGATGCGGTCCGACCCGATCATCCAGACGGCGCCCGACGTGACGTTGGCAAGCGCGAAGCCGAGCGTCATCAGCACGAGCAGCGTGTGCGCCGCGCCGCCGTATACGCCCTTGAACGTGAGATCGACGGCGTCGATGAACCCGCCGATGCCCGTGACCTGCTTGAGCGGCAGCACGAGGATGATGCAGAAGACGGGGACGACGTACATCAGTACGCCGGCGATGCCGCTGCGCAGCACCGACAGCGGCACGTCGCGCTGCGGATTCTCCATCTCTTCGGCGGCGCCGTTCTGCAGCTCGAAGCCGACGTAGTTGAACAACAGCACGGGCACGAGCCCGAAGAACACAGCTCGCGTCGGGCTCCACTCCGACGCGCCAAATCCGGAGACGCCGTGCTTGATGCCGTAGATGATCACGGTCAACGAGAAGAATCCGAGCACCAGGCCGCGAACCATTGCGCCGACGTTCGGGATCCACTTGCCGTACCGGAGCGAGATGATCGCGACGATGATCGAGATCCAGATGAAGAGGAGCTTGAACGCGTAATCGCCGACGGTGCCGCTCCCGATCGAGAAGACGTTCGCGCTCCACGCATCCGTTGTGATGAACGCGAGTGAGCCGCCGATCCACAGCGGGTTCGTGACCCAGTAGAGGATCGCTGCGAGACCACCCTGCAACCGGCCGAAGGCGAGCTTCGTCCACTCGTAGGGACCGCCCTCCTGCGTGAACGCAGAGCCGACCTCCGCCATCATCAGCATGTACGGCGCCACGAACAGCAGCGCGGTGATAAAGAGCCACAGGAAGCCCTGGGGGCCGTTCGACGCGACGAGGCCGAGCGTGTCGAGCCCGACGAATGCGCAGACGGTGAAGAAGACCATGTCGAACCGCCGCAGCGACTTGACGAGCTTCGACTTCTCTTCGAGCGCGAAGCGCGTCGTGTGCTCTACGTCATACGTTGCCATGCTTCCTGCAACACCTCCCCAAGGATCCCAGCGATGACGTTGAACTCCTCCTGCGTTGCGATCAGGGGCGGTGAGATCTGCACGACCGGATCGCCGCGGTCGTCTGCCCGGCAGATCAGCCCGCGCTCGAAGAGCTCGGGCGAGAGGAAGCCGCGCAGCAGCTCCTCGCACTCCGCGTCGTCGAAGGTGCGACGCGTCTCCTTGTCCTTGACGAGCTCGAGCGCGTAGAAGTAGCCGGTTCCGCGCAGGTCGCCGACGATCGGCAGCTCGAGCAGCTGCGCGAGCGTCGAGCGGAACGCCTCGGCGTTGGCCTGCACGTGCTCGACGATCCCCTCGCGCTGCATGATCTCGAGGTTCTTGAGCGCGATCGCGCACTGCACCGGGTGGCCGCCGAAGGTGATCCCGTGCGCGTACATCGACTTCTCGGTCTTGAAGCGCTCGACGACGCTGTCCGACGCGATCACCGCACCGATCGACGCGTATGCCGACGAGAGGCCCTTCGCGCACGTCACGAGGTCGGGGCGGATGTCGTACTTCGCCGAGCCGAACCAGTCGCCGAGCCGGCCGAAGCCGGTGATCACCTCGTCGGCACAGAGCAGGATCCCGTACCGGTCGCAGATCTCGCGAACGCCCTGGAAGTACCCGGCCGGCGGCGTGAACGCGCCGCCCGAGTTCTGCACGGGCTCCATGATCACCATCGCGACCGTCTCCGGCCCCGCCTGGATGATCGCCGACTCGAGGTCGTCGAGGAGGAACGCCGTGAACTCCTCCTCCGTCTCGTCGGTCGGCCGGTGGTAGCGGTTCGTGTTCCGCACGTGCACCGTGTCGGGCACGAGCGGCTCGAACGGCGCGCGCAGCGCGGGGATCCCGTTGATCGAGAGCGCGCCGAGCGTCGTGCCGTGATAGGCGGTGCGCCGAGCGACCGCCTTCCAGCGCCGCTCGCCGTTCGCCTGGTGGTACTGGCGCGCGAGCTTCCACGCCGACTCGACCGCCTCCGAGCCGCCCGAGACGAAGAACACGCGGTTGAGATCGCCCGGAGCGAGCCGCGCCACCTCGTGCGCGAGCTCGATCGCGCGCGGGTGCGCGTACGACCAGTTCGTGTAGAACGGCAGCTCGCGCATCTGCTCGAGCGCGGCCTGCCCCATCTCCTCGCCGTACGAATACCCGACCTGGACGGCGAAGAGGCCCGCGAGCGCGTCGAGGTACCGCTTGCCGTTGCTGTCGTACAGGTAGCAGTTCTCGCCGCGGACGATGATCGGCGGCTCGTGGCCGTGCATCCGCGTGAAGTGGAGCCAGAGGTGCTCCTTCGCCGCCTGCTGCAGGTCGAGCACGGTCGTCGTCACTTGCGCGTCCCCCAGTCGTAGAGCTGCTTCCACATCTCCAGATAGAAGAAGGTCTCGGTCGACACGACACCGTCGAGGCTGCGGATCCGATCCGTCAGCTCGAGCAGGTCCTCGCGGTCGCTCGCCACGACCTCGACGACGAGGTCGTACCGGCCGGCCGTGACGACGACGTAGTCGGCCTCCGTCCAGCGCGAGATCTCGTCGGCGACGACGCTCGGCGGCCCGCTCGTCTTGACGCCGATCAGCGCCTGATCGAAGCCGAGGCCGAGCGGGTTCGTGACCGCGACGACCTGGAGGATCCCCTCCTTCGTCAGGCGTGCGTAGCGCGCCCGCACCGTGCCCTCGGAGACGTCCAGCCGCGACGCGATGCGGCGGAACGACTCGCGGCCGTTCTCCTGCAGCGCCTCGATGATCGCCCGGTCGAGGTCGTCGACCCGCTGGGCGGGCGCGACCGGCCCACGGTGCGACGGCTGGAGCTGGCTGCGCAAACCGTGAGGATTCGTACCACTGAGCTACGCATTGCGTCAATGCTCTTGACCGATTCCCGCGAAATGCGAGATGGTCTGACCATGCCGAGGACACCTCTTCTCCGTGCGCTGCGACGCCTCGCCGACGACCATCGGGCGGCCGAGCAGCGCGGTCTCCCGCCCGCCGAGCTGCGCGGGCAGCAGCACGAGCTCGCCTACACGCGCGGCGAGCTCCTGAAGCGCGGCGCCGTCGCCGGTGCCGGCGTCGTCGCCGGGTCCGCCTTCCTCGCCGACCGGGCGAGGAGCGCGACCGCGCCGCGGATCGCGATCGTCGGCGGCGGCATCGCCGGCCTGACCGCCGCGTTGACGCTCGCCGACAAGGGCATCGCGTCGACGATCTACGAGGCGTCGCCGTCTCGGATCGGCGGCCGGATGCACACGAACGACGACGGCTACTGGAACGACGCACAGGTGTCGGAGTGGTGCGGCGAGCTGATCGACACGAATCACAAGTTGATCCAGGCGCTCGCGCAGCGGTTCAAGCTGCCGCTCGCCGACACGTTCGCCGGCTATCCGAACGGCTCGACCGACACGTACTGGTTCACGAACTACGGCTACTACTCGACCGATCAGGCAGACAAAGACTTTCAGCCGATCCACAACACGCTGCAGGGCCAGGTGCAGGCGACGAGCTACCCGACGACCTACAAGATCCACACCGACGCCGGCATCGCGTTCGACCAGATGACGGCCTACGACTGGATCGAGACGTACGTCGACGGCGGCCACCGTTCGCCGATGGGACGGTTGCTCGACGCCGCTTACAACGAGGAGTACGGCGCGGAGACGAAGGACCAGGCCGCGCTCAACCTCATGTACCTGCTCGGGTACAACGCGTCGCCCGGCAACTTCTCCGTCTACGGGAAGTCCGACGAGCGCTATCACACGATCGGCGGCAACGAGCAGATCCCGCAGGCGATCGCGAACTACCTCGGGCGCCAGACGATCAAGCAGGGCTACGCGATGCAGGCAATCAAGCTGAACGGCGACGGCACGGTCGCGCTCACCTTCTCCACCGACGGTGCGACCCAGACCGTCGTCGCCGACCATGTCGTTCTCGCAATGAGCTTCTCGGTGCTGCGGACGCTCGACTACTCGGGCGCCGGCTTCGACCCGCTGAAGAAGACCGCGATCACGCAGCTCGGCTCGGGGCGGAACGCGAAGCTGCAGCTGCAGTTCAAGACGCGCTACTGGAACACGCAGGGCCCGTGGGGCATCTCGAACGGGAACGTCTACACCGACAACGGCTTCCAGAACATGTGGGACACGTCGGCAGGTGAGCCGGGCGGCAAGAGCGGCCTCGTCGTCGACTACGCCGGCGGCAACTATGCCGGCTCGTTCAAGCCGTCGACGCCGTACTCGAACGCGAGCGAGAACGCGCAGGTGGCGAGCTACGCGAAGGCGTGGCTGCAGAAGGCCGAGGCCGTCTTTCCCGGGATCACGAAGCAGTGGAACGGCAAGGCGACGCTCTCGACGCCGTTCCTCGACCCGCTGCTCAACTGCTCGTACTCTTACTGGAAGCCGGGCCAGTACGTCGGCTTCTCCGGCTACGAGGGCGTCGCGCAGGGGCCGAGCCTCCAGATTCATTTCGCCGGCGAGCACTGCTCGCAGGACTTCCAGGGCTACATGGAGGGCGGCGCGCAGGAAGGCGCACGTGCGGCGCGCGAGATCCTCGCGGCGCTGAAGAAGTAGCTACACGCCGTAGGCGGTGACGTGCTGGGGCAGGATGCGGACGCTGATCCGCTCCTGCCCCTCGACGTGGCCCCACGGCTTGCCGTCGTACTTCAGGCTCAGGCGGTCGATCTGCTCCTGCGCACCGTCGTGCGTGAGCTCGGCGCGGCCGTCGATCGACAGCCACGTGTAGAAGTCGCCGCCCTTGACGACGAGCAACGAGATGCGCGGATCGCGCTCGAGGTTCGCCGGCTTCACACGGCCGCCGGCGGTGTTGAACGACGGCACCCCGTCGACGACCTCGATCCAGACGACGGTCGAGTGCGGCGACCCGTCGGGCCGCAGCGTCGTCGCGACGGCGAAGTTCGGCTCGTCGAGCAGCGCGAGCTGCGCCGCGGTGAGCGACGTCACTGAACCTCCGTCGGGATGTCGCTGATCTTGCCGCTTGCGATCTGCTTCGCGATCTCCTGCACCTTCTTCCGGTCGGCCTGCGGCACCTTCGAGCTGATCTTGCCGATGCCGACGCCGTCGTTCTTGAGGCTGAAGACGCTGTTCGTCCCGCCCTTGAACTTCCCGTCGAGCACCTGCTGCACCGTCGCGTACACCGACGTGTCGACGCGCTTGACCGCGCTCGTCAGGACCTCCGGCCCGAGATACGACTGGTCGGCGTCGACGCCGATCCCCCAGACCTTCTGCTCCTTCGCCGCGTCGAGCGCGCCGAGCCCGCAGCCGCCCGCGACCTGGAAGACGATGCTGGCGCCCTTCTGGATCTGGTTGAGCGCGATCGTCTTGCACTTCGCCTGGTCGACCCACTCCTGGGAGTAGCCGTTCTCGAACGTGACGTGCGGGTCGGCGGCCTTCGCGCCGGCCTGATAGCCCGCGATGTAGCGGTCGACCGGCGGCTGCTTCTCGCCGCCGACCGAGCCGAGCACCGCCGGCTTGTTCTTCTGGACGAGCCCGGCGAGGTAGCCGGCGAGATACCCGGCTTCCTGCTCGCGGAAGATCAGCCCCTGGACGTTCTTCGGGTGCCCCGGCAGGTCGTTCCAGTCGACGTCGATGATCGCGAAGTGCGTCTTCGGGAACTGTTTCGCGACGCGCGCGATCGAGCTCGCCTGGTCGAAGCCGACCGAGATGACGAGCGCGGCGCCCTTGCGCGCGGCGGTCGCGAGGTTCGGGACGTAGTCGGAGGTCGCGGGCGACTGGTAGACGTCGCCGCGCACGCCGAGCTGCCTGATCGCGTGCTGCAGCCCCTGGTACGCGAGCTCGTTGAAGCCGTGGTCGTGGAGCTGGCCGATGTCGGTGACGAGGACGATGTACGGCTTCTTGCCGCTGCCGCCCGCCGTGCTCGAGCCGCTGCTGCTGCTGTTCGAGCTGCCGCCGCAGCCCGCCAGCAGGGCCGCCGCGAGCGCGAGGAATCCGAGTCTCTTCATGTGGGGCAGTATGCCGACCGTGCGCCTCCTCGCCCTGCTCCTGGC
The DNA here is from genome assembly GCA_036503495.1 of Gaiellaceae bacterium. Classification (GTDB taxonomy): domain Bacteria; phylum Actinomycetota; class Thermoleophilia; order Gaiellales; family Gaiellaceae; genus Palsa-739. The sequence continues at coordinate 38,840 of DASXWV010000042.1, forward strand.
GTCGCTTCCCGTGGGCCATACCGTGCAGGGCCGGGTACTGCGGCCGGTCGTGCTCGGCCAGGCGGCACGGCCGCTGCTCGTCGTCGGCTGCATCCACGGCAGCGAGCCGGCCGGCCTCGCGATCACCTCGGCGCTCGTCCGCGCCGAGGCTGCGCCCGGAACGGAGATCGTGGTGCTGCCGGCGCTCAACCCGGACGGCTGCGACGCGCTCCACACCCGCCAGAACGCGCACGGCGTCGACCTGAACCGGAACTTCCCGTCGAACTGGGCGCCGATCGGCCGGCGCGGCTCGCTGCAGTGGTCGGGGCCGGGGCCGCTGTCGGAGCCGGAGTCGCGCTACTTCGTGCGGCTCGTGCGCGCGCTCCGGCCGGCCGTGACGGTGTTCTTCCACCAGCACGAGGACGTCGTGCGCGCGTGGGGCCGCTCGCGCGCGACCGCGCGCCGGTTCGCGCGGCTGCTCGGCGGCGTGCTCCCGTACCGGGACGAGCGGTGGCCGTACGGCACCGCGTCGAACTGGCAGAACCATGCGTTCCCGGAAACGGCGTCGTTCGTCGTCGAGCTGCCCGCCGGGCCTGTGCCGGCGCGGCTCGTGCCGCGCTACGTGCGTGCGCTGCGCGCGCTGGCGCGCGTCGGCTTCGTCCGCTAGGGTGCGAGGCGTCCGCGTTCCCGGCGAAGAGGAGGTACGACGATGATGATTGTGCTTGCCGCCTCCTCGGTTGCTTCCGCAGCCGACTAGCCGCGCGGCGACATAGCTCCCTGACTCGGGAGACGGCGCCGCCGTCTTTCTCGTTCCCGAACACAAGGAGCTTTGCGTTGTCGGAGTTGCCTCTCGGCGCGCTCGGTTGGACCGACGAGCTCGCCGCACAATTGGAGCCGGGGCACGCGCCCGGACGGGTCGTTGCCGCGCATCGCGCAGCGTTCGACGTCGCGGTCGGAGGCGGCCGCGTCGTCCGCTCGCGCCTGCCCGGACGGCTCGCGCACTACGACACCGTCGACGTCACCGTCGGCGACTGGGTGGCGCTGCGCGACGGGCTGATCCGCGGCGTCCTGCCGCGGCGGTCGGCACTCGTCCGCTCGGCGGCCGGGTTGACGTCGGAGTCGCAGACACTCGCAGCGAACGTCGACGTCGTCTTCGTCGTCACGTCCCTCGGGCCGGACATCGAGCCGCGGCGGATCGAGCGCTACCTCGTGACGATCTGGGAGAGCGGCGCGACGCCGGAGATCGTGCTGACGAAGGCCGACCGCTTCGAGGATCCGTGGCAGATGGTGGCTGCGGTCGAGGCGGTCGCGCTCGGCGTGCCGGTCTGGGTCGTCTCGGCCGTCAGCGGCGACGGCTGCGACGCGCTGCGCGCGCGCATCTCCGAGGGGAAGACAGCGGTGTTGATCGGCTCGTCCGGCGTCGGCAAGTCGACGCTCGTCAACCGCTGGCTCGGCCACGAGCTGATGGCGACGCAGGCGACGCGCGCCGACGACGACGACGGCCGGCATACGACGACGCACCGCGAGCTGATCGAGCTGCCGGGCGGCGGCATGGTGATCGACACGCCGGGAATCCGCGAGCTGCAGCTCGCCGACGCCGGCGCCGCGGCGCTCGGGGAGACCTTCGGCGACGTCGAGGAGCTGGCCGCGCAGTGCCGGTTCCACGACTGTGCGCACGGCGCCGAGCCGGGCTGCGCGGTGAAGGCGGCGCTGCGGGACGGGTCATTGACCGGCGAGCGCTATGCGTCATGGCAGAAGCTGCAGCGCGAACTGGCGATGATCGCGCGCCGGACGGACGCGCGGCTCCGCCGCGAGGAGAAGCGGAAGTGGCAGCAGCGGGCGAAGGACGGGCGGGCGCGGGCTAGGCGAACGTGACGAGCGGGTCGCCGGCGCGCTTCGCCCCCGCGAGGCACGAGGCCCGCGAGCCCGACTTCAGCGTGCGGCAGCCGAGCCTTGCGAACTGCCCGTCCGACAGCACCTGCAGCGCCGTGCCGAACCACTGGAAGCAGCCGAGCCGCGCCGCCGCAGCGACGTGCGCGCACCGCACGATCAGCTTCCGCCCCGCGAAGATCGCGTCCGTCAGGTTCTGCGTGCCGACGCCGCGCATGCAGTTGTCGATGTCGCCGACCGGCAGCCGCGCGCAGATCGAGAACTGCTTGTTCGGATCGGTCGTCGAGACGAGCGACGCAGCCGCGATGCAGCCCTCCCGCTGGAAGCCGCCGAGGCCGTCGCACAGCGCGAGGATCCGCGCCGGCGTCGACGGCGCGTGCTTCGGCGGCAGCGACAGGTAGTAGCGGTACCAGCACGCGACGGCGACGAGCCCCTGCCGCGGCGCGCACAGCTTCCGCGCCGTCGCGGGCGCACTCTTCGAGAACTCCGCCCCGTCCTCCCCGCTCCGCGCGAGCCAGTAGTCGTGGAACGAGCCCTGCTCGCAGTCGAGCGCCTGCCTGCCGAGCGCGCGGCACGCGTCGAGGCTGTACTTCAGCCCGCCGTGGAAGAACCGCATGTACGCGTGGCCGAGCGAGTGGTAACACGTGTAGTTGCGCATCCGGGTCGGCGCCTTCGCGCAGATCGCGTTGGCGCCCTTCGCGCCACCGGAGGTGATCTGCGGACTCAGCGCCATCACGAGCCCCATCCCGAACCCGGCCGAGCAGCCCGGGTCGTTCGACAGCGGCAGGTACTGCTGCAAATTCTCGAGCGTCACGTGGTGGACGCGCGCGTACGCGCGGCCGACGACGTGCATCAGCATGTGGCAGTTCCCCTCGAGGAACCCGCCGGACGCGCGCGCGAGGTTGTCGAGACCCGGGAGATACCGCGCCGGATCGCGCTGCTTCAGGACGACCGTGCGCAGGTGCGACAGGTAGCAGTTCCACTCCCATTGCTGCGAGCCCTTCGCGCAGAAACCGAGATAGCCGCCGCCCATCCCTTGCACGTCCGGCTGCGCGCCGAGGATCGGCGCGCCCTGCGCGGCGGGGATCGCAACCGCGAGCGCCCCGATCAGCGCCGCCGCCGCGACCGCCCGCTGGATCACGTCGTCGCGGCCGGCTGAACGTCGAGCGGCTTGACGATCTCGGCGAAATGGCAGGCCGAGGGATGGCCCTGGCCACGGTCGATCAGCGCCGGCTCCTCCTCGGCGCAGATCTGCTGCGCCTTCCAGCAGCGCGTGCGGAAGCGGCAGCCGGACGGCGGGTTGGCCGGGCTCGGCACGTCGCCCTCGAGCACGATCCGCTGCCGCCGGCCCCGCTGGCTCGGCTCCTCGATCGGCACGGCCGACAGGAGCGCCTGCGTGTACGGGTGCGACGGCTGCTCGTAGATGTCGTGCTTCGACCCGATCTCGACGACCTTGCCGAGATACATGACCGCGACGCGGTCCGAGACGTGACGGACGACGGAGAGATCGTGCGCGACGAAGATGTACGTCAGGCCGAAGTCGCGCTGCAGCGACTCGAGCAGGTTGACCACCTGCGCGCGGATTGACACGTCGAGCGCCGACACCGGCTCGTCGAGGATGATCAGCTGCGGGTTGAGCGCGAGCGCGCGCGCGACGCCGATGCGCTGCCGCTGGCCGCCGGAGAACTCGTGCGGGAACCGGTTCGCATGCTCAGGCGAGAGGCCGACCGTCCGCAGCAGCTCGTTGATCCGGTGCTCGCCGCTCTTGCCGCGCACCTCGCCGTGGATCCGCAGCGGCTCGCCGACGATGTCGCGAACGGTCATCCGCGGGTTGAGCGACGCGTACGGATCCTGGAAGACGATCTGCATCTCGCGCCGCACGTCGCGCATGTCGCGCCGCTTCAGCGGCGTGATGTCGCGGCCGTTGAAGATGATCTTTCCGCCGGTCGGCTCGGTCAGCTTGATGATCGTGCGCGAGAGCGTCGTCTTGCCGCACCCCGACTCGCCGACGAGCCCGAGCGTCTCGCCCGAGTGCACCGACAGGTCGACGCCGTCGACCGCGTGCACGTGCCCGACCGTCCGCTTGAGCAGGCCGGCGCGAATCGGGAAGTGCTTGACCAGGCCCTCGACGCGGAGGATCTCCTGCCCCTCGTCGGCGCGCTCGTGCACCCTTTCGTCGACGGACATCTAGCGGCCTCCCGCCCCGACGGGCTCCGAGAACTTCGACCGGTGCCCGATCAGCTCCTCCGAGAAATGGCACGCCGCGTCGTGATCGGCGACGTCGGTCGGCCGGAGCGGCGGCCGCTCCTCGCGGCAGCGCAGCCGGCCCTGCGAGAGGAAGCAGCGTGGATGGAACGGGCACCCCGGCGGGATGTTGATCAGCGACGGCGGCGAGCCGGGGATCGGCCGTAGCCACTCCTCGTCCTCCGTCAGCTTCGGCAGGCTGTCCATCAGGCCGATCGTGTACGGATGCCGCGGGTTCCGGAAGATCGAGTGCACGTCGCCGGACTCGACGATGTGCCCTGCGTACATGACGAGGACGCGGTCGCACATCTCCGCGACGATGCCGAGGTCGTGCGTGATCATGATCGTCGCGGCGTGCGTCTCCTCCTGCACGCGCTTCAGCACCTCGAGCACCTGCGCCTGGATCGTCACGTCGAGCGCGGTCGTCGGCTCGTCGGCGATCAGCAGCGACGGCGAGTTCGCGATCGACATCGCGATCATCGCGCGCTGCCGCATGCCGCCCGAGAACTCGTGCGGGTACTGGCTGTACCGCGTCTCGGGGTTCGGGACGCCGACGAGGCGGAGCAGGTCGATGACGCGCTCCTTCACGCGCTCCTTCGGCTCCTTCGGGTAGTGCACCTCGATCGCCTCGCCGAGCTGATGGCCGACGCGGAGCACCGGGTTGAGCGACGTCATCGGATCCTGGAAGACCATCGCCACCTCGTCGCCGCGCACCCGGCGCAGCTCCCGCTTCTTCATCTTCAGCAGGTCGCGCCCCTTGAACATCGCGCTGCCGCTGACGATCCGGCCGGGCGGCTGCGGAATCAGGCCGAGGATCGAGAGCGTGCTGACGCTCTTGCCCGACCCCGACTCGCCGACGATCCCGAGCGTCTCGCCCGGATAGAGCTCGTAGCTGATCCCGTCGACGGCGTGGACGATGCCGTCGTCGGTCTTGAACTCGACGGCGAGATCCGTGATCGAGAGGATCGGCTCAGGCACGGACCCTCCGCTGCTGCGGGTCGAGCGCGTCGCGCAGACCGTCGCCGACGAAGTTCACGCAGAGGACGATCAGCACGATCGTCAAACCGGGGAAGATCGTCAGCCACCACTGCTGCGGGTTCGCCTGGCCGCCGGCGACGAGGACGCCGAGCGACGGCGTCGGCGGCCGGATGCCGAAGCCGAGGAACGAGAGCGCCGCTTCGACGGTGATCGCCGCCGCCACGGAGATCGTCGCGTTGACGATGATCGGCCCGAGCGTGTTCGGCAGGATGTGGCGGAACATGATCCGCGCATCGCCGGCGCCGCTCGCGCGCGCAGCCTCGACATACTCCTTCTCGCGCAGCGACAGGAAAACGCCGCGCACGATCCGGGCGATGCCCGTCCAGAAGAAGAGCGCGAGGATGAACGAGACGCGCCACTGGCTCCCCTGGCCGAGGATCGCCGCGGCCGTCAGCAGGATCGCGAGCGCCGGCAGGGTCAGCACGAGGTCGGTGATGCGCATGAGGAGGTTGTCGATCCAGCCGCCGTAGTAGCCGGCGATCGCGCCGATGACGAGGCCCATGATCGACGAGACGAAGGCGACGAACAGCCCGACCTCCTCCGAGGTGCGGATGCCCCAGATGACGCGGCTGAAGTAATCGCGCCCGAGCTCGTCGGTGCCGAAGAAGTGGTGCGCAGACGTCGTCGGGCCGATCAGGATGTGCTCGAGGTCGAGCTCGCTGAACGAGTACGGCGCGACGAAGTTCGCGAACGCGCCGGCGCCGAAGATCACGATCAGCCCGATCAGGCCCGCCATCGCGAGGCGGTGGCGCAGGAAGCGCCGGCGCGCGTACGACCACTGGCTGCGCGCCTTGACCTCGAGGCCGGCGGCGAGCACCGCGTCGGCCATGTCGCCGGCCGTGCCGGGCGCGCCGAGGCCGGCCGGCGCCGGGATCATCCCGTCGATCGTCTGCTCCGTCGGTGCGACGTGGTCGCCCATCTGGATCGGCGCAGGGTCGATCTTCGGCTCAGTCATACCGGATCCGCGGGTCGAGGTAGCCGTAGAGGACGTCGGCGATCAGGTTGAACACGATGATGATGATCGACGTCACCAACAGGTACGCCATGACCGCGTAGTAGTCCGACGTGTTCAGCGACTGGATGAAGTAGTAGCCGATGCCGTCGAGCGTGAACACCGTCTCGGTGACGATCGCGCCGCCCAGGAGACCGCCGACGTTGAGCGCGGCGATCGTGACGATCGGGATGAGCGCGTTGCGGACGACGTGGCGGGTCACGACCCTCCACTCCGCGACGCCCTTGGCGCGCGCGGTCCGCACGTAGTCGCTGTTGATCACGTCGAGCATCGACGCGCGCATGTACCTGCTGTACAGCGCGAAGCTGATCGTGCAGAGCGTGATCACGGGCAAGACGAGGTGCTGCAACCGGTCGAGCGACCATGTCCCGTGGCCGGGACTGTTCAGCGTCGCCGTATAGAAGATGCGCACGTGGTACTTGAGATAGATGTTGCCGAACAGCACCTGCAGGAGCAGCGCGAGCCAGAACGTCGGCATCGCGTAGCCGAAGAAGCTGACCGACGTGAAGATGTAGTCGAAGACCGAGTACTGCTTGATCGCGGAGAAGATGCCGACGGCGATGCCGAGCGAGATCGCGAGCACCTCCGCGATGATGATCACCTGCGCGGTGTGGCCCATCGTCCGCGTGATGTCGGGCCAGATCGGCTTGAACGTCAGCATCGAACGGCCCAGCTTGTTCGTGAAGCAGTCCTGGATCCAGTAGAAGTACCGCAGCACGACGGGCACATCGAGATGGTTCCGATGCGTCACGAGGCGGATCGTGTTCTCCGAGACGCGAGGGTTGGCGCGCAGCGCTCCGAGCGGGTTCCCCGCGTACGAGACGAACACGAAGCTGAGGAAGGTCGAGAGGAAGAGAACCGGGACGCTGTAGAGGATCCGGCGCGTGATGAAGGTCAGCATGGGCTCGGTGGGGTCGGGGTCGAGATATGTCGGAGGGGACCCGCAGTGTTGCGGATCCCCTCCGGCGGTGCTTCAGAACCGGCTTAGAAGTGCCAGAACTCGGCGTTCCAGGCCGGGCCGGCGGACACCGGGCTGTTGCTGTGCTGCATGCCCTTGACCGCCTTGCGGTAGATCAGGATCGACGGGTACGTGTACAGCGGGAAGATCGGGATGTCATTCGACAGGATCGCATCGATCTGCTCGTACTTCGCCTGGCGCGAGGCCGGGTTGAAGTCCGTCGACGCCTGCTGAATGAGCTTGTCGACCTTCGGGTTGTTGTACTGCGTGTAGTTACCGTCGCTCGTCGACTTGAACACGCCGTCGTTGCCCGACGGGTCCGGCGAACCGAACACGTAGGCGTACTCGGCGAGGTCGTAGTCGTGCGACGGGAGCGTCTGCCCGAAGAGGACGGACGGGCCCGGGCGGAACTCCGGGTTGATCTTGATCCCGACAGCCTGCAGCTGCTGCTGGAAGATCGCCGCGCTCGCGGCACGCCGCGAGTTACCGGTCGTCGTGAACCAGCGGAACTCCGCCTTCTGGCCGCCGCACGTCCAGTAGTTGGTGTTGCCGCGCGTGGGCGCCGACGGACCGCCGGTGCAGTGCGCCTTGAGGATCGCAACAGCCTTCTTCTGCGACGTCGCGTACTTCGCGAAGTGCGGGATTGCAGCCTTGCCGAGGATGTACTCGAGGCTGTTCAGCGGCTTCACGCCGGGCGCGTAGCTGCTGAAGATCGCCTTGATCAGGGAGACGCGGTTGATCGCCTGAACGATCGCCTGCCGCATCCAGAGGTTCTTCAGGAGCGGATTGCCCTTCGGACCGAGCTGGATGTCGATGTGCTCCATGATGTAGGCGCGGTTCGTGTTGTAGACGAGGCCCGGCTGGGACTTGAGCTCGCCGAGCGCGGTCTGCGGCGACGGATATGCCGCGTCGACCTCACCCGTCTTGATCGCCTGGATCTCCGAGTTGGTGTCGGCGTAGAACTTCCAGTCGATCTCGTTGAGCTGCGCCTTGTGGCCGTAGAAGCCGGGGTTCTTCTTGAGCGTGACGCCCTGACCCTTCGTCCAGTTGGACAGGTAGAACGGGCCGTCCGACACCGGCTTGCCGTCGGTGCCGCAGACGCAGTCGCCCCACAGCGTGTTCCAGTCGAGGCCGACGAGCGCCTTCGACGGGTACACGAAGCCGAAGAGGTCACGGAAGTCCGCGAACGCGCCGACCGCGCACGTGCCCTTTGCGAGGGCGTCCGCCGCGCACGACTTGTTCCACTTGAAGATGACTTCCTTGCTGCCCTTCTTCGCCGCCGACGCGATGTTCACGTAGCCGGTCGTCGACGCCGCCTGGTTGTTCGGGTTGACGATCTGCTTCCACGTGTAGATGAAGTCGTCGGCCGTGACCGGCATCTTCTTGCTACCCCACATCCAGTTCGCGGTGGGGCGGATCTTGATGTCGAGCGAGTCCTTGGTCGCCTTCACGCTCGTCGCCAGGTCGAGGTGGTACTGACCCTGGTCGTCGATGATGTACGCGCCGCGGATGACCGGCGTGTTCCCCTCATAGACGGCCCATGCGGACGACTGCGTCGCCTGCAGGCCGTTGAAGCCCGACGGGTCCTGCTCACCCGCGAAGACGAGGGTGCCCCGCGCCTTCCGAGCCGCAGGCGACCGCGGAACGTTCGCCCAGGCCTGTGCGAACGGCGCAGCCTTCAGCGAGGCGGTCTTGCCGCTCGCCAGCTTTGCCGTAGCAGTCGCGGACGCCGACGCCGCCACCAGGGCGGCGGCAATCCCCGCGAACAGCCAGAAACGTCTGTGCATCGATCCCTCCGTTGTGTGTGCGCCGGGAGCCGAGCACGGCGGCGCCTGATCATCCCCACGCCCGCTGGGGCGTCCGTTGGTTAGCTAAGACGTGGAACTCGGCCGTTTGGTTAGCGAGCCCGCGGAAGCTTAATCCGCAATCCGCAGAGATGCCAGGGCGGGAAAGGCTAGACCGCGAAGGGCCGCGTGGTGCTGCGCGCCGGCGCAAAGGCCGAGGCGGCGGCGAGCATGTGCTCGACGGCGACGTTGACGTCGCTGCCGGCGACCGGCGCCGCGACGACGGTCGTCGTCGTGTGGCCGCCGTGCACCTGGCTGCCGAGGAAGAACGAGCCGCCGACGCCGGCGAGAAAGAGGAGGACGGCCGCGGCGATCGAGAGCGGGCGCCGGAGGGCTGTCGCACGCCGGGGCCGGGCGAGCGTCAGCGGCCGGGACGGCTGCTCGAGTGGCGCCTCCCGCAGCGCGGCGGTCGCGGCGCGGGTCGTCGCGGCGAACTCGGCGCACGCCGGGCAGACCCGAAGGTGGGCCCGCAGGCGGGCCGCGCCGAGCTCGGGGAGCTCGCCGTCGAGCTGCTGCGAGACGCGCTTCCGCGCGCCGATGCATTCGTTTTCCGTGATTCCCCTCAGCATGTTCTTGCCCCTACATCGGTTGAGACGACCCGATCCTCCAGTGGTTAGCGGCAATCCGGCCGGTGGCGGTCGACGATCGCCGATAGATCGGTTCCCGCTGGAAGAGTGCCGAATCCAAGTCGGTCCGGGTCGAGCCGAGCGGCTGCGAAGGCGTCACCGACCTCGGCCGGCGCGTGGCGGCGAAGGAGCGAGGCCTGAAGGGCGACGGCGAGCCGCCTCGACGAGCCGGCGGGCGCCGGCCTCCTCGGCCGCCGCAAGGGCGCGCTCGGCAGGCGGCCGGAACGGTGGCTCGAGCTCGGCGAGGAATGCCTCGACCGTCTCCGGCTCCCGCTCGATCGCGCGGAGCACGTCGAGGCAGACGACGTTGCCCGAGCCCTCCCAGATCGAGAGCAGCGGCTGCTGCCGGTAGAGGCGCGGCAGGCCCGACTCCTCGACGTACCCGTTGCCGCCGACGCACTCGAGCGCCTCGGCCGCGTGGGCCGGCCCGCGCTTGCAGACCCAGTACTTGGCGACCGGCGTCGCGATCCGGGCGAATGCCTTCTCGCCGCGCTCGTACGCGCCGGCGAGCCTGAGGGCGAGCGCCGTCGCCGCCTCCGACTCGAGGCAGAGGTCGGCGAGGACGTTCTGCATCAGCGGCTGGTCGGCGAGGAGCCTCCCGAACGCCACCCGGTGCGCGGCGTGATGGGTCGCCTGCTCGACCGCTTGGCGCATGCCCGCGGCCGCCCCGAGCACGCAGTCGAGCCGGGTGCGGACGACCATCTCGACGATCGTCCGGACGCCGCGCCCTTCCTCGCCGACGAGCTCGGTCCACGCGCCGTGGAGCTCGATCTCGCCCGACGCGTTCGAGCGGTCGCCGAGCTTGTCCTTCAGCCGCTGGATGTGGAAGCCGTTGTGCGTGCCGTCCGGCAGCACCCGCGGCAGCAGGAAACAGGAGAGACCGGCCCCCTTCTCGGACCGTGCGCCGGCGGCGCTTCCAGCCCTCCGCGCCTGCGCAAGGACGAGGAAGCCGTCGGACATCGGCGCCGAGCAGAACCACTTGCTGCCGTCGAGCAGGTAGCCCCCGTCGGCGGGCGTCGCGGTCGTCGTGTTCGCACGGACGTCGGAGCCGCCCTGCCGCTCGGTCATCGCCATCCCGAACTGGAGCGCCCGCTTCTCGGCGAGCGGCCTCAGCTCCGGCTCGTACCCCGGCGAGGCGAGCCGGTCGCGCCACTCGGGGACGAGCGGCATCGCCGCGTGCGTCATCGACAGCGGGCAGCCGTGGCCGGCCTCGACCTGCGACGCGAGATAGAAGAGGACGGCACGCACCACCTCCGACGGCTCCGCGTGCGCGAGGTGCGCGCGCGACAGCCGCAGCAGGTCGTGCCAGGCCGGATGGAACTCGACCTCGTCGATCCGCTCGCCGAACCGGTCGTGCGTGCGGAGCTGCGGCGGGTGCTCGTTCGCGAGCCGCCCCCACTCGAGGGGCTCGCCCGTCAGCAGCGAGCCGAACGCGGAGCAGCGGTCGCCCGCGTGCCCGCCGCCCTCGCGCTCGAGCGCCTCGGCGAGCGGGCGGTTCTGCGCGAAGAGATCGTGGCCGGCGAGCGGCGGCGGCTGGTTCGAGCCCGACGTCTGTGGGAACGTCGCCATGGCGATGAGGTTACGCCTCCACGAGATCGGCGGCAGCCCGCGCGCGAGGGTCCTCGTCGTGCTCGACGGCCCCGAGTACCAGAAGCAGATGCGGCTGCTGACGCTGCTCCGCCGGCTCGTCGCGCACGGGGAGGTGCAGCCGCACCGCGTCGCGCTCGTCGTGCCGGACGACCGGCTGGAGACGTTCTCCGCGTCGGCGCGCTTCGCGCGGTCGTTCGCCGACGAGGTCGAGTCGCTCGGCGGCCGGCAGGTCGGCGTCGGCGCCAGCCTCGGCGGCCTCGCGGTCCTGCACGCACACCGGACGAGGCCCGGGACGTTCGCCGGGCTCTTCCTGCAGTCGGGGAGCTACTTCCGGCGGCGCACCGACCCGCAGGAGTCCGGCTTCCAGCGCTTCGGCCGCGTCGACCGCTTCGTCGGCACCGTCCTCCGCGCGGCGGGCGGAATCGACCCGGTGCCGACGACGATCACCTGCGCGCTCGACGAGGAGAACTACCTGAACAATGCAGCCGTGGCGCGCGCGCTCGCGGAGCAGGGGTACCCGGTCGAGTTCCATGCGGCGCGCGGCGGTCACGACTGGCCGACCTGGCGGCGCGCGCTCGAGTCGCACCTGCCCGCGCTCCTGCGGAGGGCGTGGCGGTGAAGACCCACTGCATCGGACTGGTGCTCGGGGCCGAGGACGATTGGCCGCGTGCGTTCGAGGCACTGGCGGCGCGCGTCGGCGAGTTCGAGTGGCGCGGCGAACGGCATGTCCTCGACGTCAACCGCGTCACCTACGAGCCGTTCGACCTCCGCTACAAGCCGCGCTATGCGCTCGTCCTCGACCGCGTCGGCTGGTGGTACCTGCTGCCGCGCGAGTGGCTGAAGAAGGTGGCGCTGATGGACGACGTCTACCTCCTCAACAACCCGTTCACGTTCCAGGCGATGGAGAAGCACAGCGCGTACTGCGCGATGATGCGGCTCGGCCTGAAGGTGCCGGACACGTGGCTGATCCCGCACAAGCAGCCGCCGTGGAACGAGCGCTTCCCGACGACGGCCTCGCGCTACAACCAGCCGTTCGACCTGACTGCGGTCGGCGAGTACGTCGGCTTCCCGCTCTTCCTGAAGCCGTTCAACGGCGGGCAGTGGCGCGGCGTCGCGCGCGCGCGCACCGCCGGCGAGCTGAAGCGCCGCTACGACGAGTCGGGCGAGCAGCTGATGCACGTCCAGGCCGCGGTCGACAACTTCGACGTCTTTGCGCGGTCGCTCTCGATCGGCGCCGAGACGATGGTCATGTTCTTCGACCCGGACCGCCCGATCCACGACCGCTACCAGGTGCGGCACGACTTCCTGTCGCCTGAGCAGGGCGACGAGGTGGTGACGATCTCGAAGATCGTCAACGCGTTCTTCCGCTGGGAGTTCAACTCGTGCGAGTCGCTCGTGCGCGGCAGCGACGTGTGCCCGATCGACTACGCGAACGCGTCGCCGGACGTTGCGCTGACGAGCCTGCACTACTACTTCCCGTGGGCGATGTCGGCGCTCGTCCGCTGGTGCGCGTTCTGCGTCGCGCAGAAGCGGAAGATGCGGATCGACGTCGACACCGAGCCGTGGTTCGCGGTCGGCGACCGCGACGACCTGTCGTACGAGGCGAAGCTGCGCGAGTACCGACGCCTCGCCGACGCGCACTTCGACTCGGAGGCGTACGCGGAGTTCTGCGCCGGCCCCGTTGCGCACATCGACGAGGCGGCGCACGAGTGGTTCACGAGCGACGACTTCGACCGTGTGCTCGTCGAGACCGTCCAGACGACGTTTCCCGCCCACGAGCACGAGCAGTTCGTTGCGCACTACCGCGGACTGCTGCGCTCGTGGGCGGACGATGTCTCTAGGTCCCGTTCACCAGCCGGGTGATGTGGGTGCGCGCGTCGGTGACGAGTGCGTCGATCAGGCCCTGCGCCGACTTGCCCGAGGTGGCGTTCGCGATCTCGGCGAGCGTCTTGCCGCCGGCGAGCTGCGTGCGCAGCGCCTCGGGCGTCGTGCCGAGGTAGCCCGCGGCTGCCTGCAGGCCGCCGCCCGGGCCGCGTTCGTGCCGGGCAACGCCGTTCACCAGCTCGGTGATCCGCTGGCGGAGGTCGAGCGGGACGTTCGCCCCGAACCGCGTGCGCGCGTCGGCGACGAGCGCATCGATCAGGCCGGACGCCGACTTGCCGCTCGTCGCGTCCGCGATCCGGGCGAGCGTCGCGCCGGCCTGCAGCTGCAGACGGAGGGCGGTCGCGGTCGTGCCGAGGTAGCCCGCCGCCGCGGCGAGGCCCGGGGGCCCGTGGCGGCCGGCGGGCGGCGCGGCGGCCGAAAGGGCGGCGACGCCCGCGTGGGTGTGGCCCTTCGCGGCGATCGCCGTGCCGCCGCCCGCGAGGGCTGCGACGCCGACTGCCGCGAGGGCTGCCTGTGTCTTCTTCATGGGCGGAGCATCGGTCCGCTCCCTAAGAAGCGGTTGCGCGCTTTCTAAGAAGGTGCTGTCAGGCGGCCTGGCGCGCGAAGCCGATCGCGCGGTACTCGGCGAAGTACGTCGGCCACACCTGCAGGACGCGCGCGCACTCCTCCATCAGCTCCATCGTCGGCGCGCGCTCGCCGCGCACCGTGCGGCGCAGCACGTCGTAGCTGACGCCGTGCAGCACGTGCGCGAAGGTTCCCCACTTCACGTTGCCGCTCTCGGAGACGTAGATGTCGCCGTCGGCGAGCAGGAGCTCGCGCAACGCGTCGCCGAAGGACATGTCGGACGGTTCGACCACGCCCGGAACTCTCGCGTCCGCGCCGGACGGACTCGGTTGAACCGGATACCCACCGGAGGCGAATGCCTCCCATAGCTCGGCGGCGACCACTTCATCCGCCCAGAGACCGCCGAGACGAAAGGAGATGTGTTGCACATGTCCGATCTATGGACGCTCGAAGAAGTGGACCGCGACGGCGCGATCCAGGAGGCGGCCGCCAAGGTCGACCCGGACACCCGTTCGGCGTTTCTGAAGAAGGCCGGCATCGGCCTCGGCGCCGTCGCCGGCGGCAGCGCGTTCCTCGGCGCGATGCCGTCGCTGGCCTCCGCGGCGGCGATCCCCGCGAGCGACGTCGACATCCTCAACTTCGCCCTGACGCTCGAGTACCTCGAGGCCGCCTTCTACACCGAGGCGGTCTCGAACGGCAAGGTGTTCAACGGCGAGACCCAGAACTTCGCCCGCATCGTCGCCGCGCACGAGCGGGCGCACGTGAAGTTCCTCAAGGGCGCGCTCGGCGCGAAGGCCGTCGCCCAGCCGAAGTTCGACTTCAAGGACACGACCTCCGACCAGACGAAGTTCGAGGCGACGTCGACGGTGCTCGAGGACACGGGCGTCCAGGCGTACCTCGGCCAGGTCGGCAACATCAAGAACAAGAAGATCCTCGCCGCCGCCGGCTCGATCCTCCCGGTCGAGGCGCGTCACGCCGCGTGGATCCGCGACATCCGCCTGATGAAGACGCAGGGGACGATCCCGGCCCCCGCGGCCTTCCAGGGCGCCAAGACGAAGGCGCAGATCCTCGCCGCCGTCAAGGCGACGGGCTTCATCGTCGGCTGATCCGCCCCAAGCTGCGCCGGGGACCTGCGGCGGTCCCCGGCGCAAACTCGACTCGAAAGGACTGACATGCCCGGATTCATCGGACTGCCCGAACTGATCGTCCTCGGCCTCGTGCTGCTCCTGATCTTCGGCCCGAAGCGGCTGCCGGAGATGGGCCGCTCGCTCGGCCGCGGCATGCGCGAGTTCAAGAACTCGGTCACGAACGACTCGCCCTCGCACGACCGCCTGGCCATCCCGGAGGAGCTGACGCGGGAGCGCGAGGCCGCGTGATCCGTCTGCCGCGCCGCCTCCAGCACGGTCAGGGAGCCGAGCTCGTCGACCACCTCGACGAGCTCCGCTCCCGCCTCGTCATCTCCCTGATCGGCGTCGGCGCGGCGTTCGGCGTCGCGTACTACGAGCACCAGCGGCTCGTGCGCTGGCTCGAGTCGCCGCTGCCCGGACACAAGAAGCTCGTCACGTACGGCGTCGCCGAGCCGTTCCTCACGTCGCTGCAGGTCTCGTTCGCGGCGGGGATCGCGCTCGCGCTGCCGATCGTCCTCTGGCAGCTGTGGAGCTTCCTCGCCCCGGCGGTCGAGCCGCACGCCCAGCGCGCGGTCGCGTATTGCGTCGCCTTCGCGACGGGGCTGTTCGCGCTCGGGATCGCCTTCGGCTACCGCGTCGCGCTGCCGGCCGCGCTCGAGTTCCTGACGAACTACGACTCGAGCATCTACGACATCCAGATCCGCGCGCGCGAGTACATCTCGTTCGCGGTCGCGGTGCTCATCGCGGTCGGAGTCGTCTTCGAGCTGCCGGCGGTGATCGTCACGCTCGCCAGGCTCGGCATCGTCAAGTCGAGGTGGCTGCGGAGCAACCGGCGGATCGGCTACGCGATCGTCGCCGTCCTCGCGGTCGCGCTGCCGGGCGTCGATCCGGTGACGACGACGCTCGAGATGGTGCCGCTGTTCGTGCTCTTCGAGGCGTCGATCTGGCTCGCGGTCGTCGCCGAACGGCGGCGCGCAACCGCGCTCGGTTTGTCGACATCGCAGTGAGGTAGGAGCGAGCCGATGCGCGCGGTGACGTGGCACGGCCGGCGGGACGTCCAGGTGGACACGGTTCCCGATCCGACGATCCAGGAGCCGACGGACGCGATCGTCCGCATCACCTCGAGCGGCATCTGCGGCTCCGACCTGCACCTGTACGAGCTGCTGGGCGCGTACCTCGACGAAGGCGACATCCTCGGCCACGAGCCGATGGGGATCGTCGAGGAGGTGGGCAGCGAGGTGACCGAGCTCGCCGTCGGCGACCGCGTCGTCGTCCCGTTCAACATCGCCTGCGGCTCCTGCTGGATGTGCGGCCAGGGATTGCAGTCGCAGTGCGAGACGACGCAGGTGCACGAGCACGACTCCGGTGCGGCGCTGTTCGGCTACACGAAGCTGTACGGCCAGGTGCCCGGCGGGCAGGCGGAGTACCTGCGCGTCCCGTTCGCGAATTACGGGCCGGTCAAGGTGCCGGACGGCCCGCCGGACGACCGCTTCGTCTACCTCTCCGACGTGCTGCCGACCGGCTGGCAGGCGGTCGAGTACGCGGGCATCCCCGACGGCGGCGCGGTCGTCGTCCTCGGCCTCGGGCCGATCGGCGACATGGCGTCACGCATCGCGCACCATCGCGGGCACCGCGTGATCGCGGTCGACCTCGTGGCCGAACGCTTGCAGCGCGGCCGCGACGTCGGGCTCGAGGTGATCGACCTGAACGAGCACGACGACGATCTCGGCGACGTGATCCGCGGCTTGACGGACGGCCGCGGGCCGGACTCCGTGATCGACGCCGTCGGCATGGAGGCGCACGGCGGTGCCGGCGCCGTCGCGAAGGGCGCGCAGACGATGACCGGCTTCCTGCCCGACAAGCTTGCGCAGAAGCTGATGGAGAAGGCGGGCGTCGACCGGCTGCACGCGCTCCACCTCGCCGTCGACATCGTCCGCCGCGGCGGGACGATCTCGATCATCGGCGTCTACGGCGGCGAGGCCGACCCGCTGCCGATGCTGACGCTCTTCGACAAGCAGGTGCAGATCCGGATGGGCCAGGCGAACGTCCGGCGCTGGGTCGACGACATCCTGCCGCTCCTCACCGACGACGACCCGCTCGGCGTCGACAGCTTCGCGAGCCACCGGCTGCCGCTGGAGCAGGCGCCGGCGGCCTACGAGAAGTTCCAGAAGAAAGAGGACGGCTACGTGAAGGTGCTACTGCAGCCGTAGAACGGGGGAAGTGGAGCTAGGCGGACTCGAACCGCCGACCTCCTGGGTGCGATCCAGGCGCTCTCCCAACTGAGCTATAGCCCCGGGGAGGCCCAGTTTAGCCGGGATTCAGGCGTCCCTCGCGGATCCGCTTTTCCATCTCCTTCGACTCCTCGCGGTACCAGGTGCCGTCCTCGAACTCGATCGCCGGGTAGGAGGACTGGCCCGTTCCGGCCTTGACCGCGTGCCGGTCCTTGCGGCTCGGCCACGGCCCGTGGACGCGCTCGTAGTCGATCCCCATGTCCATCAGCGCCTTCTCGACCCGCCAGCAGGGATGGCCCTTGAGCTTCACCCACTGGTTGCTGCAGCGGTGCAGTTTGATCGCCATGGGTGCGACCATACGCCCTGTGCGAGCCGTTTTCGACGTGCGGCCGGTCGAATGGGCCGAGACGCTCGCCGTCCTCCAGTCGGTCAGCCTCGCCGACGTCCGCTCCGAGGTGCGCGCCCGCGTCGTCGAGGTGGACGGGACGCGCGTGACGATCGACTTCCCCGCGCTCGACGGCGTCACCTCGGCGGAGCAGCTCCTCGCGGGCTGTATCGCCGGCGAGTGGGCCGACCGCGGCGACGTCGAGTCGTGCCGGCTGCTCGCGGTCGAGTGGCCGGACGGCTTCGCGGGACCGCGCTTCGGCGCGCGTGAGGGCGTCACCGTCGGCGCGATCATCAAGCCGGCGCTCGGCCTCGACGACGCGCAGGCGGCACGCGTCGCGGGCGAGCTCGTAGCGCGCACCGGCGCAACGCTCGTCAAGGACGACGAGCTGCAGGTCAGCTCCCCGGAGCGCGTGCGTCGCGTGCACGACGCGATCCCGGACGACGTCCTCTATGCCGCGAACGTGACGGGCAGCGATGCCGACGCCGTCGTCGCCGCGGGTGCGCGAGCACTGATGATCAACGGCTTCGTCGCCGGGCTGGGATCGATCGCGCGGCTGCGCGAGCACGGCGTGCCGCTGTTCGTGCACCGGGTCGGCTGGTCGTTCCTGCCGCGCGGCGAGCGCGTGTCGGTGGCGCCGCGCGTGCTCGCCGAGCTGACGCGCCTGCTCGGCGCGGACTTCGTCCAGGTCGGCTCCTTCTCGCCGCGCATGTTCGACAGCGACGAACAGGTGCGCGAGCAGATCGATGCCGCGCATCGCGAGCTGAACGGCGTGCGGCGCGCGACGGCGGTGATCGGCGGCGGCGTCGGCCCGGACAACGCCGAGGACACACTGACGCGCGCGCAGACGCGCGACGGCGTCATGCTGCTGTACGGCTCTGCCGCCTACTGAAAGAGCGTCAGGTCGGGCTCGCGCTCGCCGCGCAACACGGCGAGGTCGACCTCGACGCAGCGGATCCCGCGGGACTCGGCGAGCGCCACTGCCTGCGGCTTCAGCCTCTGCGCGGCGAGGATGCCGCGGCACGCCGCTTTCGCGGGGTCCTCGCGGATGAAGCCGAGGTAGCGCGTCAGCTGCTCGACCGCGTCGATCGTCCCGATGCGCTTGATCTCGACGGCGACCCATTCTCCGCTCTCGTCGCGGCACATCAGGTCGACCGGGCCGACCTCCGTCGCCCACTCCCGCTTGACGAGCGTCAGCTCCTCGCCGAGCGCCGCCGGCGCGGCGGCGAGCTCGAGCTGCAGGTCGCGCTCGACGCCGTCCTTCTGCAGCGCCGCCGACTCGCCCATGTCGTGCGTGACGTCGCTGAGGATCTCCGCGAGCCGGATCTCCAGCACGTCCTCGGTTTTCGGCTTGTGGACGAGCAGCGTGTCGCCGAGCTCCTCGCTGTGCGTCGGCCCCGTCAGCCAGTTGAGCGGCTTGTAGCCGCCCGCGTCGTCGTGCACGAGCACCGAGCCGTCGGCCTTGAGGATCAGCAGGCGCACCGCTTCCGGCAGGACGGCGGTGAGCCGGCCGGTGTACCGGACCTCGCAGCGGGCGACGAGCAGGCGCACGAGCCGGAACCTATCGCCTCGATCAGACGTGTCCGGAAACGCCTATGTCGTCGCGGTGGCCTGCGACCAGACGACCTGCCAGCGGCCGCCGCGGCGCTCGTAGTAATCGGTGTGCCAGTACCGGCCGGCCGGCAGCGCGCGGCCCTCGACCACGATCTCGATCGTCGACCGGTAGCGGACGCAGCCGGCGTCGGCGCGCACGCGAGCGTCGATCGCCTCCGGTTCCCAGTGCAGATAGTTGATCTCGCCGGCGGCGACGCCCTCGAGGTAGGCGTCCTTGGAATAGGTGTCGCCCGACGGCGTGACAAGCTGGAAGTCGTCGGCGTGCAGCTCGGCCGCGGCCTGCACGTCGGCGGCGACGAGCGCGCGCAGCCGCTGCCGCTCGACCTCCGCCAGCTCCGCTTCGCCAATGGTGCCGCGGTTCATGTGCGCGACGCTACAACGTTGCGCGTCGGGCGGCCGACCTGTAATACTGAACTCAATGGTTCAGTATTCAACGACCGTCGACCGCGCGTTCGGCGCCCTGGCCGATCCGACCCGCCGGGCGGTGCTCGAGCGGCTCGTCGAAGGGCCCGCCACGATCACCGAGCTGGCGCAGCCGTTCGGCATCTCGCTCACCGGGATGAAGAAGCACATCCGGGTGCTCGAGGAGGCGGAGCTCGTCACGAGCGCCAAGATCGGGCGCGTCCGGCGCTGCACGCTCGCTCCGTACGCCTTCGAAGGGCTGAACGCGTGGCTGCAGCGGCTCGACCGCTTCGCACGGGTCGTCGAACGCACGAAAGGAGCACGATGAACGAGACCACCGTCACCAAGCCGAACGAGCTCGAGATCCGCGTCGAGCGGGTCTTCGACGCGCCGCGCGCGCACGTCTACTCCGTCTGGACGGATCCGGCGCTGATCCCGGAATGGTGGGGCGACGGAACGGTCGTCGAGGAGATGGACGTCCGCCCCGGCGGCACGTACCGGTTCCGCACCGCCTACGGCGTCGTCGAGGGCGAGTTCCGTGAGGTAGACCCGCCGGAGCGCCTCGTGCAGACGTTCCAGAACCACCTGCAGACGCTCGAGTTCGAGGATCTCGGCGAGCAGACGAAGCTTACGCAGACGATGCGCTTCGAGACCGCGGAGGAGCGCGACACGACGATGAGCTACGGCGTCGAGGAGGGCGCGAAGGGCGGCTTCGCGCGCATCGACGCGGTGCTGGCGAAGATCGCGGCGTGAGGGTGGCGCCGCGGTCGCGCTTTATCGACCACCGCGTGGCGAGCGCGGACGAAGCGGGAAACCCCCACCTTGTCCGCGCTCTCCTATTACTGGGACGCAGCACGGTCGTGCTCGCCGACGGCGCCTGGCCCGACTGACGCGTCGATCGCGGCGAGCTCGTCGTCCGAGAACGCGAGGTTGTCGAGAGCGGCGACGTTCGCCTCGAGCTGCGCGACCGAGCTGGCGCCGGGCAGCGCCGACGTGACGCGTTGGTCGCGGAGCGTCCACGCGAGCGCCATCTGCGCGAGGCTCTGCCCACGTTGCGCGGCGACGTCGTGCAGTGCGCGGACCATCGCGAGCTTCTCCTCGGTGACGTGTTCGCGGCTGAAGTAGTCGGAGTGCGTCGCGCGCGACCCTTCGGGGATGCCGTGCAGGTAGCGGTCGCTGAGTAGCCCCTGCGCGAGCGGTGAGAAGACGATCACGCCGAGCCCGTTGCGCTCGCACGCGTCGAGCACGCCTTCCTCCTCGATCCAGCGATTGAGGATCGAGTAGACCGGCTGGTGGATGATCAGCGGCTCCTGCGCGAGCGACACGGCGTTGTCCGTCGACTCGGCGCCGTAGGACGAGATGCCCGTGTAGAGCGCCTTCCCCTGGCGGACGGCGCTGTCGAGCGCGCCGACCGTCTCGTCGAGCGGCGTGTCGTGGTCGCGCCGGTGCGAATAGAAGATGTCGACGTAGTCGACGCCGAGCCGCTGCAAGCTCTGGTCGAGCGACGCAAGCAGGTACTTCCGCGAGCCGCCGTCGCCGTACGGGCCCGGCCACATGTCGTAGCCGGCCTTCGTCGAGACGACGATCTCGTCGCGGTGTCCTCGCAGGTCGGTGCGCAGGATCCGTCCGAACGTCTCCTCCGCCGCGCCGTACGGCGGCCCGTAGTTGTTCGCGAGGTCGAAGTGCGTGACGCCGAGCTCGAACGCGCGCCGCACGATCGCGCGGCCGGTCTCGAACGGCTTGTTCTGCCCGAAGTTGTGCCAGAGCCCGAGCGAGATCTCAGGGAGCTGCAGCCCCCAGCGGCCGCAACGGCGGTATCTCATCGCTCGACGCGCGAGCCGCCGACGATCGCGTCGCCGCCGTCGTCGAACCGCACCCAGGCCTTGCCCTTGCCGTCGTAATCCGGCGACCAGACGATCAGCGTCGCGTCGCGGCCGTTGACCCGCACGCGGTCGGTTCCCTCCGGCTCCGCGCCCGTCCAGACGCGGACGAACGGGTTGTGCTCGCGCTCACGGCCGATCGTCGTCTCGTCCGTGTGCCCCGGCAGCACGCGCGTGTCGTCGGGCAGCGACATGAAGACGTCCAGCACCGACGCCCGCACCTGCTCGAGGTCGCCGCCGCCGACGGCGTCCTTGAAGAGCGTGTCGCCGGTGAAGATCAGGCCGTCGACGTGGAAGGCGACCATGTCGTCGGAATGGCCCGGCGTCGCGAGACCGCGGACGCGCATGTCACCGAACGCCCAGGCGCCCGGCTCGGCGACCACCTCGACGCCGTACCGCTCGCGCAGCGCGTCCTCGTGGACGACGTGGTCGTGATGCGCATGCGTGCGCAGGATCGCCGCCACCTCCGCGCCCCAGCCCTCGATCGCCTCGATCAGCGGCGCCGGATCCGGCCCGGAGTCGACGATCAGCGCCGTCCCCCGCTCCCCGTCGGCGATCGCGAAAGCGTTCGAGAGCCATTCGGGGTGCATGGTTCGTTCGACGAGCACCGCGGTAGGCTAACGCCCGAACCCGATCAGGAGGACGGATGGCCGGTCTCTGGCAGCGCTTCATGCTGATCTTCAAGGCGAAAACGTCGCGCGCGCTCGACCGCGCCGAGAACCCGACCGAGACACTCGACTACTCGTACGAGCAGATGCTGACGCAGCTGCAGAACGTGAAGCGCGGCGTCGCCGACGTCGTGACGGCGAAGAAGCGGCTCGAGCTGCAGACGCAGACGATCGAGCAGAACGTCGTCAAGCTCGAGACCCAGGCCCGCCAGGCGGTGGCCGCGAACCGCGACGATCTCGCGAAGGAGGCGCTGCAGCGCAAGGCGGCGGCGCAGCAGCAGCTGCAAGGCCTCGACGCGCAGGTGCAGCAGCTCCAGTCGCAGCAGGACCAGCTCGTCGCCTCGCAGCAGCAGCTCCAGACGCGCATCGAGTCGTTCCGCTCCGAGAAGGAAGTGATCAAGGCGCAGTACTCCGCCGCTCAGGCGCAGGTGAAGATCGGCGAGGCCGCGACCGGCATCGGCAAAGGCATGCAGGACACCGGCATGGCGATCCAGCGCGCGCGCGACAAGACGCAGGAGCTGCAGGCGCGCGCCGGCGCGATCGAGGAGCTGACGGCCTCCGGATCGCTCGAGGAGCTCGGCGACAGCCGCGACCGCATCGATCGCGAGCTCGCGCAGATCTCCTCGTCGGCGCAGGTGGACGACGAGCTCGCGAAGCTGAAGGCCGAGGTCGGAAGCGGCGACACGCAGAAGGAGATCGAACCTGGGGCTCACTGACACCCTCTTCGGCCGGAAGAAGCTGA
Source organism: Gaiellaceae bacterium (assembly GCA_036503495.1). Lineage (GTDB taxonomy): Bacteria > Actinomycetota > Thermoleophilia > Gaiellales > Gaiellaceae > Palsa-739. Next base: position 61,518 of record DASXWV010000042.1, read on the forward strand.
AGGGACCGGCCCGCGACCGGCTGTTCGCGCTGACGACGAGCGCCGTCTCGCTCGACGTCGAGTGCGGCCTCAAGCCGGCCGGCGCCGGCGCGATCGTGTTCAAGCCGCTGTCGGCCGGCGATTTCGCGCGCGTCGACAGCGACATCGAGCAGCTGCTGCAGACGGTCGCCGCCGAGAACGGCTCGACGCTCGACCGCAAGAGCGACGCGTTCGGGTTCCAGTGGGTGATCGTCCGCGACCCGGACATCGAAGACCAGGTGACCGCGGTCTACGGCGTCGCGAACGGGCTGACCGAGCAGGGGTTCGGCGGGCAGCTGCTCGCCGCAGCGTTCCGCTTCGACGGCGGCACACACCCTGTGTACTGGATCTACGGCTTCAAGACCGGCACGTTCTGGCCGTTCGTCCCCACCGGCTCCGGCCAGGAGCGCGACAACGCGCGCGAGCTCGAGCTGAAGGCGAAGCTCGAAAGAGAGCTGCCCGTCGAGCAGGACCTCTCGAAGTGGTTCGCGCTGTTCGACGCGCCGATCTAGCTCGCGAACGCGTCGCGTTCGCTCGCTGGGCTGAGGAACTGCGCGAGCGGGAGAGCGCGGTCTCCCGCTCGCTCCGTGCAGGAAGGGCTCGTCGTGCGGACGCGCGCGCCTTCGGCGGGCGCGTCATCATCCGCGCTCGCTAAGCCGCTGCGCGTCTCAGCTCCCGCGAGCTAGGAGACGGGCTTGCCCATTTGCCGCGAGATCTCGGCGAGGGCGGCGAGGCGCTTCTCCATCGGCGGGTGGTCCATGAAGAGCTCGCCGACCTGCTGGCGCCAGTTGGTGGGTACGATGAAGAAGGCGTTCATGCCGGCGACCTCGCGGAGGTCGCGCTGCGGGATCTGTGTGATGCCGCTCGCGATCTTCTGCAGCGCGCTCATCAGGTTCTCGGGCGCGCCGGTGATCAGTGCCGACCCGCGGTCGGCCGCGTACTCGCGGTAGCGCGAGATCGTGCGGATGAGGATGTAGCTGACGACATAGGTGACGATCGACACCGCGAACACGATCAGCCAGACGGGCACCTGGTTGTTGTTGTCGCGCCGGTCGCCGTAGCCGCCGCCGAACATCCCGAAATAGAAGCCCCAGCGGGTGATCAGCGCCGCAACCATGGCGAAGAAGCTGGCGATGGTCATGATCAGGACGTCGCGGTTCGCGATGTGCGAGAGCTCGTGCGCGAGCACAGCCTCCACCTCACGGGGCTCGAGCCGCCGCCACAGCCCTTCCGTCACGGCCACCGCGGCGTGCTTCGGGTTGCGGCCGGTCGCGAACGCGTTCGGGACGTCGCTCGGGACCACCGCGATCCGCGGCTTCGGCAGGTCGGCCATCGCGCACAGCCGCTCGACCATCGCGTGCAGATCCGGCGCCTGCTCGGCGGTGACGATTTTCGCGCCCGAGGCGGCGAGCGCGAGCTTGTCCGACGTCCAGTACTGGACGACGGCCATCCCGATCACGATCACGAGCATCGGCGCGAGCTGCATGTGCACGGCGTAAAAAAGGACGAGCGCGAAGCCGACGTACAGGAGCCCGAGCAGGCCGCTCGTCGCGAGCATCCGCACCGTGAGCCCTGTATCCCGTCCGTACGACCGACGCTTCACGACTCGAATGGTAATGCGGGCAGGTATTGTCACGGCCCGTGCGCAGGGGGATTCTCACCGCACTCTCATGCGGCGCCGCGGTCTCGTTGCTCGCCGCCGGCTGCGGCTCGCAGGGCACGACGCAGGCCGCGCCGGAGACGGTGATCGGAACGCTCCCGAAGGCGACACAGGAGCCGGCGTCGCCCGCAGCCAAGCTGAAGGGGAACCCCGACGCGGGCAAGCCGATCTTCGCCAAGGCAGGGTGCGGCGCCTGCCACACGCTCGCCGCGGCCGGCTCGAGCGGCACGATCGGGCCGAACCTCGACCAGGCCAAGCCGGACTACCAGCTCGCGACGACCCGGGTCACCTTCGGCAAATCGCCGATGCCGGCATTCAAGGGCCAGCTCAGCGACCAGCAGATCGCCGACGTCGCCGCCTTCGTCGTGAAGTCGACCGGCGGCACCCCGTAGAGCTCCCCGAGCGGTTTCCCGCCCACGTCGCCGCCTTCGCGTGCGACCTCGACCGCACACTCGTCGCGCCCGACCTCGTGCTGCGCCCGCGGACGATCGCAGCGATCGAGCGGGCGCGGGCAGCCGGCACGCACGTGATCGTCGTCACCGGCCGGATGTTCCAGGCGGTGCGGCCGTTCCTCGCGGCAGCCGAGATCGACGATCCCGTCGTCTGCTACCAGGGCGCGCTGATCGCCGACCCGGCGACGGGCGAGTTCCTCCGGCACACTCCGATTCCGCTGCCGGCGGCGCGGGAGGCGCTCGACGCCGTGATCGACGCCGGCTTTCACATCAACGCGTATGTCGACGACGAGCTCTACGTCGCCGCGGCGACGCCCGAGGCGCACGCGTACGCGGACCTGAACAAGGTCGAGATGCACGTCGTCGGCGACCTGCGCGCGTGGCTCGACCGCGATCCGACGAAGCTCGTCGCGGTCGGCGATCCCGCAGCGCTCGACGCGCTCGAGGCGGAGCTGAAGCCGAGGTTCGAAGGAAAGCTCTTCGTGTCGAAATCCCTGCCCCACTTCCTCGAGTTCGCGCACCCCGACGTGAACAAAGGCGCAGGCATGGCGTTCATCGCGGAGCGGCTCGGCTTCACCGCCGCGGAGGCCGTCGCGTGCGGCGACGGCGAGAACGACCGCGAGCTGCTCGACTGGGCCGGCTTCCGCGTCGCCGTCGCGAACGCACATCGGGAGATCCTCGAGCGCGCCGATCTCGTCGTCCCCGACGTCGAGGACGAGGGCGTGGCTGTCTTGATCGAGAGCTACCTAGACTCCCGCTCGTGATCGACGCACGCGCGGCGCGCGCCAATCCCGACGAGTTCCGGCGCCGGCTCGCGCGCAAGGGCGCGGCCGAGTCGTTCGACGCGTGGCTCGCCGCCGACGAGCGGTGGCGCGCAGTCGTTCCCCGCGTCGACGAGCTGCGCGCGAAGACGAAGCTGAAGGGGAAGCCGACGCCCGAGCAGCTCGCGGACCTGAAGAGCGTGAAGGAGCAGCTGCAGGTGGCCGAGCGTGAGCTCGCCGACGCGGAGTCGGCGCGCGACGAGCTGCTGACGCAGCTCCCGAATCCGCCCGCCGACGACGCGCCGGACGGCGACACGGACGAGGACGCGGAGGAGATCCGCCGCTGGGGCGAGCCGCCCGCGCTCGACGTTCCGCGCGAGCACACCGAGGTCGGCCGGTTCGAGATGGAGCGCGCGGCGCGGCTGTCGGGCTCCCGGTTCGGCTACTTCGTCGGCGACACGGCGCTGCTCGCCCTCGCCGTCCACCGCTATGCGCTCGACGTCGTCGTGCGCGAGGGCTTCGCGCCGGTGCTGCCGCCCGTGCTCGTGCGCGAGGACGCGATGTACGGCACGGGATTCTTCCCGACCGACCGCACGAACATCTATGCGCTACCCGAGGACGAGCTGTACCTGACGGGAACGTCGGAGGTGGCGCTCGCAGGGATGCACATGGGTGAGATCCTGAACGAGCTGCCGCTGCGGTACGCGGGGTACTCGGTCAACTTCCGCCGCGAGGCCGGCGCCGCCGGCAAGGACACGCGCGGGATGTTCCGCGTGCACCAGTTCTGGAAGGTCGAGATGTTCGTGTTCTGCGAGCCGAGTGCGTCGGCGGACGAGCACGAGCGGCTGCTCGCGGTCGAGGAGCAGATCCTGCAGGGGCTCGGCATTCCCTACCGCGTCGTCAACGTCGCCGCGGGCGACCTCGGCGCGCCGGCGGTGAAGAAGTACGACTGCGAGGGCTGGTTCGCGTACCAGCAGCGATACCGCGAGCTGACCTCGACGTCGAACACGACCGACTTCCAGGCGCGCCGCCTCGGCATCCGCGCCCGTGTCGACGGCAAGAACCTCGAGCCGGTGCACACGCTGAACGGCACGGCGGTGACGGACCGCGCGACGCTGGCGATCCTCGAGAACTTCCAGGGCGACGTGCCCGACGTGCTGCGGCCGTACGGCGCGCCGGCGCGCGTTTCAGGCTAATTCGGTCTAGAACGCGGCCCCGGCCTGCTTGCCGGGGATGTACCAGCTGGGCGTCAGGAAGCGGAACGCGCGCGCGAACGTCTGCGCGCGCTCGAGCTCGGCGGCCGTCTCGGCGCGCCTGGCGTCGAGCAGCGGATCGACGACCTCCTTGAAGTACGCGTCTGCGGCGGCGTGCCGCTCGGCCTCGGTGTCGAACTCGTCGCGGATGCGGCCGAGCTCGCCGGCGTCGAGGAAGAAGCCGCCGCACTCCGCGCACTCGTCGAGCGTGACGTCGCGCTTGACGCTCCAGAAGTGCCGCATCAGGATCGCGCCCGTCGTCGACCGCGGACAGCGGTAGCGCTCCGTCGGATCGACGACGACGCCCGGGTCGCGGCGGACGTTCAGCAGCTCCTCGCCCGCGGACTCCGCGATCTCGTCGACCTTGCGCAGCTCGTAGTGGTCGAACCAGATGCCGCCGCAGCCGCCGTCGCACACGTCGACGGTCAGTGCGCCGACGGTGCGGGTCGAGAGGTGGTGTCCGCACGCGGGGCAGGTCATTCGCCGAATATCGGCAGGACGCCACCCAGCCTGAAGCCCCGGCACAATGCGTACGCGCGCGGCGGGGTGCCGGAGCGGTCGAACGGGGCGGTCTTGAAAATCGCTAGCCCTCTACAGGCTCGTGGGTTCGAATCCCACCCCCGCCGCCTCACATCCCTGCGCGAACCCGCTCGAAACTGAGCCAAACCGCTGATACGTTGGTGGCGCTGCGGCATCACCCGCGATGCCGGCCCGCCAGATGAAAAAGACGATCTTGCTCGCGCTCGTTGCAGCCGCGGCGTGCTTGCTTGCGCTCACGGCGACGGCTGCGCCGAAGCGCGAGTCGCCCGGCGCGTGGTGCGGCGGCACCCTCTGGCGGCTGATGACGCTGAGCGACCCGGACCGGCGCACGGTCACCCTGCGCGGAATCCCGACGTCGATCGCCGACATCGCGAAGCTGAAGGAGCCCGCGAAGACGCCGGCGCGGCGCGCCACACCCTTCCAGCGCCACGTCTGGCGGCTGCGCACGGTCATCGACCGCTACCGCATCGCCTCGAACGGCGAGATCGTGCTGATCCTCTACAGCATCGACAGCGCGCAGTACATGAACGCGTACCTGCCGAACCCGCACTGCCTCGGCTCGCGCGCACGCGACCGCACGGGGATGATCGCCGCCCGCGAGCAGCTGACGAGCAGGTGCCCCGGCGTGAAGCCGTCGTGGGAGCTGCTCGGCGTCACGGTCGAGCTCGCGGGCGTGGGCTTCTGGAACCCGACGACGGTGACGCGAGGCGCACTCTCGAACGGTGCCGAGCTCCGTCCGCTCACCAACTTCCGGATCGTCTCCGGCTGCGGGGTCGGCTGATGAGCTCCGCCGTGCGCGCCGTCGTGCCGCGGCGGCGCCGCTTCCGGTTGCTACCGGCGTCGCCCGCGCTGCTCGCGAAGCGTCGCGTCCAGCTCGCGCTGCTGATCCTGCTCGTGCTGCTCGCGGGCGTGCTCGCCACCGGCCTCCTCGCGACGGCGACGCTCTACCACTCCGCCGAAGACCGCTACGTCAACGTCGCGCTGCCGTTGCGCACGCTGACGCGCGACGTCCTCTTCCGCATCACCGAGGAGGAGACGGCGGTCCGCGGCTACATGATCACGACCAACCGCCGCAGTCTCGACCCGTACTTCGAAGGCCGCTCGGCCCTCGCCGACGACCTGCGGCAGATCAACGCGCTCACGCAGGGCCGGCCGCAGCTCGCCGCCCGGACGAACGCCGTCGAGCAGCAGGCGCAATCGCTGCGCGGCTTCTACGACTCGCTGATCGTCTTCGTCGCCGACGGCCGTGAGGGCCAGGCACGAGCGCGGATGGACGTGCTGCGCGGCGAGCAGAAGGCCGCCCGCTTCCGAGCGACGGCGCTCGCGATGCAGATCGATATCGACGCCTTCATCGACGAGACGCGCGCGGCGCAGCACCGGACGTACGAGGCGACGCTCGCCGTCCTCGGGATCGCCGGCGTGCTCGCGATCGCGATCGCGGTCGCTCTGCTCCTTCGCGTGCCCGAGCGCCTCCGTCGCGCGTACGCCGAGCAGGAGCAGGAGGCGCAGGCGAGCCGCGCGCTCGCGCACGTCTCCGAGGCGGTCTTCCTCGTCGGCGACGACGAACGCGTCCGCTACTGGAACCGGGCAGCCGAGCAGCTGTTCGGGGTCGACGCCGACAGCGCCGTCGGACAGCCGGCGCGCGGCGTCGTCGTCGACTACGACGAGCTGGTCGACGCGGCGGATGCGGGCGACCAGTTCGTCCCCGTCGTGCTCGAGTCGAGCGAACGGTGGCTCGTGCCCGTCGTCCGGCGATTCGACGGCGGCAGCGTCGTCGCCGTTCGCGACGCGACGTCCGCCTACGCGCTCGAGCGCGCCCGCGCCGACTTCGTCGCGACCGCGTCGCACGAGCTGCGGACGCCGCTGACCGCGGTCTACGGCGGAGCGACGACGCTCCGCGCGCGCGGGAGCGAGCTGACGCCGCGGCAGCGCGAGCGACTCCTGCAGATGATCGCCGATGAGTCCGCCCACCTCACCGACATCGTCGACGCGCTGCTCGTCAGCGCGCAGCTCGACCGCGGGACGCTCCGCGTCGACGAGCAGGAGTGCGACGTCGCGGCGCTCTGCTCGGCGGTCGTCGAGTCGGCGCGCGTGCGCGCACCCGAGAAGGTGCTGGTCGGGCTCGAGCTGCCGTCCGCGGTCGCACCGATCCGCTGCGACGAGTCGCTGCTCCGCCAGGTGCTCGTCAACCTCGTCGACAACGCTGTCAAGTACTCGGTCGACGGCGGGCTCGTCCTCGTGCAACTGCGGGACGCGACGGCGTCGATCAGCATCGACGTCGTCGACCAGGGCCTCGGCATCCCGAGCGCCGAACAGGACCGGATCTTCGAGAAGTTCTACCGCCTCGACGCGGAGATGACGCGCGGCGTCGGCGGCTCCGGGCTCGGCCTCTATATCTCCCGCGAGATCGTGACGCAGCTCGGCGGGACGCTGAACGTGCAGTCGCAGGCAGGACGCGGGTCGACCTTCACCGTCACCCTGCCGCGGCGCGCCTGACGCATCGGAAAGCGATCCGCGAATTCCCGGTTGACGCGATAGCGTCCAACTCGTTGACTGCGGGTTGACGTAGGAACGAATGGGAGGGCTATACATGTCACAACTGATGCGGAAGCTCGGCGTCCTCGCCGTGCTCGCAGCCGCGCTCGCACTGCCGGCCGCCGGATCGGCCGGCCACGCGTCCGCCGTCAAGGCGAAGGCGTCGTGCGAGCTGTCCGTCTTCTCGTGGTGGACCGGCGGCGGCGAGGCGGCCGGCCTGACGAAGCTGCAGGCGATCTGGAACAAGGCCAACCCGAGCTGCAAGTTCAAGAACGAGGCGGTCGCCGGCGGCGCCGGCACGAACGCGAAGGCCGTGCTCGCGCAGCGGCTGCAGGCGCACAACCCGCCTGACTCGTTCCAGGGCCACGCCGGCAAGGAGCTGCTCGACTACATCAAGGCCGGGCAGGTCATGCCGATCGACTCGCTCTACAAGCAGTACGGCTTCGACAAGGTGATGCCGAAGCAGCTGCTCAGCCAGATCCGGTACAAGGGCCACCTGTACTCGGTGCCGGTGAACATCCACCGCGCCAACGTGCTCTGGTACAACCCCGCCGTCCTCAAGAAGGCCGGCATCACGGCGGCGCCGACGACGTGGGCGCAGTTCATCAAGGACCTCAAGGCGATCAAGGCCAAGGAGTCCGGCGTCACGCCGCTCGCGCTCGGTGAGCAGTGGACGCAGAAGCACCTGTTCGAGACCATCCTCATCTCCACGCTCGGCCCGTCGGGCTGGAACAAGCTGTGGACGAAGGGCGGCAACTGGAACAGCGGCGGCGTCAAGACGGCGATCGCCCGGTTCGACGACCTGCTGAAGAACTACACGAACTCGGACGCGGCCTCGCTCACGTGGCAGGACGCCGGCAAGCTCGTGATCGACGGCAAGGCGGCGTTCAACGTCATGGGCGACTGGGCCGACGGGTACTTCAGCGGCTCGACCGCCGGCGGCAACCTCGCCAAGAAGCCGGGCAAGGACTACAAGTGGACGGCCGTCCCGGGGACGACGAACGTGTACGACTGGCTCTCCGACAGCTTCACGCTGCCGAAGGGCGCGCCGCACGCCGCGGCCGCGAAGAAGTGGCTCGCGTTCCTCGGCAGCGAGAAGGCGCAGGACACGTTCAACCCGGTGAAGGGCTCGATCCCGGCGCGGCAGGACGCGAAGCGGAGCCTCTACGGCCCGTACCTGAAGTGGGCGCTCGGGCAGTGGAAGACCGACACGCTCGTCGGCTCGCTGACCCACGGCGTCGTCGCCGACAACGCGTGGAACACGGCGATCGACACCGCGCTCGGCACGTTCATCCAGACGCATGACGAGTCGTCCTTCCAGAAGGCGCTCGTCACGGCGCACGACAAGAACGCGTAAGGAGGCATGACCCGGTTGAGGCGCGTGAGGAGGTGGGGCCCTGGGCTCCTCCTCCTCACGCCCTCGATCGTCCTGATCGCCGTCTTCGTGTACGGCCTGATCGGCTGGAACATCAAGGTGTCGCTGAGCGACTGGCGCACCTCGGTGAAGTCGACGCACTACGCCGGCTTCGCCGCGTACAAGGACCTCAACTCCGATCCCGTGTGGTGGAGCTACAACATGCGCCACCTCGCGGTCTTCACCGTCGCGTTCATCGTCGGCACGCTGATCGTCGGCTGGACGCTCGCGTTCCTCCTCGACAAGGGCGTCAAGGGCGAGGGGTTCTTCCGCGCTGTCTACCTCTTCCCGATGGCGATCTCGTTCATCGCCGCCGGGATCGTCTGGCGCTGGCTGATGAACCCGGCGCCGGGCGACCGCACGTCGGGGCTGAACGCGATCTTCGACAAGCTCGGATTGCACGCGCTCGAGAACCAGTGGTACCTCGGCCAGAACTGGGGCATGGCGGCGATGGCGATGCCGGCCGTCTGGGCGCTGTCGGGCTACATCATGGCGCTGTTCCTCGCCGGCTTCCGCGGCGTGCCCGAGGAGCTGCGCGAGGCGGCGCGGATGGACGGCGCGTCCGAGTACCGCGTGTACCGCCATGTCGTCTTCCCGCACCTGCGGCCCGTGACGCTGTCGGCGCTGATCATCCTCGGGCACATCTCGATCAAGGTGTTCGACCTGATCGTCGCGATCGGCGGCAAGCAGGTGATCACGATGGTCCCGGCCGTCTACATGTGGATCAACATCTACGACGCGCACGACTACGCGAAGGGCGCCGCGATCGCGACGCTGCTGCTGCTCGGGATCTCGATCCTGATCGTCCCGTACCTGATCTTCACGGTGCGCTCGGAGCGGAACGCGTGAGCAGCATCTCGCAGACGCCGCCGATCGTCGCGCCGGTCCCGCGGCTGCGGCGGCGCGCGCGGAGCGCCCCGTTCGCGAAGTACGCGCTGCTGCTGCTCTTCGCGGCGATCGTGCTGATCCCGGTCTACGTGCTCGTCGTCACGAGCTTCAAGGGCGTGCTCGAGACGGATGCGTCGCACGCGTGGACGCTGCCGCACCTCTGGACCACGCAGGCGTGGTCGCAGGCGTGGACGCAGCTGTCGCCGAACCTCGGCAACAGCTTCAAGCTGGTCGTCCCCGCGACCGTCATCTCCGTCGTGCTCGGCGCGCTGAACGGCTTCGTGCTGTCGAAGTGGAAGTTCCCCGGCGCAGACATCGTCTTCACGCTCTTCCTGTTCGGGATGTTCATCCCGTACCAGGCGGTGATGATCCCGCTGACGACGCTGCTCGAGGACGTGCACTTCCCCGCGGGCATCCCGCGGCTCGCGTTCGCGCACATCGTCTACGGCATCCCGATCACGGCGCTGATCTTCCGGAACTACTACGCGACGATTCCGAACGACCTGATGGAGGCGGCGCGGATGGACCGCGCCGGGATGCTGCGGACGTTCTGGTCGGTCGTCCTGCCGATCTCGATGCCGGCGTTCGTCGTCGCTGCGATCTGGCAGTTCACGTCGATCTGGAACGACTTCCTGTTCGCGGTGTTCATCATCACGGATCCGGCGAAGTGGCCGGTGACGGTCGCGCTGAACAACACGACGGGCTCGCTCGTGACGCCGTACAACCTGCAGATGTCGGCGGCGCTGCTCGCGTCATTGCCGACGCTCATTGTCTACGTTCTGCTCGGCCGCTACTTCATGCGCGGCCTGATGGCCGGAGCGCTGAAGGGATAGGGATGGCGGACATCCTCCTCGACGACATCTACAAGCGGTACCCGAACGGCTTCGAGGCCGTGCAGGGTCTGTCGCTGGAGATCGCCGACGGCGAGCTGCTCGTGCTCGTCGGGCCGTCGGGCTGCGGCAAGACGACGGCGCTGCGCATGGTCGCCGGGCTCGAGGACATCACGAGCGGCGACCTGTTCATCGGCGGCCACCGGATGAACGACGTGCTCGAGCGCGACCGTGACATCGCGATGGTCTTCCAGAACTACGCGCTCTACCCGCACATGACGGTCGCGCAGAACATCGCGTTCTCGCTGAAGCTCGCGAAGGCGCCGAAGCAGGAGATCCGGGCGCGCGTCCGCGAGACGGCGGAGCTGCTCGGGCTCGAGAACCTGCTCGACCGGCGACCGAAGCAGCTGAGCGGCGGCCAGCGGTAGCGCGTGGCGATGGGCCGCGCGATCATCCGCAAGCCCCGGGTCTTCCTGATGGACGAGCCGCTCTCGAACCTCGACGCGCAGCTGCGCGTGCAGATGCGCGGCGAGATCGAGGCGCTGCAGAAGCGGCTCGGTGTGACGACGGTCTACGTCACGCACGACCAGGTCGAGGCGCTGACGATGGGCGACCGCATCGCCGTGCTGCGCGACGGCGTGCTGCAGCAGGTCGGGACGCCGGCCGACGTGTACGACAATCCGGCGAATCTGTTCGTCGCGGGCTTCATCGGCTCGCCGCCGATGAACCTCGCGCACGCGACCGTCGAGAACGGGAGCGTGCGGCTCGGCGGGACGACGCTCCCGGCGCCGCCCTGGCTGAAGGCGGAGCGGGTGATCGTCGGGGTGCGGCCCGAGGACCTCCATCAGGCACGAAACGGCGGCCCGGCGCTGCAGGCGCAGGTCGACCGCGTCGAGTCGGTGGGTGCGAGCCTGCTCGTGCACTTCCCGGTGGACGCGCGGGACGCGAAGAGCCGCGCGCTCGCCGCCGCGACGGGCGGCCCCGTGCTCGAGGCGGTGCCGCTCACCGGCGGCGAGGGGACGTCGGCGTTCACGGCGACCTTCGAGCCGCGGTCGATGATCCGCGCCGGCGAGACGGTCTCGGTGGGCGTCGATCCGGAGCGGCTGCACTTCTTCGACCCGGACACCGAGCAGACGCTCCGGCCATGAAGATCGAAAGGCCGGTACCTGATACCGCTACGACTTCGTCACGCCGTGCACGGCCGCTTCGGACAATCGGTGGCACCGTTTCCCGGCCGACAGGGCTGTGGACGGTTTTTGACAATTTCGTGGCGGTACCAGGTACAGGCCGTTCCCGTCGGTAACGTCCCGCCGTGCCGTCGGGCGAAGATCTGCGGGGGTTGATGCGGTTCTGGCCGCACGGGGTGTCCGTGCTGTCGGTCGACTACGAGGGCGATCGGATGGGCGTGACGCTCTCCTCGCTCGTGTCGCTGTCACTCGAGCCGCCGCTCGTCGGCGTCTCGATCGGCAAGCAGGCGTCGCTCTACGAGCTGCTCCGCAACGCCGGCGCATTCGCGGTCAGCCTGCTCGGCTCCGAGCAGGACGACCTCGCGCGCCGCTTCGCCGCCGGCCACCCGCCGATCGTCCACTGGCAGGGCGTCGCGACGCGCGAGGGGACGGTCGCGCCGCTGATCGAGGGCGGCGTCGGCTGGATCGAGGCCCGCGTCATCGGCCAGCACGACGTCGGCGACCACACGTTCTTCGTCGGCGAGGTATTGACCGTCGAGCGCGGCCCGTCGACGCGCGCGCTGATGTATCGCGACCGCGAGTACCACGGTCTGTGACCATCCGGGCAGCCGTCTTCGACCTCGACGGCGTGCTGATCCAGTCCGAGGAGGTCTGGGACCAGGTGCGCGAAGCGTTCGTCCGCGAGCGCGGCGGCCGCTACGACGCGGAGATCCAGCGCGCGATGATGGGGATGAGCTCGACCGAGTGGTCGCGCTTCCTGCACGAGACTGCCCGTGTCCCCGAAGAGCCGCAAGCGATCAACGACGAGGTCGTGCGGCGCATGCTCGCCGCGTACGCGAACGAGCTGCCGCTGATCGACGGCGCCGTCGCTGCCGTGTCACGCCTCGCCGAGGACTTCACGCTCGCAGTCGCCTCCTCGTCGAATCGGCCGCTGATCGACGGCGTGCTCGCGCAGGCGGGCCTCACGGACTTCTTCGCTGCAACCGTCTCCTCCGAGGAGGTCGCGCGCGGTAAGCCCGCGCCGGACGTCTACCTCGAGGCCGCGCGCCGCCTCGACGTCGCGCCCGCCGACTGCGCCGCGATCGAGGACTCGCACGGCGGCATCCGCTCGGCCAAGGCCGCGGGGATGCGCGTGCTCGCGATCCCGAACCCCTCGTACCCGCCGGACGAGGAGTCGCTCGCGCAGGCCGACGTCGTGCTGCGCTCGCTAGCCGAGCTGACGCGCGAGCGTGTAGATCCCGACTCCTGACCCCTCCCGCTCGAACGGGATCCCGAGCCGCTCGGCCACCGCGACACTCGCGTGGTTGTCCGGCGCGATGTGCAGCTCGACCCGTTCTGCGCCGCAGCACTCGAACGCGGTGCGAATGAGCGCGGCGGCGATCTCCGTCGCGTAGCCGCGGCCGACATCGTCGCAGCCGAGGTGGTAGCCGATCTCGAGCGCCCCCGGCCCGATGCGCGGCAGCAGCGCCCCGCCGCCGATCAGCCGTCCGTCGCGCAACGCCGCGTACGAGAAGCTCTCCGCCGTGTCGAAGTCCTCGGCGTACCCCGCAACCCGCTCCGCGGGATCTCCTTCGAGATAGAACGCGATGAACGCGCCGTAATGGTCGCGATTCCGTTCGAGCAGCTCGCCGAAAGCGCGCGCATCGCCGCGCTCGTAGCGGCGGAGCAGCAGCCGCTCCGTCTCGATCCGCACCGGCGGCGCGCGCATCGCCACGACCCTAGACAACTACGCTTGCACGGTGCAGACGGCGCACGCACGCACGACCGACGCGGCCGGTCTCGCGACCAGGATGGCGAACCACTTCGGGCACAAGTGCGAGATCGAGCGGCTCGACGGCCGCACGCGCATCCACACCCGCTTCGGCGTCATCGAGCTCGTGCCGAGCGACGACGCGCTCCACGTCACGGCCGACAACGCGAAGGTGGCGGAGATCGCCGCCTCGCACCTCGAGCGGTTCGCGCGCGAGCCGCTCGAGCTCGCCTGGGAGGGCTAGAGCGCGTCGCCGGCGCGGACGCACGCGTCGACGAGCAGCCGGACGTCGTCGCTCGTCGTCCGCCAGGAGGTGAACGCCGCCCGCTGGCAGAAGACGCCGTCGAGCGTCGCGCCCGTGTGGAACACGACTCCTTCGGCCGCGACCTCCGCCTGGATCCGCCGGTTGACCGCTTCGACGTCGATCCCGTCGCGGACGTAGCGGAAGCAGACGATGTTCGTCGGCGCCGGAGCGGCGAGGGAGAGGCGAGGATGCGCCTCGACCGCTTCGGCCAGCTCGCGCGCGAGATTGCAACAATTCGTCACGAGCTCGGCGACGCCCTCGCGGCCGAGCTGCTTGAGCGCAGCCCAGACAGACGCGCCCCGCCAGGACCGCGACGCCTCGATCCCCAGCTCGTGCAGGTTCGCGCCCGAGCCGGGCGTGAGGTACCCCGCCGAGCCGCCGAACGTCTCCGCGTGCAGCTCGGCGTCGCGGAGCAGCGCGAAGCCGCAGCCGTTCGGGACGTTCAGCCACTTGTGGGCGTCGACGGCGAGCGAGTCCGCCCGCTCCATGCCGCGGACGAGCGGCGCCGTCCGCTCGCACAACCCGTAGAACGCCCCGAACGCGCCGTCGACGTGCAGCCAGAGCCCGTACCGCTCGCACACGTCCGCGATCGCGTCGAGCGGATCGCACGCACCGGTGTTCACGGACCCGGCCTGCGCGATGACGATCGCCGGCTCGACGCCGGCCGCACGGTCGCGCTCGATCGCCTCGACGAGCGGCTCCACCTCCAGCGAGTACGCCCGGTCGATCGGGATCGAGCGGACGCAACCGGAGCCGAGCCCGAGCGTGCGCAGCGCCTTGTGGTCGGACAGGTGCAGCTCCTCGCTGCCGTAGACCGCGAGCTCGGGCAGCGCGCGGACGCCCTGCTCCTTGACGTCGACGCCGTGCTGCCTCCCGAACCAGTGCCGCGCGACGGCGAGGCACACGGTGTTCGCCATGGTCGCGCCGGAGCCGAAGTAGCCGGAGGCCATCGGCACGTCGAGCAGGTCGGCGAGCCAGCCGATCGTCACCTGCTCGAGCTCGACCGCCGCCGGGCCGAGCGGCCACATGCCGACGTTCTGGTCGACCGCCGCCGTCCATGCCTCCGCGATCGCGGCGGCTGGGAGCGACGCGCCCGTCACGTACCCGAAGTAGCGCCCGCCGGTCGAGCCGGCCAGCCCGCCCGCGCTCCGCTCGTCGAGCTGCGCGAGGATCTCGTCGACCGCCATCCCCCGCTCCGGCAGCGGCTCGTCGAACCGTGCGTGCAGGGTCCGGGAGTCGAGCTCTGCCGCGGCGCGCGCCGGCGGCTCGAGCGCCGCCCGGAACCGCTCGGCGAGATCCTCGACCGCCGCGTCGAGGTCGCCGGTTACGCCCGCGACGCCGGCTTCAGCCATTCGAGCAGGTGCAGGTAGTCCTCGCGCGCGGGCACGAAGACGTCGATGTTCTCGACCGTCTCCGTTCCCGTCGGCTCGATGTAGTGCTCCACACCCTTCGGGATCAGCATGATCGATCCGGGCCCGACCTCGCACGGCTCGTCGCCGATGTGGTAGATCGCCGTCCCTTTCGTGATCATCGCGATCTGGTCGAAGTCGTGGCTGTGCGGCCTGACGTCCATCCCGGGCTCGCAGTGGTTGAGGACGAGCATGCACTCGTCGGTGCCGAACGCACGGCGGCGGACGCCGGGGCGGACGGGCTCGTCCGGGATCTCGTCCCACGTGTAGGCAGGCATCAGGCGGTGCTCCTTTCGCCGTCGACGATGAAGCCGAGCTCGGCCGTCAACTGGTCGGCCGTCTCACTGAGGCGGCGCGCGAGCTTCGACGAGTCGTGCTCGGGCAGGTTCGCGATCGTGCCGACGACCGCCATCGCGGCGATCACCTCGCGATCCTGGAAGACGGGAGTCGCGACCGCGCGGATTCCGTCGCGCGTCTGCGTGTTCACGGCGATGCGCGCGGCGAGGACGCGGCGCAGCTCCCGCTGCGAGAGCTCGTTCTGCGGCCCGCCGAACGCGAGGAAGACCTTGCCCTGTGCCGACTCGGACCGCTGCAGGCGCGACCCGGTGCGCACGACGATGTGCACGACACGGTCGGTGTTGTCGGCGACGCGCACGACGATCGGCGACTCGCCGTCCCAGATCGAGAGGACGACCGTCTCGTTCAGCTCCGCGGCGAGCCGTTCCATGTGCGGGCCGGCGATGCGGATGATCCGAAGCCCTGAGAGCGCCGTCGCCGCGAGCTCGACGATCCGCGGGCCGAGCGAGTACACGCCGCCCGCCGAGTCGTAGCGGAGCAGCCCGACCTGCCGCAGCGCCATCGCGTAGCGGTGCGTCGTCGCGCGGCTGATCTCGAGGCGCTCGGTCAGCTGCGGCAGCGTCAGCTCGGGCTCCTCCGCCGAGAAGAAGCCGAGCATCCGCACGGCGCGCTCCACCGACTGGTTGATCGGCGTCTCCCTCACGCGAGCTTCCGGAGCTCGCCGCTCAAGACGTCGACCACGCGGTCGGCCTGTGCGTCCTCGATGACGAACGGCGGCGACATGACGATCTTCTGGCCGCTGGCGCGGACGACGACTCCCTGCTCGAGCGCCGCCGCGGCCACCGGCCCCGCATCGCGGTCGCCCGCGAGCTCGACGCCGAGCATGAGGCCGACGCCGCGCACCTCGGCGACCGCGTCGAGCTCGGCGACCGGTTGCAGCCGCTCGAGCATCCGCGCACCGACCGTCGCGGCGCGGTCGATCAGCCCCTCCCGCTCGATGATCTCGAGGTTCGCGAGCGCGACGGCGGCACCGACGGGATGGCCGTTGTACGTGAAGCCGTGCCGGAACTGCGTGCCGTCGAGCATGTCGACGACGCGGTCGTGCACGAGCACGGCGCCCATCGGCACGTAGCCGCTCGTCAGCGCCTTCGCGGTGACGATCACGTCGGGGTCGAGCTCGTAGCGCTGCGAGCCGAACCACCGGCCCGTGCGTCCGTACGCGGTGACGATCTCGTCGGCGATGAAGAGGATGCCGTGCTCGCGCAGCACCTCCTGCACGCGCGGCCAGTAGCCTTCGGGCGGCGGGATCATCCCGCCGACGCCGAGCACCGGCTCGCCGATGAACGCCGCGATCGTGTCGGCGCCGTGCTCGTCGATCGTCGCGCGCAGCTCGTCGACGAGCGCGTCGGTGTCGGCGTGCAGCGTCGGCGTCGAGAGGTGGACGAAGCCGGGCGCGAGCGGGCCGAAGCCCTCCTTCAGCGGCGGGATGCCGGTCGCGCTGAGCGACGCGCTGCCGACGCCGTGGTACGCCGCCTTGCGGGAGAGGATCACGCTCCGCTCCGGCTTTCCCTGCGCGTGCCACGCGAGCCGCACGAGCTTGATCGCGGTCTCGATCCCCTCCGAGCCGCCGTTCGTGAAGAAGACGCGGTCGAGCCCGGGCGGCGACAGCTCCGCGAGCCGCGCCGCGAGCCGGATCGACGGCTCGTTCGCGAAGTTCCAGAACGACGCCATGAACTCGAGCGTCGACATCTGGTCGGCGGCGACGCGCGCGAGCTCCTCGCGGCCGTGACCGACGGCGCACTGCCAGAGGCCGCACGTCCCGTCGACGTACTCGTTGCCGTCGATGTCCCACAGCGTCGCGCCCTTGCCGCGCGCCCAGATCACCGGCGCGGCGGGTGCGCCGACGACCGCGTGCGGATGGATGACGTGCGCGGCGTCGAGCTCGGCGAGCGAGCTCACAGTTCCCGCTCCCGGCGCCGGCCGAGCCGGCGCCTCCGCTCCTGGGTGAGCTCCGTCGAGCCTACGCTCACAGCGTCTGCCGCACGGTCTTGAGTGTCGTGTACTCCTCGATCGTCTGAGGCCCCTGCTCGTAACCGTAGCCCGAGGAGCCGCGGCCGCCGTAGGCCGCGTAGACGTCGAGCCCGCCGTAGTTGTTGATCCACACAGTGCCGGCGTTCAGCGCGCGCGCGATCGCAGTCGCACGCGAGGCGTCGCGCGTCCACACTGCCGCGGCGAGGCCGTAGGGCGTGTCGTTCGCGATGCGCACCGCCTCGTCCGCGTCGTCGACGCGGATCACCGCCACGGCGGGACCGAAGATCTCCTCGCGGTTGATCCGCATCTCGTTCGTCGTGTCGACGAACACGGAGGGCTCGACGTAGAAGCCGGGGCGGTCGACGCCCTTGCCGCCCGCGAGTGCGCGACCGCCTTCCGCGACCGCCGACTCGTACAGGTCGAGCACGTGCGCGCGCTGGCGCGCGGAGATCAGCGCGCCCGGCTCGAGCGAGCGCACGCGCTCGGCGATCCGCTCCGAGAGCTCGTCCGCGACCCGTGCGTCGGCGACCAGGCGGGCGCCCGCGGTGCACACCTGGCCCTGGTTGCGGAACGTCGCCCGCATCGCACCCTCGAGCGCGGCGTCGAGGTCGGCGTCGGCGAGGACGACGTTTGCCGACTTGCCGCCGAGCTCGAGCGTCAGCCGCTTCAGGTTGCCGGCGGCCGCGCGCACGATCTCGCGGCCGACCTCGGTCGAGCCGGTGAAGGAGATCTTCGCGACGTCGTCGTGTGCGGCGAGCGCGGCGCCGGCGGCCGCCTCGCCGGTGACGACGTTGACGACGCCGGCGGGCACGCCCGCCTCGAGCGCGAGCTCGGCGAGCCGCAGCGCGCTCAAGGGCGCCTCCTCCGCGGGCTTGAGCACGACGCTGTTGCCGCACGCGAGGGCGGGTGCAAGCTTCCACGAGGCGATCACGAGCGGGAAGTTCCACGGTGTGATCGCGCCGACCACGCCGAGCGGCTCGCGGAGCGTGTACGAGAAGATCCCCGGATCGGCGGGGTTCGTCGTGCCGGTGATCTTCGTCGGCCAGCCCGCGTAGTACGTCCACGTCCGCACGGCGCGGTCGATGTCGCGCGCCGCATCGGCCACCGTCTTGCCGGCGTCGCGCGCCTCCGTGGCAGCGAGCTCGTCGGCGTTCTCCGCGATCAGATCGGCGAGCCGCTGCAGGAGCCGCCCGCGCTCGTAGGCGTCGGCGTCGCGCCACGCCGGGAACGCCGCGCGCGCGGCGGCGACCGCCCGGTCGACGTCGGCGGCGTCGCCCAGCGCGAGCGTTGCGATCGGCTCGCCCGTCGTCGGGTCGAGCGACTCGAACGTCGCACCTGCCGCCGCGGGCACCTCATCGCGGCCGATGAAGTGCCCGCGCCTCTCGACGGCAGTCGTCAAGCGAGCTCCGGCTGCAGCTCCTCCGCACGGCGCTCGACGGACTCGACGCGTGTGCGCGTCGCCGCGCGGACGAGGATCCCGAGCACCATCCAGCCGAGCATGACGTACGGCGCCCACTTGTAGATGCCGGTCTGCCCGTAGAACTCGGTCACCTCGGCCACCCCGACGACCACGACCGCGAGGATCGGCGCGATCAACCAGTCGACCAGCGTTCCGCCGTGCCGGCGCGAGTGGACGAAGCCGGCGATGCCGATCAGCGCGTACACGGGCAGGATTCCCGTGGCGCCGACCTGCAGCAGCCAGCTGAAGAAGGTGACGGCGTCGTTGATCGTGCGGCCCTGCCACGCGAGGCCGAGCACGAAGACGACGACGGTGATCGCCATCAGCACCGTGATCGCGACGTGCGGGCTCTTGTAGCGCGGGTGCGTGCGGCCGAACGCACGCGGCAGATAGCCGTCGTGGCCCCACGCGAACGCCGTGCGCGTCGTGAAGTTCGCAGTGCCGAGCGCCGACGCGAACGACGAGATCGCGAGCAGCAGGAGCAGCACCTTGCCGAACCACAGCGCCGCGTACTGCGCCGCCATCCCGACGACGGCGCCGCCCGAGTCCGACGGCCAGTGCTTCGCGGCGTCGGTGAGGCCGTAGCCGGAGACGATCGAGAACGTCGTCACGATGTAGAAGAGGACCGCGAGCGCGATCGCGCCGAGCACCGCCTTCGGCACCTCGCGCCGCGGTGTATGTGCCTCCTCTGCGAGGAACACCGCCGTCTCGAAGCCTGAGAACCCGGTCATCGCGATGCCGACGCCGAGCGCGAAGAAGCCGAACCCGAACGTGCCGTGGTTGTTCCACGGCGCGAGCGAGCTCCACGCCCAGCCGTTGGCGCCGCCCTTGGCGAGGATGATGACGTCGAGAATCAGCAGCATCGTCACGCCGATCGCGGTCAGCGCGAGCAGGATCCGTGCCGAGATCTGGATCCCGAGCCACGAGATCACGAACACGGCCGCGGCGAGGATCAGCGCCCAGCCCCACCACGCGTGCGAGAGGAAGCCGGTGTCGGGCGCGACGAGGCCGAAGAAGTTCTGCAGCAGGAAGGCCGCAGCGATCAGCAGGCCGGGGACGAAGATGATCCCGACGGCGAGCAGCGTCCAGCCGGCGAAGAAGCCGACGTCCCGCCCGAGGCCGGCGCGCACGATCGCGTACGTCCCGCCGGCGCTCGGCACGTAGCGCGCGAACCGGCCGTAGATGAGCGCCAGGCCGATCGCGCCGATGCCGGCGACCCAGAACGCAGCGGGCGTGTAGCCGCCGACGCGGCTCGCTACGACGGCCGCGATGACAACCGCAGAGATCTCGGGCGCAGTGACGCCGAGCGACTGCGCGATGAGACCGGGGAGGCCGATCGCGTTGCGGCGGAGACCGCGCCCTCCCTCCTGTCCGGAAGCTTCCATCGGTCCTCCTGTTGGACGGGCGCGGCTTGCGCGCCTGCTCACGATGTGAGATAACGTCCCACATGCTGGAGGTGGTGTCAAGCAAGCGCGTCGTCGGCACCTTCGTCAAGCTTCCGGCCCTCGAATCGATCGAGCTGTGCGCCGCAACGCTCGACTTCTGCGTCGTCGACCACGAGCACTCGCAGCTCGCGGAGGCCGACGTCCTCCGGCTCGTCCGCCATGCCGCCGCGCTCCGCTTCCCCGCGGTCGTGCGCATCCCGGAGGTCGACCGCGGCCTCGTCAACCGGCTGCTCGAGGCCGGCGCGGCCGGGATTCAGCTCTCCTCGGTTCGACGGGTCGCCGAGGTGCAGGCACTGCGCGACGCGGCGCGCTACGCGCCTGCCGGCAGGCGCTCGATCTCGCTCGCCCACCCGGCTGCGCGCTACGGCTCGACGCCGCTCCGCGAGTACGTGGCCGGGACGGCTTCGCCGCTCCTCGTCGCGCAGCTCGAGACGCGCGAGACCGACGACTCGCTCGACGAGCTCTGCAAGGCCGGCGCCGACGTCGTCTTCCTCGGGCTCACCGACCTGCTCGTCGACTGCGGCCTCGACGAGGACGCAGCGCGCGAGCGTGCCGATGCGATCGCTGCTGCCGCGGAGCGTGCCGGTATCCCGCTGGGCGGCTTCGGCAACGAGGAGCGGTTCCGCTACGCGGTCGTCTCCTCGGATGTTGCGCTGCTGCGCGAGGCGGTCGCCGGTGTCCGCTGACCTCCGCGTCACCGTCGCCGGGCTCGAGCTGAAGAACCCGGTGATCGCAGGCTCCGGCGAGGCGACCGCGAGCGGCGACGACATCCGCGCGTGCCTCGATGCAGGCGCCGCCGCCGTCATCGCGAAGTCGGTGAACGAGTCGGCAACCGCGCGCGCGCAGCTGCGCGCAGCCGAGTACGCCGTCCTCGACGAGCACTTCAACGCACGACCGCTCGGGCCGGCGAGCCGGACGGAGTCGCTCTTCTGCAGGTCTGGCCTGCTCGACGTCGACCTCGACGACTGGATCGCGGAGCTCGCGGAGCTCGACGGCGAAGCGGGCGACGCGTACGTCGTCCCCAGCCTGATCGTCGCCGACATCGACGACGCCGTGCGGCTCGCCCGCGCGATCGAAGATGCAGGCATTCGCTGGCTCGAGCTGAACGTGGGCGCGCCGCACGCCGAGGAGGCGACGCCGGGTGCGATCCGCACCGGCGTCGCGCTCGTCGAGCGCGTGCGTGCGGCAGTCTCGATTCCGCTGACGGTGAAGTTGCGCGCCGGCGACTCGGTCGAGGCGGCGCTCGCCGCCGGCGCGGACGCCGTCTGCATGACGACGCGCGCGATGGCGTTCGTCCCCGATCTCGAGACCCGTAGGCCCGTGCTCGGGACGTTCGCCGCGATCGGCGGCGCCTGGACGCTCCCGCTCACGCTCCGGCACGTCGCCAAGGCGCACATCGCGCACCCAGAGGCGTCGATCGTCGGCACGAACGGCGCGCGCGACGGCTACGACGTGGCGCGCTTCCTCCTCGCCGGCGCGTCCGCGGTGGCGATGACGAGCGCCGTCGTGACCGACGGCCCCGCCGTCCTGCAGAAGGCCATCCGTCAGCTCGACCAGTACTGCAGCGAGCAGGGAGTCGCCGCCCGCGATCTCGTCGGCGAGGCGGCGCGACACGTCCAGACCTACGAGGAGGTGGCGATTGAGCGTCGGCTCTGAGATCAGCGTGGCGCAGCTCGAGGCCGATCCGTACCCCATCTACGAGCAACTGCGCGCGGAGGAGCCGGTGTGCTTCGTCGAGTCCGTGGGCCTGTGGCTCGTCACCCGGTGGGACGACGTCCAGTACGTCGACAAGTCGCCGGCGCTCTTCACCGGCGAGACCGAGCCGTCGACGCTCAACCGCACCTTCGGCAAGAACCTGCTCGGCTCCGAAGGCGCGTATCACGCGCGGATCCGCAGCATCATCTATCCCTGGTTCCGCGTCGGCGCGATCGGCGAGTATCCGGACAAGGTGATCGCGCCGGTCGCGAACGAGCTCGTCGACGGGCTCGCCGACCGCGGCAGCTGCGAGCTCGTGTCGGAGTTCGCGGAGCCGCTGTCGGCTCGCGTGCTCAAGCGGGCGCTCGGGCTCGAGTTCGTCGAGGAGGAGACACTGCGGCGCTGGTTCGTCGAGCTGGCGACGGGCGCCGCGAACTTCGAGGGCGACCCGCAGAAGCAGGCGATCGCCGACGCCGCGAGCGCCGAGGTCAACGAGACGCTGACGCCGGTGATCGAGCGGCTGGGGCGCGAGCCGGACGACACGCTGCTCTCGTCGATGGTCAACACCGAGGTCGACGGGGAGAAGCTGACGCTCGAGGAGGTCCAGTCGAACCTGAAGGTGATGATCGTCGGCGGGCTGCAGGCGACGACCGACCTGATCGCGCTCTCGCTGTGGGCCGTTCTCTCGCATCCCGAGCAGCTCGAGCAGGTGCGCAACGACGCGAAGCTCGTCGACCCGGCGATCGAGGAAGCGGCGCGCTGGCACTCGCCCGTCGGCACGTCGACGCGGCAGACGACGCAGGACACGGAGATCGGCGGCGTCCAGCTCGAGCAGGGCGCGCTCGTCGCCGCCGTGCTCGCGTCGGCGAACCGCGACGAGCGGAACTGGTCGGATCCCGACCGCTACGACATCACCCGCCGCGAGGGCGGCCACCTCGCGTTCGCGACCGGGCCGCACCTCTGCATCGGGGCGCGTCTCGCGCGTTACGAGACGCGGGCCGCCTGGCGCATCCTGCTCGACCGCCTCCCGAACCTGCGCCTCGATCCTGACCGTCCGATCGAGATCTCGGGCTGGGAGTTCCGTTCCCCCCACCACCTCCACATCCAATGGAACTGACACAGGACTATCTCGACCGCCTGCAGGCGGTCCAGCCGCACGACCTCCCCGGCGACCTCGATCTCTTCGACGAGCAGACCGCGACGCGCGGGATCCGGCTCAACAAAGCGGCCTACTCGTTGAAGGACGAGCACCAGCGCGAGCTCTTCCACCGCGATGAAGAGGCGTGGATGGAGCAGTTCGGGCTGACCGACGAGGAGCAGGACCTGATGCGCCGGCGCGACTGGATCGGGCTGTGGCGCAAGGGGATGTCGATCTACGTGATGGTCAAGCTCTCGGGCGTCACGAACACGCCGCTGCCCGAGATCGGCAAGCAGATGCGCGAGTCGGGAGGAGCGTCGTAATGGCGAGGGTCGTCGGCGGGATCGGCGCGAGTCACGCGCCGTCGATGGAGCACATCTACGACGCGGGCGAGGAGGTGCGCGAGTCCGACGAGTGGCAGCCGCTGTTCGGGCCGTTCAAGGACGTCGCATCGTGGCTGGAGGAGCTCCAGCCCGACCGGCTGGTCGTCATCTACAACGACCACATGGATCAGTTCTTCCTCGACGCGTACCCGACGTTCGCGCTCGGCGTCTCCGACCGGTACCCGGTCGCCGACGAGGGGTTCGGCTCGCGGCCGTTCCCACCGGTGCCCGGCGACGCGAAGCTCGCCTGGCACGTCGCGCGCTCGCTCGTCGCCGACGAGTTCGACATCACGATCTGCCAGGAGCTCGAGGTCGACCACGGCGTCATCTCGCCGCTGCCGATGGTCGACTTCAGCGAGGGCGAGGGCGGCTGGAAGATCCCGATCGTTCCGCTCGCGGTGAACGTGATCCTGCATCCGCTGCCGTCGCCGCTGCGCTGCTGGAAGCTCGGGCAGGCGCTGCGGCGCGCGATCTACTCGTACGAGGAGGACCTGAAGGTCGTCGTCGTCGGCACCGGCGGCCTCTCGCACCAGCTGACCGGGCCGCGGTTCGGGCAGGTGACGCCGGACTGGGACCAGGAGTTCATGCGCTTGCTCGCCGAGGATCCCGAGTCGCTCACGAGGTACACGTACAAGCAGCTGATCGAGCTCGGCGGCACGGAGTCGGTCGAGGTCGTCAACTGGCTCGCGATGCGCGGCGCGCTGCCGCAGGACGCGAAGCCGCTCGTGCAGGCGTATTACGCGCACCGGATCATGGGCTACGGGCTGCAAACGTTCGAGGTGGCGGGCGGGCGTAGGCTGGACGGAGCCCGCGACGCGCAGGCGTCGGCTTCGCCGACGCCGGAGCAGCAAACATGAGCGACATCGTGGATCGCCTGCTGGACGGCGCGGTCGACCTGCACGTCCATCCGTTCCCGTCGCCGTTCCCGCGGCGGCTGGACGCGGCCGAGGCGGCGCAGCGCGCAGCCGACGCCGGCATGCGCGCGATCGTCGTCAAGTCGCACCACCACGACACGGCGATGGACGTCGCCGCGCTGCGCGAGCACGGGATCTCGTCGGCGGGGATCGACGTCTTCGGCGGCATCGCGCTCAACACGCAGGTCGGCGGCCTCAACCCGCACGCCGTCAACCTCTGTCTCGCGATGGGCGGGAAGGTCGTGTGGTTCCCGACGATCGCGTCGCCGAAGCACATCCAGCACCACCGCGAGCACCCGCAGCTGAAGTTCCCGTCGCTCGCGGTCGACCTGATCCCAGAGGAGCCGATCGACGTCTTCGCCGACGGCAACGGCACGCTGCGGCCGGAGGTGCACGCGATCCTGAAGATGATCGCCGAGGCAGATGCAGTGCTCGCGTCGGGGCACATGCCGGCCCCGTCGATCATCGCCGTCTTCGAGGCGGCGAAGGAGCACGGCGTGCGGCGGATGATCGTCAACCATCCGAACTTCGTCATCGAGGCGACGAAGGACGAGGTGAAGAAGCTTGCCGACCTCGGGGCCCTGATCGAGCACTCGCTCTGCATGTACGACGAGGAGTCGAGCTTCCACAACTGGGCGATCGACACGCTCGTCGACTGGATCCGCTGGGTCGGGCCCGAGCGCTCGTCGCTCGGCTCCGATCTCGGGCAGGCGAACAACCCGTTCCCGGTCGACTCCTTTCGGAAGATCTGCTCGCGCCTGCTCGAGGCGGGGATGACCGAGCAGGAGGTGCGCATGCTCGTCGCGGACAACCCGGCCCGGCTGCTGGGCGTTGAATGACGTCGTCCTCGCGCGGCACGGCGAGAGCGAGACGGCGGCGCGGCGGGTCGTCGGCGGCGACGCACCGCTGACGGCGGTCGGACAGGAACAAGCGCGTGAGCTCGGCCGCTCGCTCGCGGCTCTCCCCGTTGACATCTGCCTGACGAGCGCTGCGCTGCGCGCGAAGGAGACGGCGGCACTCGCGCTGACCGGCCGCGACGTGCGCCGTGAGGTGCTGGACGAGCTCGGCGACATCGACTTCGGCGTCTTCGAGGGCGGCGGCCTCGACGCGTACCGGGAATGGATCGCATCGCACGAGCCCGACGACGCGCCGCCCGGCGGCGAGAGCCGCGTCGCGACGCTGCTCCGGTTCGTGCGCGCGTACCGCCTGGTGCTCGCGCGGCCGGAGGCACACGTGCTCGTCGTCGCGCACGGGCTGACGTTGAGCGCGCTCACCGACGAGCAGCCGCGACCGACGGTGGCGGGCGTCGGGTACGGCTCGTCGATCCGGCTCACACGCGACGAGCTCGAGACGCAGGTCGCACGCCTCGAGCGCTGGTGCGAAGCTCCGGCATGGTGATCGGCGGAAAGGCGGAAGGCCTCGTGCGCCTGCAGGAGCTCGGGCTGCCGGTGCCTGCGTTCGTCGCCGTCCCGCTCGGTGCAGAGATCGACGAAGCCGCGGTTGCCGCGCTCGGCGAGCCGCTCGCGGTCCGGTCGTCCGCGGTCGGCGAGGACGCGGCGGACAAGAGCGCCGCCGGGCAGTACGAGACGCTCCTCGGCGTCACGCGAGACGAGCTGCGCGACGCCGTCGCGCGCGTGCGGACGGCAACCGCGCGCGCCGAGGCATACGGCGCGGGCACCGACGTCGCGGTCGTCGTGCAGCGCCAGGTGCGGGCGACGCGCGCGGGCGTCGCGTTCTCCCGCGACCCGGTGACGGGCGCGGACGAGGTCGTGATCGAGTGTGCGCTCGGCGGCGGCGAGGCGATCGTCTCGGGGCTCGTCACACCCGACCGCTACCGCGTGCGCGACGGCCGTGTTCGCGCGCGTGCCGCCGGCGCGGTACGCACGCTGCGCGACGACGAGGCGCAGGCGATCGTCGCACTCGTCCGCCGCGCCGAGGACGGCTTCGGCCGTCCCGTCGACGTCGAGTTCTGCTTCGAAGGGCGCGAGCTCTGGCTGGTGCAGTGCCGGCCGATCACGACGCTGTGACCGGCACCTGGCTCCCCGATCCGTCGCACTACCCGGAGCAGATGACACCGCTCTCGGCGACCGTCTGGTTCGAGGCGCTCGGCCTCGGACTGCACGCGGCGGCGCGCGAGCTGCGCGCGCCGTTCGGCGGCTTCGCGACGCGGCTCGAGCTGGGCTGGGCCTACGAGCGCGAGCTCGAGCCCGAGTGGGAGCCGGACCGGCGCGTGCTCGAGGCGGCGGCGTTCGAGCTGCGGGAGCGCTGGGCCCGCGAGCTGCGGCCACGCGTGCTCGAGATCAACGCCGAGCTCGAGGCGATGCGGCCGGAGCTGCCGGCCGACGCGGCGCCGCTGCTCGACCGGCTCTGGCAGCTCGTGCGCGAGGAGTGGACGATCCACTTCCTCGTCGTCCTCCCCGCCCTCACCGCCGCCGAGCGGGTCGAGCCCGAGCAGCTCCTCGGCATCGCGAACCCGGCCGACGACGCGGTGTGGGATCTCGCCGACGTGGCGCGGCGCGAGCGGGTCGACGATCTGATCCTCGACTTCGCGCCGCCGGCCGCGCTCGAGCGATTGCGCGCGAGCGCGCCGGGCCGGCGGTTCCTCCGTGAGCTCGACGCCTTCCTCGCCGTCTACGGCGGCCGCTCGCGCTGGCACGAGCTGTCGCTGCCGCGCGAGGTCGAGCGGCCGACGATGACGCTCGACGCGATCCGGCTCGCCCTCGAAGCAGGAGCCCGTCCCGCGCGCGCGGGCGCAGCAACGGGCGCGGACGAGCGTCTGCGCGCGGCGTACGCGCTGAAGGAGCTGCACACGTACGACATCGACTATCCCGGGTTGCTCGCGACCCGCGAGGTGCTGCTCGGCTTCGGGCGCCGCCTCGTCGGCCAGGGGCTGCTCGACGCGGTCGACGACGTCTGGATGCTCGAGCGGGCCGAGCTCGACGCGTCGGGCGACCTGCGGTCGATCGTCTTGCGCCGCCGGGCCGAGCGCGCGCAAGGGCTGCGCGAGGGCGTGCGTCCGTACCTCGGCGATCCGCCGGCGGCGCGCGAGCGCGACAGCGTCGTCGAGGGCTTCTACGGGTCCGGGGGCAGCGCGCTGAACGGCGCGGGCGCGTCACCCGGGATCGCCGAAGGCACCGCACGCGTCGTCTCCGGCCCGGACGACTTCTCGCGCGTCGCGAGCGGCGACGTCCTCGTGACGACGACGACGACACCTGCCTGGACGCCGCTCTTCCCGTCGCTCGCCGCCCTCGTCACCGAGACCGGCGGGATCCTCAGTCACGCCGCCGTCGTCGCGCGCGAGTACGGTCTGCCCGCGGTCGTCGGCGCGGCCGGCGCGACCAAGGTGATTGCCGACGGCGCACGCGTGCGCGTCGACGGAACCGCCGGGACGATCACGATCGTCTCCTGATCAAGGTGATGCCTTCGCGGATCGTCAGCAGGACCGACTCGACGCGTGCGTCGTCGCGCACGTGCTCGTTGAAGCGCTGGATGCTGCTCGCGACCTCGCCGTCGTCCAGCCCGAACAGCGTGTTGTCGGCGAGGATGACGCCGCCGTCGGCGAGCTTCGGCAGGACGGCCTCGTAGTAGTCGACGTAGCCGGCCTTGTCGGCGTCGACGAACACGAGGTCGAACGGCCCGTCGAGCGTTGCCAGCGTCTCGACGGCGGGGCCGACGCGGTAGTCGATTCGTCCCGCGACGCCGGCCTCTTCCGCGTAGCGGCGTGCGATCGCCGTCGTCTCCTCGTTGACGTCGCAGGTGACGAGCGTCGCGCCGTCGGGCAGCGCGGACGCCATCGCGATCGACGACCAGCCCGTGAACGTGCCGATCTCGAGCACGCGCTGCGGCTGCTTCATGAACACGACGAACGAGAGGAAGGCGCCCTCGACCGCGCCGACCGACATGGCGGCGTTCGGCAGCGAGCTCGTCTCCCTCGCCAGCCGCTCGAAGACCTCGGCGCCGCCGGTCGTGAACTGCGCCGCGTAATCCTCGAGGCGGCGCGGGACGTACTCCACTACTCGACCCTGCCGACGAGCACGCAGCCGTTGTGGCCGCCGAGGCCCATCGCGTTCGAGAGCGCGACGTCGACCTGCACGCGCCGCGCCTCGTTCGGCACGTAGTCGAGGTCGCACTCGGGGTCGGGATGCTCGTAGTTCATCGTCGGCGGCAGCATGCCGTCGTGCACGGCCCGTACGCACATCATCGCCTCGATCGCACCGGCCGCGCCGAAGCAATGACCGGTCACCGATTTCGTCGACGAGACCGCGAGCTCGTACGCGTGGTCGCCGAAGACCTCCTTGATCGCCTTCGTCTCGGCGGCGTCGCCGAGCGGCGTCGACGTCCCGTGCGCGTTGATGTAGCCGACGCGCTCCGGCTCGACGTCTGCGCGCGCGAGCGCGGCGCGCATCATCTCCTTCACGCCGGTCGACTCCGGATCGGGCTGCGCCATGTGGTGCGCGTCGTTCGACGCGCCGTAGCCGAGGATCTCGGCGTAGATCGTCGCGCCGCGCGACCGCGCCGCTTCGAGCTCCTCGAGCACGAGCACGCACGCTCCCTCGCCCATCACGAACCCGGCGCGCGTCGCGTCGAACGGCCGTGACGCACGCGGCGGGTGATCCTCTTCGACCGCGAGCCCGCGCATCGCGACGAAGCCGGCGAGGATCAGCGGGTGCAGGCAGGCCTCGCCGCCGCCGGCGAGCACTGCGTCGGCGTCACCGCGCTTGATCAACTCTGCGGCCTCGCCGATCGCGTGCGACCCGGTCGCGCACGCGGACACCGGTGCATAGTTCGGGCCGCGGTAGCCGAGCGAGATCGCGAGCTGCCCGCTCGCGGCGTCGACGAGGACGCTCGGGATGAACGTCGGCGCGACGCGGCGCGCGCCGCGCTCCCGCAGCACGTCGGCCTGCTCCATGATCCCGAGGAAGCCGCCGATCGCGCTGCCGAAGAGAATCCCGACCCGCGCGGGGTCGTAGGCGCCGTCGAGCGCCGCATCGCCCACCGCCTCGCGGGCCGCGCCGAGGGAGAGCAGCACGTAGCGGTCGAGCCGGCGCAGCTCGCGCGGGTCGTCGAGCCCGGCCGGGTCGAAGCCCTTCACCTCGCCGGCGATGCGGACGGGGGAGTCGCCGGGGTCGAACGACCGGATCCAGTCGATCCCGCTCCGACCGGCGAGCGCCGCCTCCCACGTCGACGGGGCGTCGTTCCCGATCGGCGTCACGGCGCCGAGCCCCGTCACCACCACGCGTTTCTCCATGTCCTTAACGCTAGTTGAGCGCGGTCTTAGCCGATCCTGAGCAAATCGACGTTAACTCCACAGGCAACCCGGGTAGGAAATGTCCAACTTCCCCCGCAACAGGAGGTCAGGGTCATTTCCGCAGCGGCTCCGAATATTCAGAAACCGGGGCTCGTGTTCTTCTACTCCCCGGTGTCGGGCTCGTGCCGGCGCGCCGAGGGGTTCCTCGCCCAGGTGCTCCAGCGGCGCCGGAATCACGGCACGTTCAAGCTGTACCGGGTGGACGAGCAGGAGCGTCCCGACCTCGTCGAGAGGTTCGCCGTCGAGACGATGCCGACGCTCGTGGTCGTCGAGGACACGGTCGTCCGCGCCCGACTCGAGCGGCCGCGCGGCTGCCGGGAGATCGAGAGCTTCCTCGCTCCCTGGCTCCACTGAGCGGCGCGCGTCCCGCTCGGGCTACCCGAGCGGGACGCCGCTCTCGCGCAGCGACTGCTCCGCGAAGCGGTCCCAGTTCTCCTCGAGGAACTGCGCCATCGCCCGCTCCTCTTCCAGGATGTCGCGGCACGCACGCGCCGTCTCCTCGTCGCCGGCGCGCTCGGCGACGCGGCGCAGCAGCTCGTAGCTCGCGATCTCGAGGTGCTCGGTCGTGTACGCGTCGCGGGCGGCCCGGCCGGTGCGCTCGCCGCGCACGAGGTCGAGCGGCATCTTCATGAACGCCTCGAACATCCCGGCGGCCTGGCGAACCATCGACGGCGACGCGCCGTGCGCCTCCAGCCGGCCGCGCATCAGCGACTCGTGCCGCTGCGTCTCGAGCTTGTGGTGCTCGAGCCGGTCGATGATCTGCGGGTCGTCGGCGCTCTGGATCAGACCGTCGAGCATCCGCAGCACGGTCTGCTCGAGCGCGTGGGCCTCATCGATGTGGTTGACGAGCTGGGTCTGGATGCCGGTCACGGATGACCTCCTCAGTTCGAACTCTCCGTAGGTGCGGCCGAAGGCGGTCGCGCGCCCGTGGAAGCCGTCGCCGCGCGGCTCGAGCACGTCGACGAGGAACGCAAACGGCGCCCGGTAGCGCAGCCGGTTGCCCTGGACATCGAACGGGACTCCGCGCCCGCCGACGACGACCGTCTCGCCGGCCGTGCCGTGGATCCGCTTGCGGACGCCGCTCAACGGCGGCAATGCGCCGGACACGCGCCGGACGTCCCAGGTTCCGTCGAGCTCAGCCACCAAAGGTGACTGTCACCGTCGACCCGTCCCTGGAAACGTCGGCCGCGGCTTGCCGGTCGAGCCCGATCACCCATGAGACGTCGGCCTCGAAGTCGCACGTCTTCCAGACGTCGAGGATCGGGCCGGACGGCCGGATGATCCGCTTCGGGATGTCGCGCGTCTGCGCGGGCGAGAAGCGGACGACGACGAACTCGGCGCCTGCCGGCTTGACGGCCGCGCCGGAGCCGCACTCCGCAAACGGGCCGGGCGCAGGAGCCGCCGACACGTGCTGGACGTCCGAATCGAACTCGAACTCGACGCGGTCCGGCCGCACGCGGATGTCGGTCAGCGTCGCGTGGTCCGGCGGCGGCGCCGCACGCCCGCCGCAGCCGGCGAGCGCGGCGACCGCGAGGAGGACGGCGGCCCGCTTCACGTCGATAGCCTCCCACTCCGATGCCGGACGCGCCAGGCCCGAACGTTCCGTTCCCGCCGATGGAGGCGGAGCTCGTCGCCGAGCTGCCGGAGCAGGGCGACTGGCGGTACGAGCCGAAGTGGGACGGCTTCCGCGGCGTCCTCGAGAACGACAACGGCGAGCTCGCGCTCTGGTCGCGCAACGGGCGGCCGCTGTTGCGCTACTTCCCGGAGCTGCGCCCGCTCGGCGAGCTGATGCCGAAGGGCTCGGCGCTCGACGGCGAGATCGTGATCTCGCGCGAGGGGAAGCTCGACTTCGACGCGATGCAGATGCGGCTGCACCCCGCGGAGTCGCGCGTGCGGAAGCTGTCGGGCGAGATCCCGGCGACGTTCGTCGCGTTCGACCTGCTCCTCTGGAACGGGAAGAAGGTGCACGCGAAGCCGATCGAGGACCGGCGCACCGAGCTCGAGCGGGTCGCCGGCGGGTTCTCGCTCTCGCCGGTCGCCGACGACGTCGCGCAGGGCCGCGACTGGCTCGACTCGCTGCAGGCCGCCGGCTTCGACGGCGTGATCGCGAAGCGGCTCGGTTTGCCGTACCTGCCGGGGTCGCGCGACGGCGTCGTCAAGGTGAAGCCGCACAAGACGGCGGACTGCGTCGTCATCGGGCTGCGCTGGAAGGCGGGCGGCCGCTCGACGATCGCGACGCTGCTGCTCGGGCTGTACGCCGACGACGGCCATCTCGACTATGTCGGCTCGTGCGCGGTCGGCGCGCGCAAGCACGACGAGATCGCGGCGCTCGTCCTGCCGCTGCTCGACGAGAGCAACGACCGCCGCTTCTCGGAGCCGAACCGCTGGGGAACCGGCGAGCTCGAGCAGGTGGCGCTGAAGCCGGAGCTCGTCGTCGAGGTGCGGTTCGACAAGCTCGAGAAGGCCCGCTTCCGGCACGGGACGCGGCTGATCCGCTTCCGCGCGGACAAGGAGCCGGCGCAGTGCACGTGGCGCGAGGTGCGGCCGCCGCGGCGGCCGGGCGACCTGTCGGTCGATCAGCTCATTTCTTCCTAGCTCTGCTGGGCTGCACGCGCGGCGGCTCGCCG
Source organism: Gaiellaceae bacterium (assembly GCA_036503495.1). Lineage (GTDB taxonomy): Bacteria > Actinomycetota > Thermoleophilia > Gaiellales > Gaiellaceae > Palsa-739. The sequence continues at coordinate 93,816 of DASXWV010000042.1, forward strand.
GGCATCTTCGGGAAGTTCGGCGGGTACGGCGCCTCGCCGACGCCCTCCGACTCCTCGCGGTCGACCCACTCGAGCAGCACGCGCAGGTCGCAGACGGCGCCGTCGATCCCGGCGTGCAGGTCGCCGAGCTCTGCGAAGCGCGGCGGCAGCGTCGCGATCGTGAAGTCCTCCGTCTCGACGTCGGGCAGCTCGTCCCAGCTCACCGGCGCCGAGACGGTCGCGTCCGGACGGCCGCGCACGGAGTACGCGGAGAGGATCGTCCGGTCGCGCGCGTTCTGGTTGTAGTCGACGAACACGCGCTCGCCGCGCTCCTCCTTCCACCACGCCGTCGTCACGAGGTCGGGTGCGCGGCGCTCGATCTCGCGTGCGAACGCGAGCGCGCAGCGGCGGACGACGCGGAACTCCCAGTTCGGCTCGATGCGGCAGTAGACGTGGATGCCGCGGTTGCCGCTCGTCTTCGGCCAGCCGGTGAACCCGATCTCGTCGAGCACCTCGTGCACGATCGCGGCGACGCGCTTCGCCTCGGCGAAGCCCGTCCCGGGCTGCGGGTCGATGTCGACGCGCAGCTCGTCCGGCTTCTCGGGATCGCTGCGGCGGGACGGCCAGGCGCCGAACTCGAGCGTCGCGAGATTCGCCGCCCACGCGACGTGCGCGATCTCCGTCACGCACAGCTCGTCGGCATGGCGGCCGCTCGGAAACGTGACGCGCGCGGTCTCGATCCAGTCCGGGCGGCGCTCGGGGACGCGCTTCTGCCAGATCACCTCGCCGCCGACGCCCTCGGGCTGCCGCTTCAGCTGGCACGGCCGCTCGTACAGGGCGCGCACGATCCCGTCGCCGACGGCGATGAAGTACTCGACGAGGTCGAGCTTCGTCTCGCCGCGCGCCGGGAAGTAGACCTTGTCCGGGTTCGTGATCTTGACCGTGCGCCCGGCGACGTCGAGCTCGATGAACGGCGCTGCCATAGCCGCAGTATCGCCGCCGCCGGGGCGCACGTCCGCCCGCCGGTGGCAGGCGGACGTGCGCGATTCGTCGGCTACGCGTGCGTGGCTGCGACGAGGTCCGGGACGAGGTTCGCCGCGTTCGGCGTGCCGAGCCCCGTCACGGCGTCCCAGCCGACGGTCGCGGAGTAGCCGGGGACCTCCGACACCGCGTGGTTGTTGCCGACGGTGACGTCGTAGAAGTCCGCTGCGTAGGTCGCCGGATCCGACGCCAGCGCGTACAGCGCGGGGTTGATCAGCCCGAGGCCGCCGCCGTTCAGCTGGGCGGCGATCGCGACGATGCCGGCCCACTGCGGACAGCTGAGCGACGTGCCGCCGATGTCGTACCACCCCGTGCTGCACGGAGCCGACCCGCAGATCAGGCCGCTGTTGCCGTCGTTCGGCAGCGAGATGTAGACGAGGGCGCCGGTCCGCGCGCTCGCCTGGAGCGCGATGTCCGGAACGCCTCTCGTCGACTGCGGGATCGCCGTGCTCCCGGCGGGCAGCGTGTCCTGGTACGACGGCCGCGAGAAGACGTGGCTGAAGCCGCCGCCGCTGTCGATCCAGCCGACCTCGGCCTGGCCGGGGTTCGACCGGCAGTTGACCGGCGGATCGGCCGAATCGACGACGCGCGCCGCCGTCTGGAACGGATCGGTGCAGAGGTACGTGCCGCCGACCCCGGTGACGAGCGGGTCGGAGGCCGGCCACTCGACGGTCGGCACCGGGATCGTCGAGCCGCCCTGCCCGACGGGCTGCTTCATGTCGTTCGCGCTGCCGCCGTCGCCGGACGAGCCGAGAACGGTCACGCCGTTCGCGGCCGCGTCCTTGAACGCATAGCGGAGGTTCTCGAGCGACTGCGAGCTGCCGAAGGCGTCCTCCGCCGACGCGAAGCTCTGCGAGATGACGTCGGCGAGGTGGTTCCGGATCACGTAGTCCTCGGCCTGCATCATCTGCGGGAAGCCCTGCACGCCGAGCGTCTCCGCGGTCGGCGTGTGGACGAGGAGGATGTTCGCGCCCGGAGCGATCGCATGGGCGGTCTCGACGTCGAGCGAGACTTCCAGTGCCCACGCCGACTTGTCCTCCTGGCCGGTGCCGTTGCTCTTCGACGGCGCGCTCTTCGTCGCCGGCGAGCCCTGGATGCTGAGCTGGCTGAACTTCGGCATCCCGGCCGTGCACGTCACGCCCTCCTCGCCGCACATCGGCGGCAGGCCGAACGCGGTGTTGTAGACGTGCAGGTCGTGGGCGATCGTGTCGCTTCCGTATGAGTCGACGATCGCGATCGTCCTGCCCCGTCCGTCGAGGCCGTTCAGATAGAGCGGGTTCAGGTTGTACGCCGCGCGCGTCGACGCCGGCGTGAAGCAGCGGCGGCCGACCGAGAAGCACTGCGCCTCCGTCGGCGGCGTCGTGCTCGCCGACACCTGCGCGTAGTCGCTGACGATCGGATGCGGAACGGGCGCCGCCGCTGTGTGGCCCCTGCCCATGCCGACGGTCACGGCGGCTGTTGCCGCGCCGAGCGCGACCGCGGCCAGCGTGAGCCGCTTCCTCGCAGTTCTGGTCACTCCCCACCTCCACGTTGTTCGGCCGGCCCCCTCCTGGCCCGGCCCAGGCGAGGATCCTCACCGGTGCGTCCGTTCGTGTCAACCACGCCGAGACGGCGCCGCCGCCCCGGTACGATGGGACGCCCGCGGAGGGGTGGCAGAGCGGTCGAATGCGGCGGTCTCGAAAACCGTTATCCGTCGTTAGGCGGATCGAGGGTTCAAATCCCTCCCCCTCCGCTTCCGCGTCCCGCTAGGTTGAGGCCCGCGTTGGGAGAGGTGTCCGAGTGGCCTAAGGAGCGCGACTGGAAATCGCGTACGTGCCGAAAGGTGCGTCGCGGGTTCAAATCCCGCCCTCTCCGTCCGGAGAAAAGCCCCGCCGAGGCGGGGCTTTTTCGTGAAGCGGAGAAGGAGGGATTCGAACCCTCGAGGCAGCCATTCAGCCACCTAACGCCTTAGCAGGGCGCCGCCTTCAGCCACTCGGCCACTTCTCCCGGTGCCGCGGGACAGAGTATCGCAGCGGCAAATCCCCCTTTTTCGGGACGCCGCCGCGCCGCGCGCGGCCGATATTCCTGGTGCCGGCCCTTTTCACCCCCTCCCCCAAAAGTTCCGGCACTCCCCAGCCCGCTGCGGCCCTCCCCGGCGGGCTTTCCCCTTTCTTGGGGCGGGAACGCGTCAGCCGACGGAGATCGTCGTCTGCATCCCGAGGCCGCGGTGCCCGGGGACGCTGCAGTAGAGCGTGTAGCTGCCGACGCCGAGCGCGACCTTGAGCGTCGCGTCCTTGCCCGGCGGGATCAGCTTCGTGCGGTCCTGCCCCGACGCGCGCGGCCCCGTGATCACGAGGTCGTGCGGCACCTTGCCGGCGTTGTGCACCTTGAACGTGTACGAGCCCTGGTTGAGCTCGGTCAGCTTCGGCAGCTGCACCTTCCACTCGCTCTCGGTGACCCTGATCGTCAGGTGCGCGGGCGAGCCCTCGGCGGCGCCCTTCGCCTCGGCCTCCGACTCCTTGCCGAAGAAGTAGACCGCCGCGAGCATCCCGACGAAGACGACGAGGCACGCGAGGATGAAGGGGCTCAGCCCGTTGCGGCCGGGGAAGTCGGGCCACCGCCGCGGCGCGAGGAACGACGCCGAGAGCGCGAACGCGATGAACACGACCGCGACGACGCCGAGGCCGATCTTGTGGCCGGTGGAGAGACCCGCGACGAGGTGGAGCACGGCGCTATTCCATCAGAAGCCGGTCGACGGCGCGCCGGCGCCAGAGCCACAGCAGCGCGAGCGCGAGCGCGAACGGGCTTGCGACGATCAGCGCGAACAGGAGCACGATCCCTTCGAGCGCGAGGAAGCCGACGGCGGAGTGGAGCATCCGGCCGACCCGCCCCCGGTGCGTCGCCGCGGCGGCCTGCTTCTGCGTCGTCAGCACGAGTGAGATCCGCGCGGTCGCGCCGGCGGTGAGCGTGCCCTTCCGCCCGTGGAGCCGCTGCGCGAGCGCACGCTTCGACTCGGCGAGCTTGATCTGCAGCAGCACCCGCTGCGCCTCCGGCAGCGCGGAATCGCGGAGCGCGACGTTCAGCGCCGCGATCCGGCGGCGCAGCTGCGCAATCTGCGCCGACTGCCGCTCGAGGGTGTTCGTCAGGTCCTCGATCGAGATCTGCTGCGACGCCAGGACGCCGAGATCCGCGAGCTGGGCGAGCGCCTGCTTGACGCGCGCCGTCGGCACGCGCAGCTCGAGGTAGGAGATGCCGGTGCGATAGCGGACGGACTGCGCGTAGCCGCCGAAGTGCGCTGCGATCTTCGTCGCGGCGTTCGTCGCGCCGCCGACGTCGCGCACACGGACGCGAATCGATGCGTCCTCGTGCTGCAGCCGGTTCTGCGCCGGCGCGACGCCGGCCGCGTGCGTCGCCGGTGACTCGAGCGCAGGCGCCTTCGCCGCTCGCGCGACCGTCGACGACGCGGCATCGGAGGAGAACGAGTGCGGCGTCTGCTGCGAGCTCGTCGTCAGTCCGTGCACGAGCGCGGCGCCCATCGCGAGCGTGACCGCCCCGGCGAGGACGAGCACCGGCCGCACGCGCGGCCGCTGCCGCCCGACGGGCCGCATCGTCAGGACGCGGTGCTGCAGGCGCTCCGGCGCCGCGGGCGCGTGGGCGCGCAGGAGGTCAACCGTCGACATCGTCCGTCATCTCCTCGAGTCGTTTCAGGGCGCGGCTGAGCCGCGTCGAGCACGCGGTCGCGCTGATCCCGAGCACCCGCGCGGCGCTCGGGCCGTCGAGCTCGAGCAGCACGCGCAGCGCGATCACCTCGCGCTCCCCCGGCGACAGCTCGCGCAGCGCCTGCTCGACCGGCCCCGGGAGGTCGTCGCCGAACTGCTCCAGCGGCTGCTCGCGAGCGTATTGCTCCTCGCGCCGGCGGCGACGCGTCTCCGATCGGAACCAGTCGACGGCGACGCTGCGCGCGATCGTGCAGAGCCACGTGCGCGGCGCCGCGCGGCGCGGGTCGAAGCGACGCCAGCTGCGGAACGCCTTTTCGAATGTCTCCGCCGTCAGGTCTTCGGCCGCCGACCGGTCGCCGGTCAGGTAGACGAGATAGCGGTAGACGGCGTCGAGCTGCTGCGCGACCACCTCGTCGTACGAGGGCAGCGCGCCGCTGCGCGGCAGGCCGACCGTGGGCGAGGCTGCATTCACGTCTGCCTATACGGCGCCGGCCGCCGAATCGTCACACGGTCAGTTCAGCACGGACCCGCGGACGGCGTGCCGTTCGGGCCGCTCTCGTGGGCAGAGCGGTCGGCCGTCTGCAGGCAGAACGACGACGCGTCGGCGCGCGCGACCGCGACGCCGTAGGCGGGCGGCAACGAGACGCCGGCGTACGTGCCGTTGTCCTCGAACCACGCCTGCAGCGTCGGCAGCGCCGCGTTGAAGCTCGTCGCCGCCGCCTCGACCGAGGCCTGTGCCTCGGCCTGCTGCGCCACCTTCGACGCCGGCCCGTCGGTCTTCGCCTGCTGCGCGAACAGGTAGCCGCCGACGGCGAGCGAGAGCACGAGCGCGACGAGCCCGAGGCTGCGAGTCATGCACGTGGTATCGGCAGCGGCGGCCGTACGCTGGAGGCCGTGCGCCGCCTCCTGCTGCTCGTCTCCGTCCTCGTCTTCGTCGACACGATGCTCTATGCGGCGCTGACGCCGCTCCTGCCGCATCTCGTGCACGAGAAGAGCCGCGCCGGGATCCTCGTCGCCGCGTACGCGGCGGGTGCGCTGATCGGCGGCCTGCCCGGCGGCGTCGCGTCCGTCCGGATCGGCGCGCGCCGCGCCGTGCTCGTCGGCCTCGCGGGCATGGGGCTCGCCAGCCTGGGCTTCGCCTTCGCGGGCGGGTTCTGGAGCCTCTTCGCCGCGCGGCTGGTGCAGGGCCTCGGCAGCGGCTTCACGTGGGCGGGCGCCTTCGCGTGGCTGCTCGCCGCCGCGCCCGGCAACCGCCGCGGCCAGCTGATCGGCACCGCGATGGGCGCCGCCGTCTTCGGTGCGCTCTTCGGGCCGGTCGTCGGCGCCGCCGCGGCGCTCGCCGGCCGCGCGACCGTCTTCGCCGCGCTCGCGACGCTCTCGGTCGTGCTCGGCATCTGGACGTTGCGCATCGAGTCGGTGCCGGAGGAGGAGCATCCGTCGATCGCAGCCGTGACACGCGCGCTGCGGAACCGCCTCTTCGCCGCCGGCCTCGCGCTGATGGCACTCGCGTCACTGCTGTTCGGCGTCCTCTCGACGCTCGCGCCGCTCCACCTCGCGCGCGCCGGCTGGGGCGCCGCGGCGATCGGCGGCCTCTGGCTCGGCGGCGCAGCGCTCGAGACCTTCGAATCGCCGCTGATCGGGCGGTTGAGCGACCGCGTCGGCCGGCTCCTCCCCGTCCGGATCGGATTGTGCGCCAGCGCGCTCGTCGCGGGCGCGCTCGCGCTCGGGCTACGGCCGGCGGTCTACGCACCGCTCGTCGTGGCGTCGGGCATGGCGTTCGGCTCGCTCTTCACGCCGGCGTTCGTCCTCATCTCCGACGGGGCGGAGCGCGTCCGGCTCGCGCAGGGGATGGCCTTCGGCGTCATGAACGCGGCGTGGGCGCTGGGCGCGGTCGTCGGCCCCGCCGCCGCGGGGGCGATCGCCGACGCGACCGGCGACTGGTTCCCGTACGTGCTCGCGGCTGCGGCGTGCGTCGTCGCGCTCGCCTCGGCGCGATCACAGCATGAACGCGCCGCCGTTCTGGTCGATCGCCTGTCCGGTGACGCCGCGGGCGTCGGCCGACAGTAGCCACGCGACGGTGCCGGCGATGTCCGCCGGCTCGCTCATCCGGCGGAGCGGCACCTCGCTCATCGCCTGCGCGTACGCCTCGTCGCGCGTCACGCCCATCGCTTCAGCCATCAGGTCGATGCCCTCCCAGGCCATGTCTGTCGCGACCCAGCCGGGGCAGATCGCGTTCACCTGCACGCCGGTCGGCGCGAGCTCGGCGGCGAGCGAGCGGACGAGGCCGAGCAGGCCGGCCTTCGACGCGGAGTAGCCGGTGTACCCGGGCACCGCGATGCGCGCGAGGATCGAGGAGATGACGACGATGTCGCGGCGGCCGCCGGCAGCCAGGCGCGGCTGCGCCGCGCGCACGCAGTGATAGGTGCCGACGAGGTTCGTCTGCACGAGGTCGTGGAAGCGGTCGCCCTCCCCCGGCTCGTTCGGGCCGCCGATGCCGCTGTTCGCGACGAGCGCGTGGATCGGCCCGTTCGCCTCCGCTGCGGCGGCGAAGGCCGTCTCGACGCTCGCTTCGTCGCGGATGTCGACGACGTGCGTGAAGGCGCCGCCGATCTCCGCCGCCGTCGCGTCGAGGGCGTCGACGCCGCGCGCGAGCAGGCTGAGTGTCGCGCCGTCGCGTGCGAGCCGCTGCGCGATCGCCTTGCCGATCCCGCGGCCTCCTCCGGTGACGACGACGTGGCGGCCCCGCACGGGCCGGAGTATGGCTGTCAGCAGGTGGTGACGGCGGGTGCCGACGCGCCGGACGACCACTGCTGGTACGTCGCGAGCACGGTGTACGTGTTCGTCGTCGTGTGCGGCACGTTGACGTCGACATACGAGCTCGCGGTCGACGCGACGGTGGCGACCGTCATCCCGTTGCGCTGCACCGTGTAACCCGTCGCAAATGCCGAGCCGCTCGCCGTCCAGTTGATCGTCACCTGCTGCGTCTTGTTCCTGTTGCACTGCGACGTCAGCGCGGCGGTGACTCCGGTCGGCGGCTGCAATGTGTCCGTTGCCACCGGCTGCGACGCCGACGCGGCGTTCGTGAACGTCGCGTACGCGGTCGCCGCCGTGGTTAGGGCGACGGCCGTGGCGAGCGCGAGGATGAGGAGAACCCTACGCCTCATCCCGTGTGCGCCAGATCTTCCGGATCACGAAGAACGCCATCAGCGCCGGGATCAGGAAGACCGAGATCGTGTGGAAGACGCGGCCGCGCATGAAGTTGATCCCGTAGCCCGCGTAGGGAACGACGGCGCGCAGGACATACACCTTGTCGCCGTGCAGCTCCGCAGTCCACGGATCGACGACGGTGTTGTTGTCGCCCTTCGTCTGGACGACCGGAGACGTCGTGCCACGGCCGCGCACGATCTTGACGACACGGTGCGTCTCGACCTGGTGCGCGCCGACGGGCACCGCATACGAGATGACCTCGCCGACGCGGAGCTGCTGCGTCGGCTCCTGCCGGACGACGACGACGTCGCCGGGCGAGAAGGTCGGCTTCATGCTCGCCGTGAGCACCGTCAGCGTGCGGTAGACGCCGAGGTGCGGGAGGACGCCGAGCCCGACCGCCGCGATCATCGCGACGAGGACGGCGCTCCAGCGGAGGAGCGAGAAGGCGAACGAAGCGGCGCCCCGGAGGGTGCGGACCGCCGTGCCGGCCGTCCGCACCTCGGTGCCCAGTTCCACGAGCGATGCTTCCATCGTCGGGTCGTTACTTGCTCGTCGCGGCGCGCTGCGTGCCGTTGAACGCATAGGTGATCGCCGTGCTCAGGCCCTGGAGCGAGTTGCCCGCCGAGGAGGAGAGCGTCAGCGTGACCAGCAGGTGGTCGGTCGAGGAGCCGCTCGAGAGGGCCGCGAGGCCGGAGAGCGACGCGGTGCCGCCGACTGCGGTCGTCGCGAGGATGCTCGTCGTCGTGCCGCCGCAGGTGTACGTGTACGCCGGCGCCGTGCCCGACTCCGTCCAGGCGTTCGTGCACTTGTCGATCTTGACCTGGAGGCCGTTCGGGTCGGTGATCAGAGCGTTGCTCGGCGCGCCGGACGTCTGGAGCGAGACCGAGCCGAGCGCGTCGCTCGAGCCGCTCGTCAGGTCGACCGCGCGCTGGACGGTGTCGCCGGGGACGAGGTTCGAGGCGGCGACCGAGAGGCGGTTGGCCGCGCCCGAGGCGCCGAGGGCGATCGAGACCGTGCCGGAGCTGATCGACTGGCTCGCCGACGTCGAGCTCGTGAAGCTCGCGAATGTGCCGAGACCGGCGATGCTTGCCGCAGCGCCGAGAACTGCGATCGAACCGAACACCTTGAAAAGAATTGACTGCTTCATGTCTGAGCTCATCCTTCGTTCGTGGACTGGATGGCTCAGTTATCGCGCCGCCTCAGCAGATAAAGGGTGGAGCCGGGGTATGAATCGCGTAGGAGGGACCTTCCCCGAAAGGGGGATTCGACATCGGAAATCGATGCGCATGACTGCGCGCCGCAGCGTCGGCCGGGAGACCTCCGCGAAGCCGGCGGCGGCGAAGACGCTGCGGCTGCCGACGTGCAGCTCGCCCCAGCTGACGTCCTGTCGCGGGCGAAGTCGACGGCGGCGCGCGCGAGCGCATCTTGTAGCTTCGGCGGCGATGAACGAGCGCGAGGCCGCGTGCAGCTGCGGGCAGCTTCGTCTGCGGACGAGCGGCGAGCCGTTCGTCGTCTCGGTCTGCCACTGCCTCGCCTGCCAGCGGCGGACGGGAAGCGCGTTCGGCGTCCAGGCGGCGTTCGCGCCCGAGCAGGTCGAGGTGACGGGCCGGTTCACGGACTATTCGCGGATCTCCGACGAGGAGGACCGCAAGGAGCACGTCTTCCACTTCTGCGCCGACTGCGGGTCGACCGTCTTCTATACGGAGCCCGACGAGCCCGACCTCGTCGTCGTCGCGGTGGGCGCCTTCGCCGATCCTGCGTTCCCGCCGCCGACCGAGGAGATGTACTCGGCTCGCCGCCACCCCTGGGTGGCGACACCGCTCAAACGCGATTGCTAGTGTCGGGGCGTGTCTCGTCCCGCGGTCGTCGGCTGGTGCGCCGCCGCGCTGCTCGTGGGCGTGATCGTCGGCCGTGCCACCGAGTCCGGCTCCTCGCGGACGGTGACGGTCAGCGAGACCGTCGAGCGGAGCGTCGTCGTCGGCGCGCAACACATCGGCGCGGGGCGCGACCCGCGTGACGCCGGTCCGCTCGACGTCGCGCGTGTCTCGTCGGCGCGGCGCGGCGCGCTGCTGGAGACGACGATCGTCACGAGGCAGCCGTGGCGCGACTCGCTGCTCCGCCGCGGCGTGAGTCTTTCGTTGCTCTACGACGTCGATGTCGACGGCCACGCCGACCGCCGCGACATCGTCTCGCTGTTCAACGGGAAGCTGATGAGCTGGATCTCGTCGCTCGGGCAGGGCGTGCAGCGCGCCGACGTGACGCGGCGGAGCCCGACGACGATCACGGTCTCGCGCGACGCCTCGCTCTTCTTCAATCGGCCGGGCCAGGGCGGTCAGCTGCTGACGTCGGCGATCAACGTCGCCGTCGTCGCCAAGTGGAAGGGCGGCGTCGACCGCGTCCCGAACCGCGGCTGGATCACTGTCCCCCCGCCGCCCGCGGAGGATGCAGCGCCGTCGGCGGCAACGACGCTGTCCGCACCGAAGACGACGACGGCGGCGTGCGTGCGCGGGTCGCGCGCGAAATCCCTCGCGGCGCTCGGGCGCGACCTCGCCGCGATCCGCGCCGCCGCGAAGCTGCCGACGAAAGATCATCTCCGCGGCAACGCCGCGATCAACCGCGCGACGGATCGATTCCTCCGCGACGTCGCACTCGGCCCAGTCGGCAACAAGGCGCGCAACCGGTGGATCGATCATGCGATGAGCGCGCTCGCCGGCGTGTGCGAGCAGTGCTTCCAGGCGCTCGAAGCGAACCGGCCGGTCGTAAACATCAAGTATCCGGACGCCGGCTGCGGGGGATGAGCGGCGACGCGCGCAGGCAGCGGTGCTGCAGCGGCTGCTCGCTGCCGTCGAGGTGACGAGCGGTTACACGCGCTCGAGTTGAGGGATCGATGGTGCGCGACGACGACTTCGACGCGGCGCGCGCCGACGTGCCGGCGTTGGTGGGGAGGGTCGGTCAGCCCAACGCGACCACCGCGACTACTTCCAGTAATAGCCCTTCCGCTTCCAGTCCCAAGCGATCGTGCCGTTGAGAACGCCTTTCGCGATTACGACCGGATTTGTTTCCCGTTGCCCCGAACGATGCCCCATCTTCGTACCTCCCTCTCCTCCGTCTGATCAGCTCAAGAGAGCCGCGTGTACTGCCTCTGCTGCTGCACCCAACACTCAGGATGAAAGAACGATTTAGTCGCCGCGACGGTCGCGACCGTCTGGCGCGTGTTGATCGCTGCCGGACTGGAGCCCAGGGTCGGTTCCTCGTGCGTGGTCTCGATGCTTCCGGCAGACACCAAGCTCGGGTCAGCCGGGTCCACCGGTCGTAGACACCGTGGACAGACCAGGCCGGAGCGTGGTTCTGACACCGCCTACGTTTGTAGCACCCGGTGCGAGCCATTTGAAGGGGCCCGGCGGGTGTTCCGCGCTGCCGAGAGCGCGGTCTCCGCAGCGCTCCACCCTGCAATGCTCGTTAGCTCTGTCCTGACCGATGACGCCCGGGTCGGCGCAGCCTTTCGGCCGAGCCGACAACCGGAAGCAGCGCGTCGGCAAGCGGCGAATCCGAACGGCGGTCTCGTCCGCCGGCCGAGAATCGAAAATCGCCGCCGCAAACGGCACCTCTCAGGTCGTGAGCGGATGAGGGCGGCGTGAGCGTCCTCGGCAGGGCCGTCTGACCGTCACCCCTACCAGTCGGGCCCTCGGGAGACCGAGGGCCCGGTCGTTCTTAGGTAAATTGCCGTCCTCGGGCGCGTAGCTCAGCGGGAGAGCACTCGCTTCACACGCGAGGGGTCGCTGGTTCGATCCCAGCCGCGCCCACTCACTCAGCCTCCGCCGCCGTGCTGGATCGTGCCGTCGAGGTCGAGCAACGTCGTCAGCGTCAGGATGTTCGCGTTCGCGTCGATCGTCCCGCCGCCCGTGCTGTCCGCGAACCTCCCGGTCCCACCGTCGATCGTGAAGTCGCCGACCGCGTGGACGAGACCGCTGACCGGGTCGTAGGACAGAACCTCCGAGACCCAGCTGAGCCGAAGCTGCGACCCGTCGGGCGCGGTCACGACGGTCTGTCCGGTGTCGAGCGCCGCAACGCACTCCGTCCCCACCCAGGGGGCTCGACCGATGTCGGCGCCCTGCGCGCTGCCGACGCCGGACACGACGAAGCCGGGAAAGCCGGCGCACGTATTGCCCGTGAACGACAGATGGAGCGTGACTCCGATGTGGAAGCGAGCGCCGGCGCCGTGATCGGCTGCGCTTGCGCCGCCCGCCGCAACGAGCGAAGCCACTACGAGAGCCGCTGCCGCAAGACGCAGCCTCGAAAACATTCGTACCCTCCTCGGATTGGACGCCAGTCGAGCGGCCATGCTGGTGCAGATTGCCGCGAATTGCAAGCGATTCCCCCCGTTCGACCGGGTCAACGACCTCGCCCGGTCGATGTCGGGATCACGCGCGAGACCGAGCGGATGAGCCTGCTCGTCGACAACCTGTTTGCGAACGTCCGCGCGCACACTCCACCCTGCACGCATGTCGCCGTCGGCCTCCATCGCGTCGACGGCCGTGCCGAGCTGAGCGTCACCGCCTCGGCCCCGGACTGACGGAGGACCAGGCGACACGCGTGTTCGAGCGCTTCTACCGCGTCGACTCGTCACGCACGCGCGTGAGCGGCGGCGGCGGCCTCGGGCTCTCGATCGTCGTCGCTATCCCGCTCCCCCGTTAACCTGCGCGCGTGTGAACGCCGATCTCGAGGCGGGCGAATTGCTAGCGGAGATGCATCGACTCGCGGAGCGATTTCCAGTCCCGCATCCGTTCTGGCACCGCTACGTCCCGCTGATGCGCGACGTCCTCGCCGACTTCCGCGCCGCGGTCGCCGCGCTCGAGGCGCTGCCGGACGCACAGCACGAGCTGGTCCGCCAGGTCGACGGCACGCGGGACGGCGTGGCGGCCGACGCCGGCGGGCCGGCGCTCGCGGCCGCGCGCGAGCGTCTGCGAAGCCTGCCTGTCCCGGAGGGCGAGCACCCGTACATCGACGAGATCCTCGTCGGGCTCGAAGCGGCGAGCGCAGCGCTCGCAGCGCTCGCAGCGACCGGCCGCGGCGACGTATTCGCCGCTGAACTGACTCGAGTTGCCGTGCCACATGAGCGGTGAACGTTCCTCGGACGGCTAGTCGCGCATTGCTCTACCGCCGGCGCTCCGCGTCGGCGGTAGGGCGACGATGCGGTCGCGATGAGCGACCGCCGTCGCCGCCCGCACGAACAGGCGCGCCGGGTCGCTGCGCGGACGGCGCGACGCCCACGCGAGCCCGATCGCGCGCGCGGGCAGCTCGTCCTCGAGCGGCAGCGCGCGTAGACCGACGGCCGGAATCACCGACAGCTCGGGTAGCAGTGCGACGCCGAGCCCCGTCAGCGCGAGTGCGACGGCGACCGTGTGGTCGGGCACGACGGTGATCGCGCGCGAGCCCGCGTCGCGCGCGGCCTGTCCGAGCATCGCGCCGGTCGGCGTCTCGTCGACGAGCACGCGCTGCTCGCTCAGGTCGCTGATCCGCAGGCGGCGCCGCTGCGGGATCACGCCGTCGGCGGCGAGCGCGACGAACCGCTCGTGGCGCAGCACGCGCGTCTCGAACTCCTTCGGCGCCGGTGCGATGACGAACGCGAGCTCGAGCTCGCCCTCGTCGAGCAGCGCCAACAGCACGTCCGGGTTCTCGTCCTCGACGAGCGAGATCGCGAAGTCGGGATCGTCGGCCGTCACGCGCGCGACTGCGGGCGCTGCGAGCGCGAGCGACGCGCTGCGGAAGGTGCCGACGCGCAGCGCCTGCGACGGCGCGGGCGCGCCGCGGCGCAGGTGCTCCGCGGCCGCCTGGTAGCCGGCGACGATCTCCCGCGCGTAGCGAAGGAGGATCGCGCCCTCCTTCGTCAGCGCGACACCGCGGGCGCCGCGCGTCCGGTCGATCAGGCGGCTGCCGATCAGCCGCTCGAGCGTCCGGATCTGCGCGCTCACCCCCGACTGCGTGTAGCCGAGCCGGTTCGCGGCGCCGATGAACGAGCCCGCCGCGACCACCGCCTGGAAGGCGACGAGGTGCCGGAGCTCCACCCCCGGCCACGCCGGCCGAGCCGGGAAGGCGACCTCGGACGATGCCTCCCGGGCGTAGAGGGGATACTCCACGCCTCAGACGACGCTACGGTGCAAAGAAAGTTTGCAACGTAGTACGGGATCGAATTACTCATGTCTCACAGCCGAGCGAGCGCGGCCCAGATCAAGGCGATGATCCACCCGCTGCGGATGCGCATCCTCGAGGCGCTCCGGAACGGCGGCCCCTCGACCGCCTCGAAGCTGGCGGCCGAGATCGGCGAGTCGAGCGGCTCGACGAGCTACCACCTGCGCGTCCTCGGCGATGCCGGCGTGATCGAGGAGGCGCCCGAGCTCGCGACCGGGCGGGAGCGGTGGTGGCGGGCGACGCAACGGTTCTACATCCCGACGGACGCGGAGACGCCCGAGGAGCGCGCACTCGAGACGGCGGCGCGGCACCTGCACATCTCGCGCGAGGAGCAGACGCTCGAGCGGTTCGCGCAGAGCGGCGGCACGCTGCCGAAGGAGTGGCGGGAGGCGGCGTTCACCGGCACGTTCAGCCTGCGGCTGACCGCGCAGGAGGCGTTCGATCTCGGCCTGCGCTTCCTCGCGCTCGTCGAGGACTTCCGGCATCCCGAGCGCGAGCCGTCACCGGACGCGCGCGAAGTGATCGTCTCGATGCGCGCGCTGCCGTGGCTCGCACGCGACGAGACCGACCGACCCTGAACCGCGAAAGGGGCGGAGACTGCGGCGTTCGTCTCCGCCCACTCGCGCGGCTCCTGCAGACAGGAGGGTGGGTCATTCGATGCACGACGCACGCTAAGCGCGTTGCGCGACTGCACATAGTCGAATCGTGTGTCGCGAAGCGACGAACTGTCGTTTCTCGCGTGGACAACACGGCCGACACTGACCTCGCGTTACCACAACGGCAACGGAGGGAATGGATGCACAGACGTTTCTGGTTGTTCGCGGGGATCGCGGCTGCGCTCGTCGCAGCATCGACGTCCGCGACCGCCACCGCAAAGCTGGCGCGCGGTAAGGCCGCGTCGCTGCGCGCCGCACCGTTCGCGCAGGCATGGGCGAACGTTCCGCGGTCGCCCGCCGCTCGCAAGGCGCGAGGGACCCTCGTCTTCGCCGGCGAACAGGATCCGTCGGGCTTCAACGGGCTGCAGTCGACACAGTCGTCCGCGTGGGCTGTGTACGAGGGCAACACCCCGGTGATCCGCGGCATCTACGTGATCGACCAGAACGGCGAGTACCACCTCGACCTCGCGACGAGCGTCAAGGCGGACAGGAACACGCTCGACATCAAGATCCGCCCGACGGCGAACTGGATGTGGGGCTCGAAGAAGATGCCGGTCACCGCAGACGACTTCATCTACACGTGGAAGGCGCTCGTCGACCCGAAGAACCAGGTCACCTCGAACACCGGCTACATCAACATCGGGTCCGCGACGAAGAAGGGGCCGAAGGAGGTCGTCTTCCACTGGACGAAGTCGTGCTCGCCGGATGCACTCAGCAAGGCGACGTGCGCGGTCGGCGCGTTCGCGGACTATCGCGATCTCTTCGGCCTCGTCTACCCGTCGGCCGCGATCAACGGACTCGACTGGAACTCACTGTGGGGCGACTGCGTCTGCGGCACCGACGGCAAGCCCGTCTCCGACGGCCCGTTCTACGTCTCCAACTGGACGAAGGGCCAAGGCGTGACGCTCAAGAAGAACCCGGGCTACTACGGGCACAAGGCGCAGCTGAACGAGATCGACTGGAAGTTCTACGCCGACACGAACAGCGAGATCCAGGCGATCAAGACCGGTGAGGTCGATGCGGCATACCCGTCGCCGCAGACCGCGCTCGGCGAGCTGAAGAGCCAGCCCGGGCTCGTCTACAAGACGAACCGCGCGTACATCATGGAACACATCGACATCCAGCTCGGCAGCAAGGGCAACCCGCTGCTGCGCAACCTCTGGATGCGGCAGGCGATCTCGCTCGCGATCAACCGCGTCTCGCTGATCAAGGCGATCTTCAGCAGCTATGCGCCAGGCGTGAAGCCGCTGAACAGCCTCGAGTACATCCTCGGCAAGGCGGCGGTCCCGCACTTCGGCAAGTACGCGACGTCGCAGAAGAAGGCCGTCGCGCTGCTCAAGGCACACTGCACGGGCGGGCCGTCGGCGCCGACGCGGAACAACAGCAACTACTGGACGTGCGGCGGCCAGAAGGCCGAGTTCAAGTGGTACACGACGACCGGCAACTCGCGGCGTGCCGCGAGCGCCGCCATCTTCCAGCAGCAGCTGCAGGCCGTCGGGATCAAGATCAATCCCGAGTTCCAGCCCGGCCCTTCCGTGCTGTTCGGGCAGACGCTCCCGGCGCACGACTACGACCTCGCCGAGTACGCGTACGTGTTCGGCAGCCCGGATCCGTCGTCGAACGACGGCGTCTACAAGACGGGCAGCCCCGGCAACTACACGTCGTACAGCAACAAGAAGGTCGACAAGCTCCTGCAGCAGGCGTCGGTCGACTTCAACCCGGCGAGCCGGCAGCAGAAGTACGAGCAGGTGGACGCGCAGCTCTCGAACGACCTGCCGATCTTCCCGCTCTACACGTACCCGTCGATCCTGATCTACCGCAAGGCGGTCAAGGGGATGGAGAACTCCGACAGCCCCGTCGCCGCCGGCCCGGCCTGGAACGCCGAGCTCTGGCACTTCTGAGCCGGCTGTGAAGCACCGGAGGGGATCGCGACTCCCGCGATCTCCTCCGGACGTGGTTTCCCGCGCGCGTCGGGTATACCCGGCGCCGTGGTCCGGGCGCTCCAGCGGAAACCGTTCGTCACCGTGCTCGCCGTCTTCGTCGCGGCGTGGACGATCGTCTGGATCGTGCTCGGGGTCGTGACGTGGCACGAGGTGCGGACGCTGCACCGGCTCAGCACGACGGTCGTCAAGTCCGGCTTCGCCGTCCAGCAGACGGGTGACGCGCTGCAGGGATTGCGCGCGATCCCCTTCGTCGGCGGCGACGTCGCGCGCATCGGCAGCCAGGTCAGCGCCGCGGGGATCGACGCGCGCCGCAGCGGGCGCGCGAGCGCGGGGGCGGTCGACAACCTCGCGACGCTGCTCGGCGTCGCGATCGCGATCGTCCCGACCGTGCCGATGCTCGTGCTGTTCGTCGTCACGCTGTGGCTCGTCCGGCGGCCGGAGCCCGCGCCGTGAGCCGTGCCGTCGCCGCCGCTGTCATCGGCCTGAGATTCCTCGTCGTCGCAGCGCTCGTCGCGGCGGCCTTCGCGTCATGGCGCTACCTCCCGGGCGTCTCGTCGCTTCCCGACGCCGGCGTCAAGGCACTCCTCCCCCACGACACGCCGGCGGCGCGCGCCGAGGCCGAGTCGGCGCGTCTCTTCGGCTCGTCGCTGCTGCCGCGGATCGCCGTCGTGCAGCGCGACCCCGGCGGGCTCGAGCTGCCGCAGCAGCGGCGGATCGCACGGTTCGCGCTCCGGCTCGACGAGGGCAAGCTGCACGCATTTCCCAAGGGCTCGAAGGCGGTGCCGTACATCAACACCACCGGCCTCGTGCCGGGCTCGCGCGAGCGGTCGACGACGGCGATCACCTTCCTCGGCTTCCCGGACACGCTCTCGCCCGTCGACCAGCGCAACTACGCGTATCAGTACGCACGCGCCGTCTCGATCGCGAACGCGGTCGCGGAGGCGACAGGCTTCATCCCGGGCTCGATCGCCCAGTCGGACGAGATCGATCACAACCTCCTCTGGGTCGAGCTCGCGACCGTGCTCTTCGTCGCGGTGGTGATCGGCGGCTACCTGCGCTCGCTGCTCGCACCGCTCGTCACACTCGCCGCCGCCGCGATCGCCTACGTCATCTCGATCGGCGTCGTCGCGTGGCTCGCGAAGACGCAGGGGCTGCTGCTGCAGAACCAGATCGAGCCGATCATGGTCGTGCTCCTGCTCGGCGTCGTCACCGACTACTCGGTGTTCTTCCTCTCCGGCATGCGCGGCCGGGTCCGGGCCGGCGAGGCGCCGGCGGAGGCGGCGCGGGAGGCGACGGCCGAGATGCTGCCGATCATCTTCACGGCAGGGATCATCGTCGCGGCCGGCCTCGCGACGCTCCGGCTCGCGAGCATCGGCTTCGTCCAGACCCTCGGGCCGGCAATGGCGGTCGTCGTCCTCGTCAGCCTCGGCGTCTCGATCACGTTCGTCCCCGCGTGCATGCGGATCTTCTCGCGCCGCCTCTTCTGGCCGGGCCTCACCGACCGGCCGAGGAGGGATCCGCTGCTGACGCGCATCGGCACCGGGCTGCGCCGCGGCGTCGCGGCCGGGACGAGCCGGCGGCTGATTGCGATCCCGACGATCCTGATCGTCGCCCTGGCGTTGCTCGCCGCGTGCACGGGGCTCGGCTTCACGCGGCTCGCGCTGACGCCGATCCGCGGCCTGCAGGACTCGACGCCGCCGAGCCGCGCCGCGGCCAACGCCGAACGCGGCTTCACGGGCGGCATCGTCGCGCCGACGGAGATCGTCCTGCAGGCGCCCGGCATCGGCGCGCGGCGGAAGAGCCTGCGCCGGTTCGTCCGCGAGCTCGGCCGCTACGAGTCGGTCGGCGCCGTGATCGGCGCCGGGCTGCCGCCGCTGCCGAAGAAGTACCAGCCGGTCTTCACGACGAAGAGCGGCGACGCCGTCCGCTACTACGTCGCCTTCCGACACCACCCCTACGGCTCCGCCGGGATCGACGACCTGACCTCGCTCGAGCACGCCATGCCGCGGCTGCTCGCGAACGCCGGGCTGTCGGGCGCGTCGGTGCAGTACGCCGGCGACACCGCGCTCGCGAAGGCGACGACGCACCGCGTCTATCACGACCTGCTCTGGGTCGGGCTCGCCGCGGCCGCGGTGAACCTGGTCCTGCTCGCGCTCTTCCTGCGCTCGCTGATCGCGCCGGTGCTGCTCGTCGCGAGCAGCGCGCTGGCGATCGCCGCGACCTTCGGACTGACGACGTACGTGTTCCGCGACCTCTTCGACACGTCCGACTTCACATACTTCGTCCCGCTCGCGGTCGGCGTCCTCCTGCTCTCGTTCGGGACGGACTACAACCTGTTCATCGTCGGCCGCATCTGGCAGGAGGCCGAGGACCGGACGGTCGGCGAGGCGATCCGCATCGCCGTGCCGCGCGCGAGCCGCGCCATCTCGATCGCAGGCGTGGCGCTCGCCTGCTCGTTCGCGATGCTCGCGATCGTGCCGATCGCGCCGTTCCGCGAGTTCGCGGTCGCGATCGGCATCGGCGTGATCATCGACACGTTCGTCGTGCGGACGCTGCTCATTCCCGCGCTGCTCGCGGCGCTCGGGCAGCGCACCTGGTGGCCGAGCAAGCGCGGTGTCGCCAAGATTGCGTCGTGGGACGATTCCGCCAGGTCGACGTCTTCGGCGACGGGCCCTACACCGGCAACCCCGTCGCAGTCGTCCTCGACGCCGACGGACTGACGACCGACGACATGGAGCGCTTCACGCGCTGGACGAACCTCTCCGAGGCGACGTTCGTGCTGCCGCCGAGCTCGCCGGCCGCCGACTACCGCGTCCGGATCTTCACGAGCGCCGCCGCGACGCCGGACCGGCCGTCGGCGGAGCTGTCCTTCGCGGGACACCCGACGCTCGGCACCTGCCACGCGTGGCTCGAGGCAGGCGGTGTGCCGCGCGATACCGGCACAGTCGTGCAGGAGTGCGGCGCCGGCCTCGTGCGCATTCGCCGCGGCGGCGACGTCGGCCTCGCGTTCGCGGCTCCCCCGCTTCTCCGCTACGAACCGCCGACGGCGGAGATCGTCGACGAGATCGCCGCTTCGCTGCGCATCGCGCGCGCGGAGATCGTCGCTGCGTCGTGGCTCGACAACGGGCCGGGCTGGGTCTGCGCGCTGCTGCGAAGCGGCGACGCGGTCCGCGCGCTCGAGCCGTCGAACGTGCGCCTCGACCTCGGCGTCTGCGCGGTCGACGGCGACGACGTCACCGTCCGTGCGTTCTTCCCGCGCGGCGGCTCGACCGCCGAGGATCCCGTGACCGGCAGCCTCAACGCCGGCGTCGCCCAGTGGCTCGCCGACACCCGCCGCGTCACCTTCCCCTACGTCGCGTCGCAGACGAGCGGTCGCGTGCATGTTGCGCGCGACGACGACGGGACGTTCTGGATCGGCGGCGCGACCGTCACCTGCATCAGCGGCGAGGTGCTGCTCAACGAGCCCAGTCGAGCGGCGGCGGCGGCTCGAAGCTCGAGCTGAGCTCGACCGGGCCGCCCTCGCGCCGCGATCTGTCGGCCGCGTTCAGCACGTCGACAACATGCGCGGCGTGCTCGGCGCCCATGCGGTGCGGTCGCTCGTCGCGGATCGCCTCGGCGAGGTCGATGAGCGCCGCCGCCCAGTCGATGCCGTCGTACGGCTCGCGCAGCAGCGGTAGGTCCTCGTACTCCTCCCCGTTCTCGGTGCGCTGCAGCCGCGAGTTCGACTCCGCCCACGTCGGCAGCCACAGCGCAGCGTTCGGGCCGTGGAACTCGAGCCCACGCTGCTTGCCCGGCCGCACCCAGAACGACGCGGTCAGCCGTGTCAGCACGCCGCTCTCGTGCTCGCACGCGGCGACCCAGAAGTCGGGCGTCTCGAGCGTGAACCGCCCGCCGTCCTTGCGTGTGCGCACCGGCTCGATCGTCGTCGCGTATGCGGTGACGCGGCGGATCGGCCCGAACATCGCGGTGACGATCGTCAGCGGATACACGCCGACGTCGACGAGCGGCCCCGACAGGTACAGGCCTTCCGGCTCCGGATGCCAGCGCTCGATCCAGCCCCAGTTCGCCTCGGCGTAGACGACCTTGACGTCGCCGACCGCCCCGTCGCGGACGAGCTTCCACGCCGTCTGCTGCGCCTCGCCGAGCAGCGTCGCGGGGGCGCTCGAAAGCCGGACGCCTCGTTCGCGCGCGAGCGCCGCGAGCATGTGCGCCTCGCCGGCGCGGAGCGCGACCGGCTTCTCGGTGTGCACGTGCTTGCCCGCCTCGAGCGCCGCCTTCGTCACCGGCACGTGCGTCGCCGGAATCGTCAGGTTGATCACCGTCTCGACCTCGGGATCGGCGAGCAGCTCGTCGAGGGTCGCGTAGGCCGTGCCGCCGTGCGCGGCGACGAGCGCCTCCGCGCGCCCGGGGACGACATCGGTCGCCCCGACGAGCTCGAGCTCGACCTCGCCGATCCGCTCGGCGTAGCGCTGCGCGATCACGCCCGCGCCGACGATCGCGACCTTCACGACAGCCATCCCGCGAGCTGCTCGCGCATCGCCCCGACGTCGTCGGTCGGGTCGAACGTCTCCGGCTCGTGCTCGACGGCGATCGCGCCGGCGTAGCCGTTGTCTTGCAGGACGCGGACGCATTCCTCGATCGGGACGACGCCCTCGCCCCACCGGCACGTCTCGTGCGGCTCGCCGACCGCGAGCACGTCCTTCAGATGGACGTGCAGCACGTGCTCGCCGAGCTCCTCGATCGCCCGCGCGGCGTCGTAGCCCTGCGTTCCCCACCAGCCGGTGTCGACGGTCGCGCCGAACAGCTCGCCGCCGGCCGCGATCTTGGCGAGCACCTCCTGCGGCGTCCGCTCGGGATGGTTCTCGATGCCGAGGCGCACGCCGTGCCTCTCCAGCGTCGGCGCGAGCGCCTGCGGCTCGCCGGAGAAGCCGCCGCCGATGATCGACGCGCCGAGCGCACGGGTCAGCTCGCACGAGCGCTCGACGTTGCCGGGGCCGACCCACGTCGCGTACGTCGTCACGGTCAGCCCGTGCCGTCGGAGCGTCTCCTGCGCGATCGCGACATGCTCGTCGGTCGCCCAGTCGGGGCTGAGATGCGCGCCCCAGATGTCGACGGCGTCGAAGCCGAGCCCGGCGACGTCGGCGAGGAGCGCCTCGAGCTTGTCGCCGTACGTCTCGAGCGGTGCGAACGCCTCGTTCGTCGTCCGGTCGCCGTGGCCCCAGCCGTGCATCGCGTAGCCGACCTCGCGGGCGACGTAGTTCGCGGTCATGAAGCTGATCGTCAAAGGGAGAGCACCTGTCCTTCGTCTCGGAGTTGTCGTTGCAGCTGCTCGACGTCGACATCCTGCACGGCGACGCCGCGGCGGGCAGCCTGCGCGGCAGCGAGGCCGGCCGCCTGGCCGAGCATCATCCACGTCGGCTCCATGCGCACGGATGCATACGCGACGTGGCTCGCCGAGAGGGCGACGGGGACGAGCAGGTCGGACGCGTCCTCGCGCTTCGGCGTCAGGCAGCGGTACGGGATCGGATACGGCAACACCGGCACCGAGAGATAGCCCTCGTTGAAGACGGCCGGCGCCGGCGTGAACTCGGGCAGCAGCCGCCACGTCCGCACGACCTCGCGGATGTCGATGTTGTAGGAGCCGAGCGCGACGACGTCGTCGTGCGGACGCGACTCGACGAGGTCGTGCTCGGTGAGCACGTAGTCGCCGAGCAGGCGGCGGCCCTCGCGCACGTACAGCTGGTGCGGCCAACCGCCGGTGTCGACGAACTCGTCGCTGCACAGCCCCCAGCCGTCCGGCGCGACGTGGTAGAGGAAGCGCTGCGTGTAGGCGAGGTGGTGCGCGCGCACACCGTCGCGGTCGCCGTCGAGGTAGTCGCGGTTCGAGCCGTCGAGCACGTTGAGCGAGAACGGCCCGATCGAGTTGACGTCGCACTTGCCGTTCGGCAGGAGGTCGTGGACGAGGCCCATCAGCGTCGCGTCCGGCCGCGCGTCGCGGTAGCGGTCGAGGAGCGCGAACTCGGCGGGGTCGTAGCCCTCGGGCTCCCCGAACGGGATCGGATCGCGGTCGGTCAAGCAGACGCGGAACTGATACGCCATCAGGGCGCCGTCGCCGTCGCCGAGCCGCTCCTCGGGATCGTCGACGACGTGCGGGAGCAGCGAGCCGTCGTCCGCGTACGGCGAGAGCAGCACGTCGAAGTTGTGCTTCGACGGCCGGTACGCGGGCTGCCGTCCCGCCCAGCGCTCGCCGTACAGCGACTGAGCCTCGCGTCCGACCGCGAACGGCACGCCGCGGGCGGCTAGCAGGTCGCCCTCGTACGACGCGTCGACGTAGACGGCGGCGTCGGGCAGCTCTTGGACCACGTCGACGCCGTCGAGCATGCCGCTGAGGATCGACTCGGCGACGTGCGGCTCCGGGAAGTACGTCGCCGCGTCGTAGAAGCGGCGCGCGAAGCCGCCGAGCACGCGCGCGTCGCCGACGTCCGTCCACGAGAGCCCGCCCGTGACCATGCCGCCGATGTGCGACGTCGGCTCGACGAGCGCGACGGCGGCGCCCGCCTCGTGTGCCGCGACCGCCGCGGCGACGCCGGCGCCCGTCGCGCGGAAGACCGCGACGTCGGTCACACGTAGGGCCGCAGCAGCGCCGCGCCGACCGGCGCCGTGACGCCGAGCTTCAGCAGCTCGCACACCGCCGCGAGGTCGTCCGGCGCCTCGACGTCGTCCGCCGGCTCGCCGAGCGCCTCCAGCACCTCCGCCCCGTGGTCGCCCAGCGCGCGCTCGTACGACTCGAGCGGGTCGTATGCGAACGGGTCGCGCGCCCAGTCGGCGACGGTCGCGAGCGCGAGCTTCGACGGCACCGCCTGCACCATCGCGTTGGCGATGATCCCGCGCAGCTTCCCGTGCGCGAGGTTCGGGTCGCGGCCGCGCAGCGGGCCGAGGTGGAGGATCGTCGTGTCCCAGTCGTTGACCGGGAAGTTGTCCCAGAGCAGGTGCTCGTGGCCGGCGTAGCGATGGACGCTCATGTCGAGCTCGTCGCGGTGGATCGCGAGCGACACGACCTCCGGCCCCGTCCAGTAGAGGACGATGCTCGGATCGAGCTCCGGGCGGAAGCAGCGCCGGTACGGCCCGTCGCCCGTCGCCGCGTACGCCATCGGGCAGACGACGAGCGGCCCCGGCTGCTCGATCTCGCGCGCGAACCGGTTGCTGAACGGCGCCTGCGCCGCACCGGTCGGACGTTCCGCGTTGCCGTACAGCGCTTCGTCCTCGGGGCAGTACAGCTTGTGCTCGACGTCGTCCCACAGCAGCTGGAAGTGGACGACGCCGACCGTCCTGACCTGCTCGATCTTCGCGCGCAGCTTCTCCCACTCCGCCTCGTGCGAGTAGCAGATGTCCATCCCCGGCGCGATCGCGTACGCGAAGTCGACGCCGACGCGCGCGCACTCCGCCACGAGCTCGCCGAGCTGTGCGAGCTCCTGCTCGGGATACGGGTCGCGCCAGAGCTTGCGGTGGTACGGGTCGTCCTTCGGCGCGTACACCCAGGTGTTCAGGCCGTGCTGCGCGCAGAAGCGGATCAGGTCGAGCCGCTCGGCATGCGACCACGGCGTGCCGTAGAAGCCCTCGATGACGCCGCGCATCTTCATGCGTATCGATCCACGATCTCGATCAGCTCGTGCAGCCGCGGCACCGACTGCGTGCGCAGCAGCTCGGTCGGGTCGTCGGCGGCGAGCGTGTTCGACCAGAGCGCACGTCCCGCGAGAAAGCCGCGCGCACCGCCCTTGCACGCGTCTTCGACCGCCTGCGGGAACTCGTCGAACGGCACGCCCTGCGAGAGGACGACCCACGGCACCGGCAGGACGGCGGTGATCTCGCGGCAGCGCGCGACCACGTCACCGCTCCGCGGCGCCTGGCACTTGTAGAGCGACGGCCGCGTCGCGCCGAGCTCCCGCGCGGCGTCGACGATCTGGTGGTCCTCGCGCACGATCGGCTCGAGCACGGAGAGGACGCCGTGGCGCTCGGCCAGCGCGGCGAACCGCTCGCACATCTCGATCCGCTCGCGGCGCCGGTCGTCGTCGCGCCAGATGACGAGCAGCTTCAGCGCGGCGACGCCGTCGGGCACGGCGTCGATCTCGTCGAGTCGCGTGTCCTCGACGATCCCGCCGCGCTCCTGCTCCAGGAGGTCGACGGCGAGGATCAGGCCGCGCGGGACGTACGGCCGCACGTCCTCGACGAACTCACGCTCGATCAGGAAGCCGGATGCATGCGGCGCGAGCTCGCGCGCGACCGCGGCCTTGAACATCCGCACCCGCTCGTCGGAGTCGTCGTGGCCGTGGTCGCGGAACATCGTCCGCAGCGACTCGCGCTGGTCCATCGCCACCATCGCGTAGGTGCCGTTCTCGCGCGCGATCATGCGACGAGGATCTCTGCGTCGTCGTGATCGTGCACGATGCTCGCGGGCCACTCCGGATCGAACGTCTCGAGCGTCAGTAGCCGCTCGATCGCGTCGCGCTTGTCGTCGCCGTGGACGACGAGGCGCAGCGCACGCGCGTCGGCGATCGTCTGCAAACCGACGGAGACGCCGTGCGTCGGCACGTCGTCGATCGACGCGAACTCCGGAAAGGTTCTGAGATTGTCGCGCCGCGTCGTCTCGGCGAGTTCGACGACCGCCGTCCGTCCGTCGCGCGGCGCACCCGGCCCCAGCATCGCGACGTGGCCGTCGCTCGCGCCGCAGGCGAGCAGGAAGATGTCGACCCCGCCCGCGGCGGCGATCCGCTCGTCGTACGCGGCGGGCTCGTCGGGGTCGGGAAGCCAGACGTCGCCGCCGCGGATCTCCCGCTCGGCGAAGCCGCGGCAGCTGTAGTGCGCCGACGGCGGTGGCACGGGCACGTACTCGTCCATCATCACGATCGTCGTCTCCGGAAGGTCGGGGAGGGCACGGTAGGTGGTGCGCAGGCTGCGGCCGCCGGGGCAGCCGAGCAGCGTCGGTCTTGCCGCCGCGATCTCCGCGGCGAGGGTGCGGCCGAGCTCGCCGGCGTCCGCGAAGCGCCGCACCTCAGCCATCGGGCGTCCATGTCGCGAAGGCGCTGCGGAAGCGGGCGCGCGCGTCGCCGTCGAGCGCCGCGAGGACGGCACCCGCGACGGCGGGCAGCTCGAGCGCGACCGGCTCGAACGGCAGTACGTCGGCGACGAGCTCGAAGAGGCCGCCGCCGCGCGTGAGCATGCCGCCGCCGAGCACGACGTCGGCGTCGTCGAGCTCGAGGTCGCGGAGCGCGCGCTCGACGAGCAGGACGATCTCGCCCGCGAGGCGCTGCACGAGTGCGTGCGCGACCGCGTCGTCGTCCCGCGCGGCGAGGACGGCCGGCGCGAGCTCGCCGAGGCGCGACTGCGGCATGCGCTTGTAGTGGACGTCGGCGCCGACCTCGATCACCGGCTTGCCGAAGTGGGACTCGATCAGCTCGACGAGAACCGTCTGCTCGCCGCGCCCGTCGGCGGCGCGGTTCGCGTGGTAGAGCGCCTCGCGCCCGAGCGGCTCGGAGCCGCCCCAGTCGCCGGTCTCCCAGCCGAGCGCCGGATAGCGCGCGATCCGCCCGGCGCTGCTGCGGCCGAGGCAGTTGATGCCGCCGCCGCAGACGACCGCGATCGCGTCGGGCCGGTCGGTGCCGGCGTGGAGCAGCGCCCACGTGTCGTTCTCGACGGTCGCGTCGCGCGTCCAGCCGCGCGCGTCGACCTCCTGCTGCAGCTCCTCGATGTCGCTCGGCACGTCGGCGCCGCAGAGGAAGAAGACGCCGCGCTCGGCCGGCGGCTCGAACGGGAGCCCGTCGACGAGCGACGCGATCACCTCGACGGCCCGCGCAGCGCCCCCGGCCGCGTGCGAGTTGCTGCCGCCGCCGCGGACGTAGGCGAGCGGCTCCCCCTCCGCGGCCGCGAGGACGACGTCCGTCTTCGAGTTGCCGCCGTCGACGCCGAGCACTACGCCCATTCGAGGAACTGCTTGTTCGCGGCGAGCAGCCGGTCGGTGAGATCGTCGGCGAGCTCCGCCTGGCCGACGAGCGGGTGCGCGAGCAGCGCCCGGAACACGCGCTCGCGCCCGCCGTGCAGCGCCGCCTCGAGCGCAAGATCTTCGTACGCGGAGACGTGCGCGACGAGCCCGCGCTCGAGCGCGCTCAGCTCCGGCAGCGGCGCGGCCCACACGCCGCCCGGGCCGACCGTCGCGGGAACCTCGACGACCGCGTCGTCGGCGAGGAACGGCAGCGCGCCGTCGTTCCGCAGGTTGATCACGTGGCGTGCGGCTGGAAGCGCCGGCGGCGAAGCCGCCGACG
>DASXWV010000043.1:0-92132 GCA_036503495.1 Gaiellaceae bacterium
GAGCACGGGCAGGAGGTCCTTGACGGCGCCGATCTTCTGGTTCGCGACCAGGATGTACGGCTCCTCGAGGACGGCCTCCATGCGCTCGGCGTCCGTGATCATGTACGGCGACAGGTAGCCCTTGTCGAACTGCATGCCCTCGGTGAACTCGAGCTCGAGGCCCAGGGTCTGGCCCTCCTCGACGTTCACGACGCCGTCCTTGCCGACCTTCTCGATCGCGTCGGCGATCACGTCGCCGATCTCACGGTCGCGCGAGGAGACGGTCGCGACGCGCGCGATGTCCTCCTTGCCCGACACCGGCTTCGACGCGGCCTTCAGGTTCTCGACGACGGCCTCGACGGCCGCCTCGATGCCCCGCTTGAGCCCCATCGGATTCGCACCGGCCGAGACGTTCTTCAGGCCCTCGCGGACGATCGCCTGCGCGAGGACGGTCGCGGTCGTCGTGCCGTCGCCGGCGACGTCGTTCGTCGACGTTGCGACCTCGCGGACGAGCTGCGCGCCCTGGTTCTCGAAGACGTCCTCGACCTCGATCTCGCGGGCGATCGTGACGCCGTCGTTCGTGATGGTCGGCGCGCCGAACTTCTTGTCGAGCACGACGTACCGGCCCTTCGGGCCAAGGGTGACCTTGACCGCGTCGGCGAGGGTGTCGACGCCGCGCTGGAGCGCCCGCCGTGCATCCTCGTTGAACTTCAGCTCCTTGTGAGCCATGTGCTTTTCAGCCCTCCTGTGAACTACGCGGTTGCACCGGCCGGCTCACGGGTCCCGACGACCTTCGCGAGCACATCGCTCTCGCGCAGGATCAGGTACTCGTCGACGCCGACCTTGATCTCCGTGCCGCCGTACTTGGAGAAGACGACCTCGTCGCCCTCCTCCAGGTCCATTGCGACGAACTTGCCGTTGTCGTCCCGGCTGCCCGGGCCGACCGCGAGGACGCGGCCGCGCTGCGGCTTCTCCTTCGCGGTATCCGGAAGCACGATGCCGCTGCTCGTCGTCTCCTCCTCCTCGAGGACCTCGACGATCAGGCGGTCACCAAGCGGCTTCAGGTTCATTCAACTTCCTCCTGGGTCTTGGTGTCGGCACTCTCAAGCGGAGAGTGCCAGGGCCCATTATACGGGCAGATGAAAGGCGCGCAAATTGGAACGTGAGTTCAGCGCAGGCGGCGTCCTGATCAGGCGGATCAAGGGGAGGCCGCACCTCGCCGCGATCCGCCCGCAGGGCAAGAAGGAGGGCGTCTGGGCCCTCCCGAAGGGCAACCTCGACCCGGGCGAGACGCCGGCGGAGACCGCCGTCCGCGAGGTCTGGGAGGAGACCGGCGTCCACGGCAGGCTCGTCGAGAAGCTCGGCGACGTGAAGTACACCTACACGCGGCAGACCGGTCTCCGCGTCTTCAAGGTCGTCAGCTTCTACCTCCTCGCCGCCGGCCGCGGCCGCCTCGGGGAGATCGAGGAGCGGATGCGGATCGAGGTGGCCGACGCCCGCTGGCTGCCGCTCGACGAGGCGCCCGGCCTGCTCGCCTACGGCGGTGAACGGGAGATGGCGAAGCAGGCACTCGCTAGGCTCGGCGCGTGAGCGAGCCCGTCTGCGTCGCCGACTTCGAGCGGCTCGCCGAGGCCCGGGTTCCCGAGAACGTCTGGTGCTACTTCGCCGGCGGGGCCGGCGACGAGGTGACGCTGCGGGCCAACGTCGCCGCCTACTCCCGCTGGCGGTTCCGGCCACGGATGCTCGTCGACGTCAGCGCCGTCGCGCTCGAGACGACCCTCCTCGGAACCCCGGTGTCGATGCCGCTCGGGATCGCGCCGTTCGCGATGCAGCGGCTGATCGCGGCGGAGGGCGAGTGCGAGACGGCGCGCGCGGCTGCGGCCGCCGGCGCGCTGTTCGTCGTCTCGACGCTGACGACGTCGACGCATGCGGAGATCGCGGCCGCGTCGAGCGGGCCGCGCTGGCTCCAGCTGTACGTCCTGCGCGACCGGCAGCGAACGCTCGACCACATCGCCGAGGCGCGCGAGGCCGGTTACGGCGCGGTCGTGCTCACCGTCGACATGCCGTACGTCGGCCGGCGCGAGCGCGACCTGCGGCTCGGCTTCGTCAATCCGCCGCGCGACCTCGCCCTCCCGTACGCGAGCCTGTTCGAGACGACGCCGGCCCTCACGTGGCGCGACCTCGAGTGGGTGCGCGCCGAGTGCGGCCTTCCGCTCGTCGTCAAGGGCGTCCTCACGCGCGAAGACGCGCTGCTCGCGGTCGAGCACGGCGCCGACGCGGTCTGGGTGTCGAACCACGGCGGCCGGCAGCTCGACCACGTCGCGGCTGGGCTCGACGCGCTGCCCGAGGTCGCGGACGCCGTCGGCGGCCGCGCCGAGGTGTACGTCGACGGCGGCATCCGCCGCGGCGCGGACGTGCTGAAGGCGCTCGCGCTCGGCGCGCGGGCGGCCTTCGCCGCCCGGGCCTTGGCCTTCGGCCTCGCCGTCGACGGGGAGGCCGGCGTCGCGAGCGTCCTATCGCTGCTGCGCGGCGAGCTCGAGCTCGGCCTCGGGCTGCTCGGGTGCACGTCGCCGCGCGAAGTCTCGAGGAGCCACGTCGAGCCCGTAGTCCCCTATGATTCCGCCGCTTGACCGGCACGGGGATGTACGCGCTCAACTTCTACTCGCCCATGGTGGCCGACCAGCTGCGGACCGGGCGCAAGTCGGCGACGATCCGGCTCGGCGACAAGTCCGGGAAGTACAAGAAGGGGATGATCGTGCAGGTGCTGTGCGGCAACCGCTACAGCCCGCGCGAGCGGATCTTCGACGCGGTGATCGACAAGGTCGAGGTGAAGACGCTCGGCGAGCTGTCACCGCGCGAGATCGAGCACGACAACCCGGAGATCCGCCGCACCGACGAGATGGCGCAGTTCCTCTCGCAGCTCTACAACCGCGACGTCGGCGTCGACGACGAGGTGACCGTGATCCGGTTCTCACAGATCCTCACCGGTCCGGTCGCGCCGAGCTTCCTCGGCGAGGGCTTTTGAACAGGAACTGCGTGCAGTAGGGCTCGTCGTGCGGGCGGCCCTGGGAGGGCCCGTCGCTAAGAGATCGAACCAGAAGGACGCTCGTCGAGCGGTCGCGATAGGCGAGTGCAGCGCAAGGACGCAGGGAGATGCGCCGCATAGCGCGGCCGCGCGACACAGTCGCTCACTCTGGTTCGATCTCTAAGGCTGCGCCTTAGCTCCGCCTGATTGGAGAGCCGAACAGCTTCTCGGATCTGACCGGCTGACCGCACTCTTCGCAGTCGACGACGGCGATCGACGAGAACGGCGCGTTGCAGCTCGGGCAGCGACGGAGCAGCACGCCGCCGCACTGCGGGCAGTCGTCGGGCAGCTCCGCCTCGAACTGCTCGAACCAGCGCCGCGCGGCTCCGCACGTGGTGCAGAACGCCACCCAGTCGCCGAGCACCTTGCGGCGCTCCTCGCGCAGCCAGTCCGCGGCCTTGCCCATACGCTGAGCGTAATGACAGTCCGCTTCGACCGCTCGCTCGACGGGATCGACTGGGCGCAGGCGAAGGCCGACCTCGCCGCCGACGACTTCGACAACGGCCGCTCCCCCGACGCGCTGCGCCGCTCGTTCGAGCACTCGCAGCACGTCGCGTTCGCTCGCGACGGCACGCGCGTGATCGGCATGGCGCGCCTCCTCTCGGACGGCGTCTGCAACGCGTACCTGCTCGATGTGTGGACGTTCACGCCGTACCGGCGGCGCGGGATCGCCTCGACGCTCGTCCGGACGCTGGCCGAGCAGGTGCCGGGGCAGCACATCGGACTGCAGACCGACGACGCGCAGGCCGTCTATGCGTCGCTGGGCTTCGAGCCGCAGCCGGAGTTCATGTCGCTCGTCGTCGGGCGCTGGCTCGACAACGAGGCGAACCGTTGACCTTTCCGAAGATCGAGCTGCACGTGCACCTCGAGGGAACCGTGCGCGCCCACACGCTGCGGGAGATCGCGACGCGGAACGACTACGCGCTCCCGGAGAACCTGGAAGAGCTGTATCGCTTCCGCGACTTCCGGCACTTCATCGAGGTGTGGATCCTGACGACGAACGCGCTGCAGACCGAGAGCGACTTCCGCCAGATGGTCGTCGACTACGCCGCCGAGGCGGCGTCGCACGGCGCCGTCTATCTCGAAGGGATCTTCTCGCCGGCGGAGCGCGTCCGCCGCGGCGTCGCGTACGAGCAGATCTTCGACGGCGTGTGCAACGGCGTGCAGGAGGCGAAGGAGCTGCACGGCGTCGAGATCCGGCTGACGCCCGATATCCCGCGCGGGTTCACGCAGGAGGAGGCACGCGCGACGGTCGAGTGGAGCGCGCGCTATCGCGACCGCGGCGTCGTCGGCGTCGGCCTCGGCGGCCTCGAGGCGGAGTTCCCGCCGGAGCCGTACGAGGAGGTCTTCGCAGAAGCGAAGTCGCGCGGGCTCGGCTCGGTGCCGCATGCGGGCGAGGTCGCCGGCCCTGCGTCGGTGCGCGGCGCGCTCGAGGCGCTGCAGGCCGACCGCCTGCGCCACGGGATCCGGGCGGACGAGGACCCGGGCCTCGTGCGCGAGCTCGCCGGCCGCGGGACGGTGCTCGACGTCTGTCCGCTCTCGAACCTCCGTACCGGCGCCGTCGCGTCGCTCGCCGACCATCCTCTGCCGCGGCTCGTCGCGGCGGGCGTCCGCTGCTCGATCTCGACCGACGACCCGGCGATGTTCGACACCGATCTCTCGCGCGACTACGAGGCGGCGGCGTCGCTGGGGGTCTCGCCACGCGCCGCCTACGAGGCCGGGGTGGCGGGCGCGCTCTGCGACGACGAGACCCGCGCACGGCTCCGCGCGATCGGCGACGCCCACGACTGGCGTCGTTAGGCTTCGACCCATGGCGATCGCACGCGAGGCCGAACCCGTCGGCTCACTCCACGAGGTCAAGGAAGCGGGCCTCGACCGCGAAGACCTCCTCGGCGTCTACCGGAACATGCTGATCACGCGCGGCGTCGAGGAGCGCGGCCACATCCTCTACCGGCAGGGCAAGATCCCGGGGTCGTTCTACACCGGCCGCGGCAACGAGGCGGCGTCGGTCGGCGTCGCCACCGCGATGGGGCAGGACGACGTCGGCACGCCGCTGCACCGCGACATGGGCGTGCACATCACGCGCGGCGTCGAGCCGTGGCGTGTCTTCGCGCAGTACATGGGGCGACAGGACGGCCCGACGCACGGGCGCGACGGCAACGTGCACATGGCGGACGCGCAGCTCGGGCTGCTCGCGATGGTCAGCCACCTGCCGGCGATGCTGCCGGTCGCGGTCGGCTGCGCGCTCGCGTTCCGCATCCGGGAGGAACGGCGCGTCGCGATCGGCTGGTTCGGCGAGGGCGCGTCGGCGCGCGGCGACACGCACGAGGCGATGACGCTCGCCGGCACGCGCAAGCTGCCGGTCGTCTTCATCTGCGACAACAACCAGTGGGCGTACTCGACGCCGACGCACCTCGAGTTCGCGACGGAGCACGTCGCCGACCGTGCGCAGGCGTACGGCTTCGACGGCGTCGTCGTCGACGGCACCGACGTGCTCGCGGTCTACCGCGAGGCGAAGCGCGCGATCGAGAAGGCGCGCAGCGGCGGCGGGCCGACGCTGATCGAGAACCTGACGCTCCGCATGGAAGGGCACGCGGTGCACGACGACGCGTTCTACGTCCCGAAGGTGATGTTCGAGCGCTGGGCGGAGAACGATCCCGTCGAGCGGTTCCGGAGCTGGCTGCGCGACAACGTCGGCATGAGCGACGAGGACGAGGACGAGATCACGTCCGCGGTCAAGCGGCTGCTCTCTTCGGCGCTCGAGCGCGCGGAGGCGTCGCCGATGCCCGATCCGGCGACGCTGCTCGAGGGCGTGTACGCAACGCCCGAGGACCTCGACACGCCGCATCACAAGTAGCCATGGCCGAGCTCACGTATCTCCAGGCGATCTCGGACGGGCTGCGCACCGAGATGCGCCGCAACGAGAAGGTGTTCCTGATCGGCGAGGACGTCGGCGTCTACGGCGGCGCGTTCAAGGTTTCGCTCGGCTTCCAGGAGGAGTTCGGGCCGTGGCGCGTGATCGACGCGCCGCTCGCCGAGACCGCGATCCTCGGCGCCGCGACGGGCGCGGCGATGATGGGCATGCGTCCCGTCGCCGAGATGCAGTTCGCCGACTTCGTGTCGTGCGCGTGGGACCATCTCGTGACGATCGCGGCGAAGCAGCGCTGGCGCGCCGGCACACCGGTGCCGATCGTGCTGCGGCTGCCGTCGGGCGGCGGCTTCAGCGGCGGCCCGTTCCACTCGCAGAACCCGGAGTCGTCCTTCGCGCACATCCCCGGCCTGAAGTGCGTGTGCCCCTCGACCCCCGAGGACGCGAAGGGCCTGCTGATCAGCGCGATCGAGGATCCGAACCCGGTTCTCTATTTCGAGCACAAGCACCTGTACCGGCGGATCAAGGCCGAGGTGCCCGAGGGGCGCTACACGACGCCGATCGGGAAGGCGCGCACGCACCGCGAGGGCGACGACATCACGGTCGTCACGTGGGGCGCGATGGTCTACACCGCCGACGATGCGGCGAAGCAGCTCGAGGGCGACGGCGTCTCGGTCGAGATCGTCGACCTGCGCACGGTGATGCCGTGGGACAAGGCCGCGGTGCTCGAATCCGTTCGGAAGACGTCGAAGCTGCTCGTCCTGCACGAGGACACCCACACCGGCGGCTTCGGCGCCGAGATCGCGGCGACGGTCGCCGAGGAGGCGTTCGAGGATCTCGACGCGCCGGTGCGCCGGATCACCGCGCCCGACACGCCCGTCCCGTTCTCGCCGCCGCTGGAGAAGGCATACATCCCGCAGGTCGAAGACGTCGTGCAGGGTCTTCGCGAGCTCGCGGCGTACTAAAGGAGAGCAATGGCCACGGAGACCGCAACCGACGTCGTGATGCCGCAGATGGGCGTGTCCGTCTCGGAGGGGACGATCACCCGCTGGCTGAAGAACGAGGGCGAGCACGTCGACGCCGACGAGCCGCTGCTCGAGATCTCGACCGACAAGGTCGACACGGAGGTTCCCTCGCCGGCGTCCGGGACGCTGACGCAGATCCTCG
Organism: Gaiellaceae bacterium; assembly: GCA_036503495.1. Lineage (GTDB taxonomy): Bacteria > Actinomycetota > Thermoleophilia > Gaiellales > Gaiellaceae > Palsa-739. The sequence continues at coordinate 7,101 of DASXWV010000043.1, forward strand.
TCCAGGAGGGCGAGACCGTCGACGTCGGGACGAAGCTCGGCCAGATTGGTGGAGCTGCGCTCGGCGGCTCCGCGGAGAGCGCCGCGCCGCCGCAGGCGGAGGAGCCGCCGCCGGCGCCGGCGACGCAGGAGGCCGCACAGGAGGCCGACGCGCCGTCGCCCGCGGAGACGCCGCAGCCGATCGCGGCCGCAGACCACGGCGGCGGCGGCAACGGCAGCGCCGGGACGTTCGTCTCGCCGGTCGTCGCGCGGATCGCCGCCGAGCACAACGTCGACCCGAACCAGATCTCCGGCACCGGCCGCGGCGGCCGCGTGACGAAGAAGGACATCCTCGGCTTCATCGAAGGCGGCGGCCAGACGCAGCAGGAGCAACCGGCAGCGCAGCCGCAACAGGCAGCTCCGGCTCCTGCGGCCGCGCCGCAAGCCCCCGCACCGACGGCACCGCCGAAGCCGGCCGCAGCGCCGCCGGCGCCGCCTGCCGAGGCGCAGCCGGGTGAGCAGCTCGAGCCGGTGTCCGCGATGCGACGCGGCATCGCCGATCACATGCGCAAGTCGCTGGACACGAGCGCGCACGTGACGAGCGCCATCGAGGTCGACATGTCGAAGATCGTCGCCGCACGCAACGTCCTCAAGAAGGAGTACCAGGCGTCGTACGGTGTCAACCCGACGTATCTCGCGTTCGTCGCGCGCGGCGCGGTGCAGACGCTCGCGGGCCATCCCTACGTGAACGGCGAGCTGCGGGGCGACTCGATCGTCACGCGCAGCTTCGTGAACCTCGGCATCGCCGTCGAGCTCGCCGAAGGAAAGGGATTGATCGTCCCGGTCCTGCGCAACGCGGAGACGATGAACCTGCTCGGGCTCGCCAAGGGGATCGCGGACATCGCGCAGCGCGCGCGCAACAAGCAGCTCCTGCCGGACGACGTGCAGGGCGGGACGTTCACGATCACGAACCCCGGCGGCTACGGCACGTTCCACGGGACGCCGATCATCAGCCAGCCGCAGTCGGCGATCCTCGGCACGTACGCGCTCGTGAAGCGGCCGTGGGTGATCGAGGACGAGAACGGCAACGATGCGATCGCGATCAAGCCGATCATGAACGTCACGCTGACGTACGACCACCGGTTGATCGACGGCGCGTACGCAGGGCGGTTCCTCAAGGAGCTGCGCGAGCGCCTCGAAGGCTGGGACGGCGACGGCGGTTAGAGGCGCGTACCTGCTGCAGCTGGGCCAGGTCCCCTACCGGGAGGCGTGGGAGCTGCAGCGTTCGCTCGCGGGCGCCGTCTCGCAGGGCGCTGTCCCCGACACGGTGCTCTTCCTCGAGCACCCGCCGGTCGTCACGCTCGGCCGCCGCACCGAGGGCGCGGAGCTGCACATCCCGGCAGGCGCGCCCGTCGACGTCGTCGAGACCGACCGCGGCGGCAAGTCGACGTACCACGGGCCCGGGCAGCTCGTCTGCTACCCGATCCTCGACCTGAATCGGCACGGCCGCGACGTGAAGAAGTACGTCCGCGACCTCGAGGAGGCGTTGATCCGCACCGTCGGGGCGTTCGATCTCACCGGCGAGCGGATCGAAGGGCTGACCGGCGTCTGGATGACCCGGCCGCCGCGCAAGATCGCATCGATCGGCGTGCACGTCTCGCGGTGGGTGACGACGCACGGCTATGCGCTGAACGTCGATCTCGACCCGGCGCCGTTCACGGAATGGATCACGGCGTGCGGGCTCGAGGACGCGATGTTCACGACGATCGCCCGCGAGGCGGGGCGGCCGGTGACGGTCGACGACGTGCGGCCGCACGCGGCGGCGGCGATCGGCGACGTCTTCGGGCTCGAGCTCGAGGAGCTGCCGGCAGAGGACGGGATCGGGCTGTGGTCGCAGCCCGTGCACGCACAGCTGGCGGCGCGCTCGTAGCCGACCGGACGCCGCAGGCGTTCGCGGTCTTGCTCTCAGCCGCGCGACGTCGGCTCCGCCGGCGTCGCTCGCAGCCCGTCCAATACCACGGACACGTACCGCCGCCAGTCCCTGTCGGGCGCCGCGAGCAGCGCCGCCCGGACGAGCGCCGGCACGTCCGCGGGCTCGACGTCGGTCCGCACCGCGCCCGCGCGCTGCGCCCGCGAGACGATCTTGGCGCTCAGCTGCTCGAGCTCGGCAGCGCCGGGCTTGTCGCCGCAGCGTGCAACGCACTGGTGCAGGCCGCGCGCCGACATGTGCAGCTCGGCGACCTTCCAGACGAAGTCGAAGAACGCCCGGCCCGGGTCGTCCGAGGCGAGCGACTCCTCGGCGAGCACGCGGAGCTCGCCGACCCGGCGCTCGATGACGGCGAGCATCAGGTCGTCCTTCGTCGGGAAGCGGCGGAAGACCGTCGCGTGGCCGACGCCGGCGCGCTGCGCGATCTCGTGGACGGACACGTCGGGGCCCGACGCGGCGAACACCTCGGTCGCCGCGTCGAGCACCCGCTCGAGATTTCGCTGCGCGTCCGCGCGGAGCACCATCAGACGTTGAGAACCGCCGGCTCCGCGGACTCGATCGCCTCGATCCGCGCGACGTGCCGCTTCCGCAGCATCGCCAGCATGACGACCAGGGCACCGAGGACGAAGACCGCGGCGCCCACGAATGCATAGTGGAACCCGTGCACGAGCTGCGCCGGCGAACCGCCGTGCGTGCGCCCTGCCGCGATCGTCGAGAGGATCGCCAGACCGAGCGCGCCGCCGACCTGCTGCGACGTGTTGAACAGCCCGGACGCGAGCCCCTGGTCCTCGTCGTGCAGCCCGGTGGTCGCGACGAGCGTCAGCGGCATGAACACCGCGCCCATGCCGAGCGACGCGAGGATCATCCCGGGCAGGACGTCGGTCGCATACGAGCCGTCGACCGGCATCCGCGCGAACAGGAGCATCCCGAGCGCCGTCAGGATCATCCCCGCGGCCGCGACGGGACGAACACCGATCCGCGGTGCGAAGTTCGACGCGATTCCGGCGGAGACCATGATCCCGGCGGTGAACGGCAGGAACGAGACGCCCGCCTTCAGCGGCCCGTAGTCGAGCACGCGCTGGATGTACAGCGTGTTGAAGAAGAACATCGCGAACATCCCGGACGCGACGAGGAACATCGTCAGATTCGCCGTCGAGAGCGACCGCGTGCGGAAGATCGACAGCCGGACGAGCGGCTCCGGCGAGCGCAGCTCGAGGACGATGAAGGTCGCGATCAGGACGGCCGAGACGATGAAGAAGCCGATCGTCGTGCCCGAGCCCCAGCCCTTCGTCTCGGCCTTGACGATCGCGAAGACGAGCGCCATCAGACCGCCTGTGACGGTGACGGCGCCGCCGAGGTCGTAGCTCTTGTGCGCGTGCTCGTCCTTCGACTCCGGCACGAACCGCATCGCCGCGAGGAAGGCGACGACGCCGACCGGCACGTTGACGAAGAAGATCCACGGCCACGAGAACGACTGCGTCAGCGCACCGCCGAGCACGAGACCGACCGCCGAGCCGCCGATCGCAATCGCGGCCCAGACGCCGAGCGCCTTCGCGCGCTCCTTGCCCTCGGCGAACGTCGTCGAGATGATCGAGAGCGCCGCCGGCGAGATCAGCGCGGCGCCGAGGCCCTGCAGCGCACGGAAGCCGATCAGCATCCCGGAGCTCGTCGAGAGCCCGTTCAGGAGCGAGGCGACCGTGAAGATGACGAGGCCGATCAGGAACAGCCGCTTGCGGCCGAGCAGGTCGCCGGCGCGGCCGCCGAGCAGGAGGAAGCCCCCGAAGACGAGCGTGTAGGCGTTGATGATCCACTGGAGGTTGGCCTCGCTCAGACCGAGATCCTTCTGGATCGACGGGAGCGCGACGTTGACGATCGTCGCATCGAGGATGACCATGAACTGGGCCAGGCAGATCAGGACGAGAACGAGCCAGGGATTCGTTGAATGCTTCGACATGCTCCTCCAAGAAGTGGACTGGTCAGTCCGGTTAGGGTAGCAGGCTGATGATCGTCCACGTCACGGGCCCGGCGGTCTCGACCGAGACGGCCGCGTGCTTCGTGAAGCTGACGGCGCACGTCGCCGGCGGCGGGACGCTCGTCACCTGCCTCACGAGGTTTCGCGGCGAGCCCGGCCCGAATGCGCTCGTGCGCGTGCAGGGGACGATGACCTTCCATCTCCAGCACAGACTCCTCCGCTACCGCGTTCTCATCGTCGACCGCTTCGCCGCCGACGGAAAGCACGCCACGCAGAGGCTGACCGGGAAGGGGATCAGCGGCGGCGGCACGTTCGTCGAGGATCCGCCCGGAAACGTGAAGGCGTCCGACCTGCGCTACCGGCTGGCACTCGGCTAGCCTGGCCTCGTGGAGACGTCGCTCCCCGTCGCCGGACGGCCGCGCCGCCCGGAGTGGATGAAGGTGCGCGCACCGTCGCGCGACGGCGCGTACTTCGACGTCCAGAAGCTGATCCACGGGCTCTCGCTGCACACGATCTGCGAGGAGGCGAAGTGCCCGAACATCTCCGAGTGCTGGGGGCGCGGGACCGCGACGTTCCAGATCCTCGGCGACACGTGCACGCGGGCGTGCCGCTACTGCTACGTCAACTCGGGCAAGCCCTCGGAGCCGGTCGACCCGCTCGAGCCGCTCCGCCTCGCCCAGGCGGCGGCGCAGATGCAGCTGAAGCACGTCGTCGTCACGTCGGTCGACCGCGACGACGTCCCCGACAAGGGCGCAGCGCACTATGCGGCGACGATCCGCGCCATCAAGGCGAAGCTGCCGGCCGCGTCGGTCGAGGTGCTGACGCCCGACTTCCTCGACGTCGAGGAACAGGCTCTGCACACGGTGATCGGCGCACGTCCGGAGGTCTTCAACCACAACATCGAGACCGTGCGGCGGCTGCACCGGAAGATGCGCGGCGGCCGCGCCGACTACGACAAGGCGCTCTGGCTGCTCCGCCGCGCGAAGGAGATCGCCGACTACCCGGTGTTGACCAAGTCGGGGATCATCGTCGGCCTCGGCGAGACGAACGACGAGGTGGTCGAGACGCTGCGCGACCTGCGGGCGCACGGCGTCGACGTCGTGACGATCGGCCAGTACCTGCAGCCGTCACCGAAGCATGCGCCGATCGACCGCTGGGTGCATCCGGACGAGTTCCGCTGGTTCCGCGAGCAAGGCGAGGCGCTCGGCTTCGGCACCGTGTTCTCGGGGCCGCTCGTGCGCTCGAGCTACCGCGCGGACGAGCAGCGCCATGCGGCCGAGACCGGCCGCGGCGCCGTCGCGTACTAGGACCATGCAGACGCGGCTGACGGTGCTCGCGGCGAAGTACGGGGAGATCGCGCCCGCCGCGACGACGTGCTGCAACGCCTGCCGGACGTGTATGCAGACGAACCTGCTGACGGCGGCCGCGGGAGCGGTCGCCGCGGTGTGGGCGTTCGTCGCCCGCCGTCGCGGGCTAGCGGATGCCGGTGTCGATGTTGAAGTCGGCGCGCATTGCGCGCCGCACGACGAGGACCGCCGGCTGGATGCGCTGGACGCGGACGACGTAGCGCCCCGGCCGTAGCCGCACCGAGTAGCGGCCGCGCGCATCCGTCCGCGTCAGCACGTCGGCCTGCGTCCCGTCGAAGAGCAGCCGGACGTGCGCCGCGGGCTCGGAGCACGGCGTCGCCATCTCGCAGACCGGCTTCGTCGGTCCGCGCATCACCACCCCGTGCAGCAGGACGAGCGAGACGGCGAGCACGTGCATGCCGGGAAAGGCTAGCCCGGCAGCATCCGGTGCGGCTTCAGGTTCCCGGTGGTTCCGGGCTGGACCGCCGCCGGCGCGCCGGCATCCGGGTTGCTCGAGGCGGAGGCCGCGACGAGGGCCGGGATCAGCGCACCGACGTCCGGCGTGCCGAGGCCCGAGGCCGCGTCGTAGCCCGGAGCCGCGCTGAAGCCGACGTTCGACATGAACGCGTTGTTCCCGACCGTGATGTCGTGGAAGGCGCCGGCCGTCTTGTTCTGCTTCGCGATCTTGTAGAGCGACTCGTTCGCGAAGCCGAGCGGTCCCTTGCCGGCCGCGGCGCGTGCCTGGTCGGCGAGGGCGAAGATCGCTGCCCACTGCGGCGCGGCGACGCTCGTGCCGGACGCAATGCCGAGACCGTTCTTGCCGTAGTCCGGGCCGCTCGGGTCATCCTTGCTGAACCAGACGTACACGCCGCCGTCGAGCGCCGCGTTGTACGCGACGTCGGGAACGGTGCGCGTCTTGTACGGCGAGACCGGCCGCTGCCAGGGCGGAGCCGCGAAGAGGACGCTCGGTGCGCCGCCGGTGGCGCCGGCGAACGGCTCGTTCCACACCTGCTCGTCGCCGTACGTCTGCGCGGGAGTGAGGAGGCCGAAGCCGTAGTCCGAGCCGTCGTGCGTCAGACCCTGCGTGCCGCCGACCGCCGTGACGAGCGGATCGGAGGCGGGATACGCCGCGAGTGCGGGCGCGTCGGGGCCGAGGAACGGCGCCCAGTTCGCACCGACGTCGCCGGTCGCGGCGACGATCGTGCCGCCGCGCGCAATCGCAGCCTGGTAGAGCGAGTGGTAGGCGGCGAGGCTCGCGGGGTTCACGAAGGGCTCGGGAACACCAAAGCTCTGCGAGACGACGGCGCCCGGATACAGCGGCAGGAACGCGCGCTCGGCGGCGGCGATGTCCGCGTCGTCGTCGGTCGCCGCCTCGATCAGGACGATGCGCGCGCCGGGCGCCATCGCGTGCGCCCACTCCACGTCGAGCGCGGTCTCGCGCGCCCACGTGTTCTGGTCGCCGACCGGGATACCGGGCGGGGTGACGCGCGGCCCCTGGAGCTGCACGAAGTCGGGCGGATCCGGGATGCCGAAGAGGAAGTCGAAGATCGCGAGGTCGCGCTCGACGAAGGGATGGTGGAAGGCGTCGACGATCACGATCGTCTGGCCGGAGCCGTCGAGAGCCGCCGGGTAGTCGTATGCCGCGCGGATCTCGTCCGGCACGTAGCAGTTGATCCCCGATGCGAGCGCGAGGCACGGCCCGAACGGGTTGCTCGCGGCGAGCGTCGCCGGATTGACCTGGATGAAGCCCTGAACAGGCGCCGCGGACGCGCGCGCCGCGAAGGCCGCACAGGCAGCGAGTGCCGCGACGATGACTGCTGCGCGCCGCCCGACGCGCCAATTCTTCCGCATGAGTGCTCTCCCTCTTCCCGAGACCGGACGCCGCTCCCATGATGCGTCAGAAAACGGGAACCTGCATCCCTCGAACTGGGGTGCATTTTTGCAGGGAAAATGTGAGGGCCGCCCGGAGGCGGCCCTCACAACGTGCCGTTCGACGACCGCTAGCGCAGGCCGATCGTCTGTGCCTCGTCGGCGCCGCCGGCATTGTCGTGCGAGACGACGAGCCAGCCGAGCGCCGGGGTGAGGGCCTGCTGAGCCGCGTTGACGGTCAGCGTCTCCGTGGCCGTTGCACCCGGGTTGAGCGAGTCGAACATGCCGGTGTTCACCGGAGCCGAGAACGCGTTGAACGTCGCGGTCGACGTGGAGTCCGCCGAGCCGTCGGTGATGTTGAACGCGTTCACCGCGTAGGTGAACGTCGCGGTGGCGGCATCGGCGATGCCGATTTGGTCGAAGTCGACGGGCAGCACAACCGTGCTGCTGTCCGTCGGGGCATCCGTCAGGTAGCGGATGCTCCCCGGGCCGAAGTTCCCGTCCTTGTCGATCGGGAACACGGCGACGACGTCTTCGCCGTTGAACGTGCCCGTCGTGATCGCGCCGAAGTCGCCTGCGACCACGTCGTAGTCCGGCGCACCGTCACCGTTCTTGTCGACGAGGACGTCGAACTCCTGCGTGGCGCCGTTCGTCCACGTCTGGCTCGTGCTGATCGCGAACGCGAGCTGCTTCGCGCCCGGGAACGTCTGCACGCCGACCGACGTGACGTCGTTGGCGCCGAGGCCCCGCTCCTTCGGATCGCTGATCTGCCAGGCGTACCAGTCGGCGTTGCCTGCGACGGCACCGTTGTTCGTGATGGTCGCCGCCGCCGAGCCCGACTTCAGCTGGCCCGTGCTGATCGACGTGTGAACGTTCGAGAGAGCGTTCGGCACGAGGTAGTACGGGACCGAGAGGCCGACGCCGTTGTTGCTGCCGGCCGCCGGGGTGAACGTGATCGCACCCGCGACGTCGTGGAACGCCTGCGCGAACGGGATGGTGCCCCCGCCCGCCGTCGCAACGGGAACCGACAGGCCGACGTCGACCGTCGCCTCGCCGCCGGCCGGAACCGTCACCGAGCCGGGGACGGAGACCGAGTGCGGGCTGCCGCTGTCGCGGCCGGCCGACACGGCGAACGTCGCAGCCGTCGAGCCGAAGTTCCTCAGCGTGATCGAGCGCGTGTCGCTGAAGTCATTGCGGAGCTCGCGGTAGCCGAAGTCGAGCGTCGGCGTCTGCGACGTCCCGAGCGCGACGACGTTCGTCGCGACCGCCGGCGGGGCCTGGATCAGGCCGTTGCCGGAGCCGGCCGCGAAGCCGCCGTTGATCATCGATGCCGCGGCGGTGTTCTCGATCGCCGCGTCCCAGTACCGCACCTTCTGCCAGGTCGGATGCGCCTGGCGGACGAGCGCGGCCATGCCGGTGGTGTGCGGCGCGGACATCGAGGTGCCGGAGAGGATGAACGCCTCCGTGCCCGTCCCCATGCCTGCCGAGATGATGCTGACGCCGGGCGCCGTGACGTTCGGCTTCAGCAGGCCGCCGGCCGCGGGACCGGGCGAGCTGAAGCTCGCGATCCCGAGGTAGCCGGGGTTCGTGATGCCGAGCGCCGTCATCGTGATCGCGGTGCCGTTCGAGGCGATGAAGCGCTTACCGGTGGTCGACGTCGACGGAGTCGACCCGCCGGACACGCCGAGGAACGGGATCGTCACGTTGTACGGCACCCCGTCGTCCGGGTTGCTCGTGATCTTGCCCTCGAACGGCGGCAGCGCCGACGAGTTGTTGACCATGATCACCGCAGCCGCTCCGGCCTGCTGGCCGAAGATCGCCTTCGCCACGCGCGCGCAGGTGCCGCGCGCGACGACGATCACGGTGTTCGCCGCGATCGGCCCGTCCGCCGTGTCGGCCGCGACGGAGCAGCCGAGGCTGATCACCGTATGGGCGGCGTTCCCCCAGATGACGCGGACGTTCAACGGCGTGCCGGGCAGCGGCGAGAAGCCGTTCGCGACGATCGCGTTGACCGTCGACGACTGCGTGGCCACCGTCTTCGCGATCGGCGTCAGGGCCGCACCCGGCAGCGCCTGCGTCGGGTCGGTCGCGGCGATGCTGAGGACGCCGGTGCCCGAGGCGGGCGAGCCGGTGATGTACGCGCCGTTGCCGTTCGTGCCGTTGTTGCCGGCCGAGGCGATGACGATCGTCCCGTCCTTCGCCGCGTTGGTCGCCGCAACGGCGTCAGGCGTGTCGGCGGTGCCGAACGGCGCACCGAGCGACATGTTGATCACGTCCATGTGATTGGCGACGGCCCACTCGATCGCGTCGACGACGACGTTCGTCGAGCCGGCGCAGCCGAAGACGCGGATCGCGTACAGGTCGACCTTCGGCGCGACGCCGGGGCCGACGTTCCAGTCATGGCCGCCGATCGTCGAGGCGTTGTACGGCCCCGTGTACGTCGAGCCGTCGGCGAGCACGCCGCTGCCGCCGACCGTGCCTGCGACATGCGTGCCGTGCTCGTTGCAGTCGAGCGGGTTCGGGTCCGGATGCGGAACCGTGTCCGCCGCGACCTTGCTGTCGGCGTTGTACTTGTCGCCGACGAGGTCGATGCCGCCCTTGATGCGCGGCGCGTTCGGGCCGAACCAGGCCGGATTCGCCGGCAGCGTGTCCGCGGCGAGCGCCGTCTGGTAATCGACCGTCCGGCCGGTGCCGCCGAAGTCGGCGTGCGTGTAGTCGATGCCGGTGTCGATGATCCCGACCTTGATGCCCTCGCCGTGCAGGCCGGCGAGGCCGTCCCACACCGCCGGAGCGCCGATCAGCGGCACGCCGTGGATGTTCGAGAACGACATCGGCTTCATCGCGTTGACGGCCGTGACGCCGTTCAGCGAGTAGAGCGAGCTGATCTTGTTCGCCGGGATCTGAACCTTGATCCCGTTGTAGGCGAGCTGGTACGAGCCGAGGATCGTCCCGCCGAGCGACTGGATCTGCTGCGCGACCGACCCCTGCTGCGACTTGAGCTGGCCCTGGAGCTGGTCTTTCTGGCCCTGCGACAGCCCCGACGCCGAGTCGGCGTCGGCGACCGTGACCGGGTCACCCTTCAGCTGGACCATCACCGTGACCGGTGTCGCGGCGGAGCCGAGCGGCAGCGTCGCTGCCCGGAACCCGTCGATGGCCCCGTCGGGCAGCTGCACGGGCCGGTTCGACGCTCCCGCAGCCGATACGAACGCGAGCGCCGCCATGGCCGTCACGGCCACGGCGAGCAGCGCGTACGCACGCCGCGGCGCGCGGACCTTCTGCTTCATCGAATTCTCCCTCTCCCTCAGTCAACGAGCCCGGCGATGCCGGACTCCCCAGGCCCGGGATCCTGCGCGACTCGCCGCGAGTTTTCAAGTCCTGAACGGCTCGGGGCCCCCGTTTCCGGAGGCCCCGAGACCGTCACGCCCACGAGGGGAGGGTTACTTGCCCCAGCTCGCGAGCGCCGAGTAGAACGCCGCCGTCGGCGTGCCGAGACCGGTCACGTCGTCGTAGCCGGCGGTCGTGTGCAGCGTGAACGTCGCGCCGGAGTGGCGGACGCTGTAGAGCAGCCCATCGTTCGCGTTCTCGCTGTTGAAGTAATCGACGCGGACGACCGAGATCGGGTCGGCGGTATCGATCACATCGTGGTACGCGGCCGCCGGGAGCTGGTAGAGCGCGGGGTTGATCAGCCCGAGCCGGCTGCCGCGCATCTCCAGCGCCGTCGCGACGGCACCGGCCATCACCGGGCACGCGAGGCTCGTCCCGCCGATGCGGAACTCGTCGTACTGCGCACCCGTCGAGAACTGCTGCGTCTGGCCGATCAGCATGCCGGTGTTCGGGTCGCCGATCGCAGCGATGTCGGGCTCGACACGGCCGGCGAAGCCGGTGCCGTAGGAGTTCGCCAGCGCGTTCGCGTTGGCGTTGTCCTGCTGATACCACGGCTCGCCGAAGATCCGGCTGATGCCGCCGCCCGAGCCGTACAGGTACGTCTCCTTGTTGCACCAGAACAGGTTGTTCGCGGTGATGTCGAACGGCGTGTTGCTGCAGTTGAGGCGCGAGCGCTTCGTGCCCCAGCCGGCCTCGGTCAGGTACGTGCCCGGATTCGCCAGGCTCGTGCCGGCAGCGAGCGTCGTGCCGCCGATCGAGGTGACGTACGGGCTGACCGCGGGCCAGTCCGGCGTCGGGCGGGCGCCCGTGCCGAAGGTCTCGTCGCCGCTGTCACCCGAGGAGAAGAGGATGCTGATCCCCTCGAGCGCGCCCTGGAGCAGCGTGTCGTTGAACGGCTTGAGGTAGCCCGGCGGCAGGTTCTCCGTCGAGAAGCCGTACGAGTTCGACACGACGTCCGCAAGGCGGTTCGCGACGATGTGGTTCATCGCAGCGTCCATGTCCTGCGTGTTGTTCGCAGAGCCGACGAACAGGACGTTCGCGCCCGGCGCCATCGAGTGCACGGCTTCGACGTCGAGCGTCTCCTCGCCGTACCAGCCCGACGGGTCGAAGTGGCCGCCCTCCGGATGGTTGTACGTGCCCGGAGCGACCTGCTGCGTGAACTGGCCGGCTGCGAAGCCGGGGAAGCCGCGGTTCGCGAAGTACTGCGCGGCGTCCTTGACGATCGTCGGCGACGCGAACGCGTCGATGATCGCCACGGTGATGCCCTTGCCGGTCGCCGACTGCTGGTCGGCACCGTAGGCCTGGCGGAGCGCCTGCGGACCGTAGCCGCACGGTGCGAACGGCGTGTTCGCATCCGTGCCGTACGACGGCAGGTTGACGCCCTCGACCTTCGTCGTGCCGGTCGTGTACTGCGCCCAGTAGTTCGAGCACGGGCGTGCATTGCGGAAGCCCGCAGACGGGCCGGCCGACGGCTTCGAGTCGGCGACGACGTTGTCGGGCTGGACGAGCATGCTGCTCTGGTCGACGCCGACGATGCCGGCGACGGTCGGAGCGAGCGACGACGGGACGACGAGATCCGACGCGTTGCCGCGCAGCGTCACGCCGTTGACGTCGTAGTTGTTGAGCTTCGTGCCGAACGCCGCCTGCACCTGCGCCACCGTGCCCTCCGCGGCGACGTAGTGGTTGTTCGACGGCGTGTACGCGACGGTCATGCCCTGGCTCTGCAGCCACGACGAGACGGCCGCGACGTCGGAGCCCGTCGGCGCGTACTGCTGCTTGAACTGCGACGGCGACAGGAACTTGCCGTAGTACGAGCTCCCCGGGGTCGACACGGCCTGCGCGAGCGCGGCGGCCTTGTCGGCGTTGCGGAGCTGGAGATAGACCCGGAAGTTCACCCAGCTCGACGGATCCGCCGCCGACTTCTGGTTTCCGGCGTTCGCCCAGGCCGGCGTGCTGCCCGCCAGGGCCGAGTGGCCGCCGTTCCCGTTCCCCGCTGTCGCCCCGGTGACCCCGATGGCGACGATCGCCGCGGCGAAGGTCGCGAAGACCAAGCCGATCTTCTTCATCGATTCTCCCCTCTCAGGTGGCTCCGGCTCCCCTCATGAGCCGGCGCGCCAAGCCTAGACCGGGATCCGCTGTTCCGCTAGTGCGGTTTTGCCATTGCCCGGTAATCGAGAGCTTGGTCGAGCACCGAGTCCTCGACTCCCTTCTCCCGGGCGACCTCGCGCAGCGACCGGCCGGAGGCGGATGCCTCCTTGACGATCTCCGTCGCCTTGTCGTAGCCGATGTAGGGGTTGAGCGCCGTCGCGGCCGACAGCGTCAGCTCGGCGTACTGCTCGCACTGCTCCCGGTTCGCCTCGATGCCGTCGACGCACTTGTCGGCGAACAGGCGGCAGGCGCTGGCGAGCAGCTTCACCGACTCGAGGATGTTCTTGGCCAGCAGCGGCACGAAGACGTTCAGCTCGAAGTGGCCCTGCATCCCGCCGACGGTGATCGCCTGGTCGTTGCCGATCACCTGCGCAGCGACCTGGGTCACGACCTCCGGGATGACGGGATTGACCTTGCCCGGCATGATCGACGACCCCTTTTGCAGCTCCGGCAGGAAGATCTCGGCGAGGCCGGCCCGCGGGCCCGAGCCGAGGTAGCGGATGTCGTTCGCGACCTTCGTCAGCGACACGGCGAGCGTCTTCAAAGCGCCCGAGGCCTCGACGATGCCGTCGCGCGCCGCCTGCGCCTCGAATGGGTCGGCCGGCCCGGAGATCGTCAGGCCGGTCTCGTCCGTGAGCAGTGCGCGCACGCGCGCGGCGAAGTCCGGATGCGTGTTCAGGCCGGTCCCGGTGGCGGTGCCGCCGAGCGGGATCTGCCCGAGCCGCGGCAATGCGTCGCGGACGCGCGCTTCGCCCTGCCGGACCTGCGCCGCGTAGCCGGCGAACTCCTGCCCGAGCGTGACCGGAACCGCGTCCATCCAGTGCGTGCGGCCCGACTTGACGACGTCGTCGAACTCCTTCGCCTTCGCCTCGAGCGCGCCGCCCAGCTTGTCGAGCGCCGGCAGCAGGTCGTTCGTGATCTCGTCGAGCGCCGCCAGATGCACCGCCGAGGGGAAGACGTCGTTCGAGGACTGTCCCATGTTGACGTCGTCGTTCGCGTGCACGCCGGCCAGCGTGGCGATCACCTCGTTCGCGTTCATGTTCGACGAGGTCCCCGAGCCGGTCTGGAAGACGTCGATCGGAAACTGGTCGTCGAGCTCGCCCTTCGCGATCCGTGCGGCGGCGGCGGCGATCCGGTCGGCCTTGTCGCCGTCGAGCAGGCCGAGATCGGCGTTGGCGCGCGCGGCGGCGCCCTTGATGCGGCCGAGCCAGCGCGCAACGGGAACGGGGATCGGCTGGCCGGAGACCGGGAAGTTGCCGACCGCCTTCGTCGTCTCGCCGCCCCAGAGCTCCTGTTTTTCCTCTGTCGTTGCCATGCCATCGAGTGTAGGTGCTGACCGCGGGGCGGCGGATCAGGAGATTCCCGCAGCCTGCAGCAGCTCGTCCCAGGAGCAGAGCTTGACTCGCGGCCGGCCGAGCGGCTCGCCCGCGGCCCGCTCGCGCTCGTCGATCGCCGCCCAGCCGCTGTAGATGACGGGCCGCGCCCCGTGCTCGACGAGGTAGCCGTCGATCGCGTCGTCGGTCGTGCCGAGGCGCGGCGCGTCGGCGAGGTCGGCGAGCAGCAGCTCGACCGTCTCCGCCGCGTCCTTCTTGTTCGTGCCGATGACGCCGCTCGGCCCGCGCTTGATCCAGCCCGCCGCATAGACGCGCTCGCCGACGCGGCCGCCCTCGTTCGGGATCGTGCCGCGGGCAGCGTCGAAGGGAACCCCCGCCAGGGCGACGCCTCTGTAGCCCACGCTGCGGAAGACGATGCCGCAGTCGAGCGTCTCGGTCTCACCTGTCGGCACCGCGCGCTCGTTCTCGTCGAGCGTGTTGCGCACGAGCTCGATCCCGGTGACGCGGTCCTCGCCGAGGATCGCAACGGGCGAGCGGAAGAAGCGCAGCACGATCCGCCGCGGCTTCCCCTGCGGCTCGCGCGCCGCGTACTCGCGCAGCACCTCGAGGTTGCGCTCGGAGTTCGTGTCCTTCGGCACGGCGCCTGCGAGCTCGGCGGCGTCGACGATCACGTCGGCGCCCGCGAGCTCGCCGAGCTCGATCAGCTCCGGCGTCGTGAACGCGGCCTGTGCAGGGCCGCGGCGGCCGACCATGACGATCTCCTCGATGCCGCTGCCCGCGATCGCGTCGATCGCCGCCTCGGTCGTGTCGGTCGGATCGAGCTCCTCCTTCGTCAGCGCAAGCATGCGCGCGACGTCGACCGCGACGTTGCCGTTCCCGATCACGACCGCCCGCTTGGCCGACAGGTCGAACCGGAGGTGCTGGAAGTCGGGGTGGCCGTTGTACCAGGCGACGAGCTCCGTGGCCGGCCAGCTCCCCGGCAGGTCCTCGCCGGGGATGTCCATGCGCCGGTCGGTCTGCGCGCCGACGGCGTAGACGACGGCGTCATAGAGCTCGAGCAGCTCGTCGTGCCCGATGTCGCGGCCGACCTCGACGTTGCCGAGGAAGCGGTAGCCGTCCTGCAGCGCGATCTTCTCGAACGCGCGCGAGACGGATTTGATCTTCGGATGGTCGGGCGCGACGCCGAGGCGGACGAGGCCCCACGGGGTCGGCAGCCGTTCGATCATGTCGACGCGGGCGCCGCCGCCGAGCAGCGATCCGGCGGCGTAGAAGCCTGCCGGGCCGGAGCCGACGACCGCGACGCGGAGGGGTTCCGTCACGCGCTGGATGCTACGCGGCGCTCATGCGGCGGCTGCCGCCGGCCGATACGTCCCACATGCGGCTCCTCGCCTCGTCGCTCGCAGCCCTGGCGCTGTCGCCGCCGTTCGGGGTCTGGGATCTCCAGGCCGACCTCGCGAAGGTCTCGCACAACGCCTTCGGAGACGTGGCCGTGAAGCCGCGTGCCGCGGTGGAAGGGCACGGCTCGCTCGTGCGCTGCGGCACGTGGTGCCGCTTCGGCGACGGCTGGCTTGCGTTCTCCGCGCGCCCCGCCCTCGACCGCGCCGACGTGTCGCGGGCGACGCCGCGGTTCGACCGGAAGAAGGGCTGGACGGTCGAGCTGCGCCTGACCGGCGCCGGCTGGACGCGCTGGCAGTCGTTCGCGCGCCGCGCCGAGCGCAACGGCAGGAAGCGCGGCGTGCCGGACGTGCTGGTCGTCACGACCTCCGGGCAGGTGGCAGGGACGCCGATCGCCTCGCAGGTCGTCGCCGCGAAGGGCAGTATCACGCTGACGGGCTTCACCCGCGCGTCGGCCGGGGCTGTCGCGCAAGCGCTCGGCTAGATCAGGCAGCGCAGCCGGAGCCGCAGCCGCCGACCTGGCTCGGGTCGGTGTCGTCCGAGACCTGGAAGGAGTGGCCGCAGCCGCAGGACGAGACGGCATTCGGGTTGTCGATCTTGAACCCCGACTCCTGGATCGTCTCCAGGTAGTCGACGGTCGCGCCGCTCAGGTACGGGGCGCTGAACGGGTCGACGACGACCTTGACGCCCTCCTGCTCGAACTCGAGGTCACCCTCCTGCGCAGCGTGATCGAAGCCGAGGCCGTACTGGAAGCCGGAGCAGCCGCCGCCCTCGATCGCGACCCGCAGGACCGAGACGTCGGCCTCCTGCGCCATCAGCTCGCGGATCTTCGTCGCCGCGGCCGGGGTGAGCGAGACGACGTCGGCAGTGCGCTCCTGGAGTTCCATCGCGCACTCAATGTACCAAGCGGGGAGGTCCTTACACAGGCGGACTTTGTAACACCCGCCGCTCAGTCTTTGCCGGGTCGAGACAACCGCTTCGTGACTACCCGCGGTTCGATAACGTCAGCCGTTCGCATGCTGCGCGACTGGCTGCCTTTCCTGATCTACGGGTTCATGGCGTTCGCGATCCCGGCCTCGATGATCGTGATGTCCTTCGCCTTCGCGCAGCGGCCGGCCCGCCGCACCCGCGCCCGGACGATCCCCTTCGAGTCGGGCGTCTCGCGCGGCCGGATGCGCCAGCAGCGCTTCACGGTCTCCTTCTACTTGACGGCGATGCTCTTCATCGTCTTCGACATCGAGATCGTCTTCCTGTATCCGCTCGCGGTGCAGCTGCACGCGCTCGGCTGGTTCGGCTTCGTCGAGTTCGCGTTCTTCATCCTCATCCTGCTCGTCGCCTACGTCTACATCTGGCGCAAGGGCGCCCTGAATTGGTAGCCGGCGCCCCTAGCCGCGTGCCGCTCACGGCGCGCGCCGGCGCTCGCTCGGCGCGGCCGCACGGGCAGTACTGTCCGCACCTCGCTCGCTTGTCGCGCTTGCGAGCGACAAGCCAGGAACGCCGGCATGGCTGACCGCCTGCGCGACCACGGGCTCCAGTCGGAGCGGCTGCTCTGGCCGACGAAGGGGCCGTCGAAGTTCGAGGAGTCGATGGGCGCCGACGAGCTCGAGCAGCACCTCGGGCTGACGACGCTCGACAAGGCCGTGCGCTGGGCGCAGACGAAGTCGATGTGGCCCGACACGTTCGGGCTCGCGTGCTGCGCGATCGAGATGATGGCGATCGTCTCGAGCCGCTACGACCTCGCGCGCTTCGGCATGGAGGCGTTCCGCTCGTCGCCGCGCCAGGCGGACCTGCTGATCGTCTCCGGGCGCGTCGCGCACAAGATGGCCGCGCCGCTCCGGCAGATCTACGACCAGATGCTCGAGCCGAAGTGGGTCGTCGCAATGGGCGTCTGCGCGAGCTCCGGCGGGATGTTCAACAACTACACGGTGCTGCAGGGCGTCGACCGGATCGTCCCCGTCGACATCTACGTGCCGTTCTGCCCGCCGCGGCCCGAGGCGCTGATGGAGGGGATCCTGCGCATCCACGAGGCGCACCTCGCGGGGATCCCGCCGGCGTACCAGCGAAGACAGGTCGCGACATGAGCTTGCTCATGTGCGCGACGGGGAGGGGGACTCGCGGGAACCGAGAGGTTCCCCCTTACGCCGAGTCGCGCCTTCGGTACGACTCGGCGGAGAGGACGGTCGCTACTTGAGCGAGTGGAGCGAGGCCCCCGGTTACGTCTCGCAGGCGGAGGCGTTCGGCGAGCTGACCGTCACCGTCGAGGCGGCGAGCATCCGCGACGCATGCGCGTTCGCGCGCGACGAGCTCGGCTTCAACCTGCTCAGCGACATCGTCGCGACCGACTACCTCAACTGGGGAACGGTCGGCGTCTCGGGCTACATCGGCACCGGCACCGGCCGCGACATCAACTTCCCGATGACGCAGGGCCTGCAGACGCTGCCGCAGCTGAAGCCGAAGCGCTTTGCGGTGTCGTACCACCTGCTCGCGCTCCGGCAGCCGCCCGGCCGCGTCCGCTTGCAGACGTGGGTCGACGACGGCGAGCCGGTGCCGAGCGTGATCACGGTCTGGCCCGGCGCCGACTTCTACGAGCGCGAGCAGTGGGACATGCTGGGCATCCGCTTCGACGGCCATCCGTATCTCAAGCGCCTGCTGATGGAGGAGGACTGGGAAGGCCACCCGCTGCGCAAGGACTATCCGATCGGCGGCGAGCCGGTCCGCTTCTCGGAGGCCGAGTAGTGGCGATCGCACCCGACCGTCTTCGCTCGCGGACGCGCAAGTGGCCGATCGTCGGGCCGCCGATCTACGAGGGGTCGCGCATCCCGCAGCCGATCCCGACCGTGCTGCAGGTCCGCGAGGAGCTGCGCGACAGCGACGACATCATGCAGATCAACTTCGGGCCGAACCACCCGTCGACACACGGCGTGTTGCGGCTGATCCTCGAGCTGAACGGCGAGGAGGTCGAAGGGCTCGAGGCGGTGATCGGCTATCTGCACACCGGCTTCGAGAAGTCGATGGAGCAGAAGACGTGGTGGAAGAACGTCACGTACTCACCGCGCATCGACTACGTCGGCTACCAGAGCAACGAGCTCGTGTACGTGCTCGCCGTCGAGAAGCTGCTCGGGATGGAGACGCCCGAGAAGGCCGTCTGGATGCGCATGCTGCTCGCCGAGCTGAACCGCATCCACTCGCACCTCGTCTTCCTCGGCACGTCGGCGCTCGAGCTGGGTGCGATCTCGATGTTCTGGTACTGCTTCCGCGAGCGCGACATGATCCTCGACCTCTACGAGATGGTCACGGGTCAGCGCATGCACACGCGCTACTTCCAGATCGGCGGGCTCGCCGAGGACATCCCGGAAGGCTTCTACGACGAGTGCCGCAAGTTCGTCGACTGGATGCCGCAGGCGCTCGACGACTACCTCGACCTGCTGGACCGCAACCAGATCTGGATCGAGCGGACGCGCGGCGTCGGGCTGCTGAGCGCGGAGGACGCGATCGCGCTCTCGCAGTCCGGCCCGAACCTCCGCGCGTCGGGCGTCGACTGGGATCTCCGCCGCGACCAGCCGTATCTCGCCTACGACCAGGTCGACTTCCAGGTGCCCGTGTACTCGCACGGCGACGTCTACGACCGCTACCGCGTGCGCGTCGACGAGATGCGCGAGTCGAACCGCATCGTCGACCAGTGCCTGCGCCGCCTCGAGCGGATGCGCGGCCGCCCGTGGATCACGGACGATCGCAAGGTCGTGCTGCCGCCGCGCGAGGAGCTGCACACGTCGATGGAGTCGCTCATCCACCACTTCAAGCTCGTCACCGAGGGCTTCCGCGTGCCGGAGGGCGAGGTGTTCGTGACGATCGAGTCGCCGCGTGGCGAGCAGGGCTGCTACATCGTCTCGCAGGGCGGCTCGAAGCCGTGGCGCATCCACTTCCGCGCACCGTCGTTCGCCGCGCTCGAGGCGACGGCGGCCTGCGCGCGCGGCTCGCTCGTCGCCGACCTGATCGCGATCGTCGGCTCGCTCGACGCCGTGATGGGAGACGTCGACCGGTGACGTACCAGGAGCTCGCGGAGCAGTACCCGTCGACGACGTCCGCCGTGCTGCCGGCGCTGCGGCTCGCGCAGG
Organism: Gaiellaceae bacterium; assembly: GCA_036503495.1. GTDB lineage: Bacteria > Actinomycetota > Thermoleophilia > Gaiellales > Gaiellaceae > Palsa-739. Next base: position 26,629 of record DASXWV010000043.1, read on the forward strand.
AGAAGTACGGCTGGCTGCCGCGCGAGGCGCTCGAGGAAGTCGCCGACGCGCTCGAGCTGACGCCCGCGTACGTGATGAGCGTCGCCAGCTTCTACGACATGTTCCAGCTCGAGCCCGTCGGGACGCACACGATCGACGTGTGCACGAACGTCTGCTGCGGCCTCGTCAACGCGCAACCGGTGCTCGAGGCGTTCGAGCGCGCGCTGGGAATCCATGCCGGAGAGACGACCGCCGACGGCGCAGTCACGCTGCGCGCCGTCGAGTGCCTCGGCGGCTGCTCGACGCCGACGATCGTCGCCGTCGACCACGTCTACAAGCAATCGGTCACGCCGGCGGACGTGACGACGATCATCGAGGAGCTTCGTGGCTGAAACGGTCGTCGAAGTCGCCGAGGGGCCGGCGCTCGTCCTCGCCGGCTACGAGGGGACGCCGCTCACCGATCTCGACTCGTACCGCGCCGTCGGCGGCTACGCGCAGATCGCGAGGGCGCGCGCGATGACGCCGCAGGACGTGACGGAGCAGATCATCGAGTCGAACCTGCGCGGACGCGGCGGCGCGTTCTTCCCGACCGGCCGCAAGGCGAGCTTCATCCCGAGCCCGGACAAGGTCGCGAAGCCGATCTACATCACCGTCAACGCCGACGAGTCGGAGCCGGGGACGTTCAAGGATCGCGAGATCATGCGCAAGGTCCCGCACCGGCTGCTCGAGGGCTGCCTGATCGCGGCGCACGCGATCCAGTCGAAGCACGTCTTCATCTACATCCGCGGCGAGTACGCCGAGGAGTACCGGGTGCTCGAGGCGGCGCGCGCCGAGGCGGAGGCGGCCGGCCTGCTCGGCGACGTGACGATCACGATCCATCGCGGCGCCGGCGCGTACATCTGCGGCGAGGAGACGGCGCTGCTCGAGTCGCTCGAGGGCAAGCGCGGCCAGCCGCGGTCGAAGCCGCCGTTCCCGGCGATCCAGGGGCTGTACGCCTCGCCGACGCTGATCAACAACGTCGAGTCGATCACGAACATGCCGATCGTCCTCGAGGTCGGCCCGGAGGAGTACGCGCAGATCGGCGCGCCGCCCGACTCGACGGGCACGCGCCTCTTCTGCCTGTCGGGGAACGTCGTGCGGCCGGGCGTCTATGAGGCGCCGCACGGGATCACCGTGCGCCATCTGATCGACGACATCGGCGGCGGCATCGCCGGCGGCCGCGAGCTGAAGGCCGTGATGGTCGGCGGCTCGTCGTTCCCGGTGATGATCCCGAGCGAGCTCGACACGAAGCTCGACGCCAACTCGCTCGGGCAGCGCGGGCTGTTCATCGGCTCGGGCGTGATCTGCGCGATCGACGACCGGACGTGCATCGTCCAGTTCGCGCTGCGCGTCGCGCAGTTCTACATGCACGAGTCGTGCGGCAAGTGCACGCCCTGCCGCGTCGGCACGCGCTGGCTCGTCCAGATCCTCAAGGCGGTCGAGAACGGCAGCGCGACGCAGAACGACCTCGACGTGCTGCTCGACGTCTGCGACCGCATCATCGGCAAGTGTTTGTGCGTGCTCGGCGACTCGGCGGCGATGCCGGTCGCGTCGTGCGTGACGAAGTTCCGCGACGAGTTCAACGAGCACCTCGCGCACGGGGGCTGCCCGTTCGGCGAGGACTCGTCGCTCGCGCACCTCTTCGCGCCCGTCGACCAGCACGCGCACACGCCGGTTGCCGAGGCTGGAAGCGACGGCGGGCGAGCCGCCTTCGGCGCCCCTGGGGGTGATCTCGCCTGAGCGCGCCTGAGCTCGTCCGCATCACCGTCGACGAGAAGGAGGTGCACGTCCCGAAGGGGACGGGCCTCGTCGAGGCGGCGCTGCACGCGGGCATCGAGATCCCCGTCTTCTGCTACGAGCCGCGCCTCGGCGCGCCGATCGGCGCGTGCCGCATGTGCCTCGTCGAGGTCGAGGGCATGCCGAAGCTGCAGGCCGGCTGCACGCTCACGGCGCAGGACGGGATGGTCGTGCACACGGCGCGCAGCTCGGCCAAGGCTGCCGAGGGGCAGAACGCAACGCTCGAGTTCATCCTCGTCAACCACCCGCTCGACTGCCCGGTGTGCGACAAGGGCGGCGAGTGCCCGCTGCAGGACCTGACGTTCCGCTACGGCCCGGGCAACACGCGCATGAGCTTCGAGAAGCTGACGTTCGAGAAGCCGATCCCGATCTCGCCGACGATCGCGCTCGACCGCGAGCGCTGCATCCTCTGCTACCGCTGCACGCGCTTCAGCGAGACCGTGAGCGAGGATGGGCAGCTGGTCGCCAAGAATCGCGGCGCCATGTCGGTGATCACGACCTTCGAGGACGAGCCGTACACGGGCGCGTTCACCGGCAACGTCACCGAGCTCTGCCCCGTCGGCGCGCTCCTGCCGACGCAGTACCGGCACAAGGCACGCCCGTGGGAGATCAACGCGGTGCCGACCGTCTGCGGCATGTGCCCCGTCGGCTGCAACACGTGGGTCGACACACGCGAGGACAAGGCGATGCGGGTCCGCTCGCGCAACCACCCGCAGGTGGACGAGGGCTGGATCTGCGACAAGGGCCGCTTCGCGTTCACGCACCTCCGCTCCGCCGACCGCGTCGTCGACCCGATCCGGCGCGTGCGCCGCCGCGGTTTCGAACCCGTCTCCTGGGACGACGCGCTCGACCACGCCGAGGAGCTGCTCCGCGCGGCGGCCGGCCGCGTCGTCGTCGCGCTCTCCGGCTCGGAGACGGTCGAGCAGGCCTACGCGCTCGCCCGGCTCGTGCGCCGGGGCACCGGCTCGCACACGGCGATGCTCCCCGAGGAGGTCTCGGGCGCGCTCGACGCGTACCGCGCGCCGCTGAGCACGATCGCCGAAGGACGGAAGGTCGCCGTGCTCGGCGACGTGCCGCTGCAGGAGAGCGCGCCGATCGTCGACCTGTGGGTGAAGAAGGCACGCCGCAACGGCGCGGCGATCGTCACGTCGGAAGAGGACCTCGAGGGCGCCGACGTCCTCATCTGGTCGGGCCCGGGCGGACGCGGCGGCGTCCGGGCGGCCAATCTCGCCGAGCAGGCCGGCATCAAGGCAGCGTTCTCCGTGCCCGCGACGCCGAACGGCCGCGGCATCGCCGACGCGTGGGCCGCCGCGTCCGACGAGGAGGCGGCTGACGCCGGCTCGATCGGGCTGCTGATCGTCTCCGGCGACGAGGCGGCGGCGTCGCCGAACGTGCGCGCGCTCGCCGAGCGCGCCGACGCGGTGATCGTCGTCTCGATGTTCCACGGGCTCGCGGCCGGCTGGGCGGACCTCGTCCTGCCGGGGACGAGCTACCTGGAGCGCGACGGCACGTACGTGAACATCGAAGGCCGGCTGCAGCGCCTGCGGCGCGCGGTCACGCCGCCGTGCCCGGACGAGCTCGAGTGGATCTCGCAGCTCGCGGCGCGGTTCGGCGTCGAGGTCGCGCCGTATGCCGCCGCGGTGTTCGGCGAGGTGTCGGCGAAGTGCTACGGCGGGCTCGCGTTCGGCGAGGTGGGCGAGCGCGCATCGCTGCGCGGCTATACGGAGGCGTCACCACACGTCGATCCGCCCGCGCTGCCGGAGCCCCCGACGACGGGCGACGGGCTGAAGCTCGTCTGCTACAAGCCGCTCTTCTCCGGCCCCGCGGTCGAGCGCGTCACGGAGCTGCAGTTCCAGCGGCCGCAGGCGGAAGCGGCGCTCTCCGGCGACGACGCGAAGCGCGCCGGCGTCGCGAACGGCGACGAGATCACGCTCTCGGCCGGCGAGCACACGGTGACGCTGCGCGCGCGCGTCGACCGCCGCATGCGCAGCGGGATCGTGCGCGTCGCGCACGAGCACGCCGGCGGGCTGCAGGGCTACGTCAAGGTGGAGCGTGCGGGGGTGACGGCCTAGTGCAGCACCACGAGCCGTGGTGGATCGCGATCATCGAGGCGCTCCTGATCATCAACCTGCTGCTCGGCCTGTTCGCGTACCTGACGCTGATCGAGCGGAAGGTGATGGGCCGCATGCAGCTGCGCTACGGACCGAACCGCGCCGGCCCGTTCGGGCTGCTGCAGCCGATCGCAGACCTGGTGAAGCTGGTGCGGAAGGAAGCATTTGCACCGTCCAGCGCGATCGAGGCGCCGTACATTCTCGCGCCGATCATCAGCGCGTTCACCGCGCTCGCCGCGTTCGCGGTGATCCCCTTCGGCCCCGGTTGGACGGTCAACGGCTGGTACATCAACGGCGAGGTCGCGGACGTCTCGATCGGGCTGCTGCTGATCTTCGCGCTCGGCAGCATCGGCATCTACGGCTTCATCGTCGGCGGCTGGGCGTCGGAGTCGAAGTTCTCGATCCTCGGCACGATGCGCACCTGCGCGCAGCTCGTCTCGTACGAGGTGTCGCTCGCGCTGAGCGTGCTCGGCGTCGTCATCCTCGGCCGCTCGCTGAACCTGCCGGACATCATCCACCGCCAGGGCGAGTTCCTCCCCTTCGTCGTCCCGCAGTTCGTCGGGATGGTCATCTTCTTCATCGGCGGCACGGCCGAGACGAGCCGCGCGCCGTTCGACCTGCCCGAGGCCGAGCAGGAGCTCGTCGCGGGCTACCACACCGAGTACTCCGGCATGCGCTGGGGGCTCTTCCAGATGGCCGAGTACGTGAACCTGATCACGCTCTCCGGCCTGATGGTGACGCTCTTCTTCAGCGGCTGGCACGGGCCGTGGAACCTCGGGCCGATCTGGTTCGTGCTGAAGCTGCTCGCGGTCCTGTTCGTGTTCATCTGGATGCGGACGACGCTGCCGCGCCTCCGCTACGACCAGCTGATGCGCCTCGGCTGGAAGGTGCTCCTGCCGGTGGCGACGATCAACGCGGTGATCACCGCGCTGCTGGTGGTGGCGTTCTAATGAGCCCGCAGCCGCTCTCGACGATCAAGGGCTTCGGCGTCACCTTCAAGCAGATCTTCAAGAAGCCGATCACGCAGCAGTACCCGGAGTACAAGCGCCCGGTCTACCCGCGCTTTCGCGGCCGCCACCGGCTCTGGCGCCACGAGAACGGGCTCGAGAAGTGCGTCGGCTGCTCGCTCTGCGCTGCCGCGTGCCCCGCCGACTGCATCCGCGTCGTGCCGGCGGAGAACACGCCGGAGAACCGCGTCTCGGCGGGCGAGCGCTACGCGCGCATCTACGAGATCAATCTCAGCCGCTGCATCTTCTGCGGCTACTGCGAGCTCGCGTGCCCGTTCGACGCGATCACGCTCGGCAACGAGTTCGAGATCTCCGAGTACAACCGCGACGACCAGATCTACACGAAGGACATGCTGCTGGCGGAGCCGATCAAGCGCGTGCCGGTCGCCGACCCGGACCTCTACGACACGCCGATCCCGTACTACAAGGCACGGTCGTAGGTGGGCAACTTCATCGTCTGGGTCGTCTGGGTTGTCGCCGCGTTCGCGTGCCTTGCGAGCGCCGTGGGCGTCGTCAGCTTCCGCAACCCGTTCCTGTCGGCGCTCGCGCTGATCGGCAACCTCGGCTCGCTCGCGGTGCTGTACCTGCTCGTGTCGGCGGAGTTCGTCGCCGCCGCGCAGGTGCTCGTCTACGCCGGCGCGGTGATGGTGATGTTCCTCTTCGTGATCGCGTACATCGGCCCGCGGCAGGAGACGCCGTGGGCCGGCGGGCCGACGTGGCAGACGGTTGCCGCCGTGCTCGCCGCGGCTGCGATCTTCCTCGAGGTGATCGTCGCGATCGGCCTCAAGGCCGGCGGCCGGCTCGCGCACAGCGAGCACGTCAACGCGACGTTCGGCTCACCGGGCTGGATCGGCCGGCTGTTCCTCACCGACCACCTGCTCGCGTTCGAGATCACCTCGATCGTCCTGCTCGTCGCCGCCGTCGGCGGCGTCATCCTCGGCGCGCATACGCATCACGCGCAGGAAGTGGAAGCGTCGCTCTAGATGCTCGGCCCCGGGATCGCCTGGTATCTCGGCGTGTCCGCATTCCTCTTCGGGATCGGCGCGCTCGGCGTGCTCCTCCGGCGCAACCCGCTGATCGTCCTGCTCAGCCTCGAGATCATGCTGAACGGCGCCAACCTCGCGCTGATCGCGTTCTCGCGGCACGCGCACAACGGCGCCGGCCAGATCTTCGCGCTCTCCGTGATGGCGGTCGCGGCCTCAGAGGTGTGCGTCGGGCTCGGGCTCGTCGTCGCCATCCACCGCCGCCGCCTCGAGCTCGACGTCGACCGGCTCTCGGAGCTGCGCGGGTGATCACCGGCGCCTGGATCTGCCTGTTCGCCCCGCTCGCCGGCACGCTGGCGATCGCGCTGCTCGGCACGCGCATCCCGCGCGCCGCGGCGGGCTGGATCTCGACCACCTCGGTCTTCGTCGCGTTCGGCGGCGCCGTCTGGTCGTTCGTCGACCTCTGGTCGAAGGGCGGCCACAACGGCCGCACGTCGACCGCCTGGACGTGGCTCGAGAGCGGCGGCTTCAAAGCGGGGCTCGAGGTGCTCGTCGACCCGCTGAGCACGATGATGATGCTGATCGTCTCCGGCGTCAGCGGGCTGATCATCCTCTATTCGATCGGCTACATGCACGGCGACGACGAGGAGCGCCGCTACTTCGCGTACATGTCGTTCTTCGTCTTCTCGATGCTGCTCCTCGTCGAGGGCGGCAACTTGCTGCTGCTGCTCGCGGGCTGGGGCCTCGTCGGCCTGTCGTCGTACCTGCTGATCGGCTTCTGGCACGAGCGGTCGTCCGCCGTCGCGGCGGCGAAGAAGGCGTTCGTGATGAACGCGTTCGGCGACGCGACGATGGCGCTCGCCTTCTTCGTCCTGATCCTGCACGGCGGCTCGCTCGCGTTCCAGACGTCGTTCGACAACGCCGCGAACCTCTCGAGCACGACCGTCAACCTCGTCGCGCTCGGCCTGCTCGGCGGTGCCGCCGCGAAGTCGGCGCAGGTGCCGCTGCACACGTGGCTGCCGGACGCGATGGAGGGCCCGACGCCGGTCTCCGCCCTGATCCACGCGGCGACGATGGTCACCGCCGGCGTCTACCTGATCGCGCGCGCACATCCGATCTTCGAGTTCGCGCGGACCGTCGAGCTCGTCGCCGCCGGCATGGGCGCGCTGACGCTGCTGATGGCAGGGCTGATCGCGCTCGTGCAGGTGGACATCAAGCGCGTGATCGCCTATTCGACGATGTCGCAGATCGGCTACATGTTCCTCGGCGCGGGCATCGGGGCGTACGCCAACGGGATGTTCCACCTGATGACGCACGCGTTCTTCAAGGCGCTGCTCTTCATGGGCGCGGGCGTCGTCATCCATGCGCTCGCCGGCGAGCAGGACATCCGCAAGATGCGCGGCATCGGCGCGCACCTGCCGCGGACGAAATGGATGTTCCTCGTCGCGTCGCTCGCGCTCGTCGGCGTCTTCCCGTTCGCCGGGTTCTTCTCGAAGGACTCGATCATCTCCGCGACGCTGAACCTCGGCTGGTACGGGTGGATCTTCTGGGTCGTCGCGCTGGTCGGGACGTTCCTGACGGGCCTCTACACGTTCCGCCTCTTCTTCATCGTCTTCACGTCGCCCGGCGACGTGCGACCACAGCACGAGGGCCACGGCGAGGGGCCGTGGACGATGATGCTGCCGGTCTCGATCCTCGCCGTCCTCTCGCTGATCGGCGGCTGGATCCAGTTCGCGCCGATCTGGACGCCGCTCACCGACTGGCTCGCGCCGGTCGCGCGCACGCTCGACGTCGCCGAGCCGACGAACACGCAGGAGTGGGTGACGTCCGCGCTCGCGCTCGCGATCGGCCTCGCCGGCATCGGCGTCGCGTGGCTGCTGTACGGCGCGCGCACCCGGCGTGAGACGCCGCGCCTGCCCGCGCTGCAGCGGACGCTCGAGCACAAGTTCTACTTCGACGAGCTGTACGACGCCGTCTTCTACCGCCCGGCCGCGGCGCTCGCGACGTGGTCGCGCCGCGACGTCGAGGAGTCGTTCGTCCTCGCCGCCGGGCCCGACCTCGGCGAGACCGTGTTCGACACCGGCCGCGGCGTGCGCCGCCTGCAGACCGGGCTCCTCCGCACGTACGTCTTCTTCCTCGGCGCGGGCATGGCCGTCCTCGCCGTCGTCTTCCTGCTCGTCAAATGATCACGACGCTCCTCATCTGGCTTCCGATCGCGGCCGCGATCGTCGTCTGGATCCTGCCGCTCTCGCGCTACGCGACCGGCTCGCTCGCGGTGCTCGTCTCGCTCGCCGAGGTCGGGATCTGGATCGAGCAGGCCGTCCGCTTCGACTTCACGAAGACGGGCCTGCAGTTCGAGGAGCGCGGCGGCTGGATCAAGGATCTGCACGTCTCGTACCACGTCGGCGTCTACGGCTTCTCGCTCTGGCTCGTCGGCCTGACGGTGATCGCGATGGCGGCGTGCACCGCGTACGGCTTCTGGGTCGGACGCGACCGGCCGCGCGCCTACTTCGGGCTGATGCTGTTCCTCACCGGCGCGACCGTCGGCGTGTTCGTCGCACAGGACCTGCTCCTCTTCTACGCGTTCTTCGAGGCGATGCTGATCCCGCTGTACGTCCTGATCGGCGTGTGGGGCGGGCCGGGACGCCTCGGCGCGACGATCAAGCTGCTCATCTACACGATGACCGGCTCGCTGCTGATGCTCGCGGCGCTGATCGCGTACGGGCTGCACGCCGGGACGTTCGACCTCGTCGACGGGCCGCAGAGCATCAGCCGCTGGATCTTCCTCGGCTTCATGTTGGCGTTCGTGATCAAGGCGCCGCTCTTCCCGTTCCACGGCTGGCTGCCCGATGCGTACCGAGAAGCGCCGCCGGAGGTGACGGCGGTGCTGTCGGGCGTGATCGCGAAGGCGGGGACGTACGGGATGCTGCGGATCGCGATCACGAAGTTCCCGGAGCCGACCTCGTACTACCGGACGCTTATCCTCGCGCTCGCCGCGGCGGCGCTCGTCTACGGCTCGGTGCTCGCGTTCCGCTCACCGGACTTCCGCGGCGTCGTCGCGTACTCGTCGCTGGCGCAGTCGGGGCTGATCGCGATCGGGCTCTTCTCCGGCTCCAACCTCGGCTACGACGGCGCCGTGCTGCAGATGGTCGCGCACGGGCTCGTCTCGACCTCGCTGTTCCTGCTCGCGGGAACGCTCGAGCGCCGCACGACGACCGGCCAGTTCGCGCTGCTCGGCGGGATGGCGCGCGGCCGGCCGGCGCTCGCGACCATGTTGATGACGATCGGGATCATCTCGCTCGCCGTGCCGGGCTCGGCGGCGTTCGCCGGCGAGTTCCTGATCCTCGCCGGCGCGTTCCAGCGCGCCTGGTGGTGGGCGGTGATCGGCGGCGGGGCGATCGTCCTCGCGGCGATGTACATGCTGCGCGCGATCTCGGCGGTGCTGCACGAAGCCCGCGGCTCGCTCGTCCAGGACGAGGCGCTCGACCTCCGCGTCGGCGAGCTGGCGCTGCTCGTGCCGCTGCTCGGCGCGCTGCTCTTCCTCTCGGCGTGGCCGGCCGGCGTCTCGCACCACTCGTTCGCCGGCGACGACCCGGCGCACGCGATCCTCGGGCAGTTCAAGTGATCAATACCCCGCACGTCGACTGGTTCTCGATCTCGACGCTGCTCGTGCTGCTCGGCGCGTCGTTCGTCGCGCTGCTCGGCGCCGTGCTCGTGCCGCGCGCCGCGCGGCGGATGTTCGGGTGCGCGGTCGCCGTGCTCGGCTTCGCCGGCGGGCTGCTCACCTCGATCTGGCTGTACGTCGACAGCGCGGGCGGCGAGCGCGTGATCGGCAACGCCTTCTACCGCGACCGCTGGACGGCGCTGGGGCAGATCATCATCTGCGGCATCGGCCTCGTCACGGCCCTCGTCGGCGCCGAACAAGTGGCGCAGAGGCTGGAAGCGTCGACGGCCGAGCCGTCGACGCCCGGCCGGCAAACCGCCTCGCCCAAGGCGAGGCCGGGGAACGACGACCACATCGCCGAGTTCTTCTCGCTGCTCCTCGCGTCCGCCGCCGGCATGGCGTTCTTCGTCGGCAGCGCGAACCTGATGGTGATGTTCCTCGCCCTCGAGTGGTTCTCGATCGCGCTCTACATCATGTGCGCGATCGACTACGACGTGGAGGGCTCGCTCGAAGCGGGGCTGAAGTACCTCGTCGTCGGCTCGTTCGGCTCGGCGGCGCTGCTCTTCGGCTCGGCGCTCGTCTACGGGTCGACGAACCACATCGGCTTCGCCGAGATCGCCGCCGCGGCGCGCCCGCACGACACGCTGCTCGTCCTCGGGCTCGCGATGCTGATCACGGGGCTCGGCTTCAAGTCGTCGGCCGCACCGTTCCACCAGTGGACGCCGGACGTCTACGAGGGCGCGCCGACGCCGGTGACCGCGTACATGTCGGCGGCGACAAAGGTCGCGGCGTTCATGCTCGCGTTCCGGCTGCTCCGCACCGCCTTCCCGCAGGAGGAGCATCTGTGGTCCTGGGCGCTCGCTGCGCTCGCGATCGCGTCGCTCGTCGTCGGCAACTTCGCGGCGCTCGTGCAGCGGAACGTCAAGCGGATGCTCGCGTACTCGTCGATCTCGCACGCCGGCTTTCTCCTGATCGGCATGTCCGCGGCGTCGGCGCTCGGCGGCCGGGCGATGGTCTACTACCTGATCCCGTACTCGGCGATGGCGTTCGGGTCGTTCGCGATCCTCGGCGCGCGCGAGCGGGAGCTGAATGCGCCGGTGACGCTCGACAACCTCGCCGGCTTCGGCTGGGAGCGCCCCTTCCTCGGCGTCGCGATGTGGTTCTTCCTCTTCGGCTTCGCGGGCCTGCCGCTGACCGGCGGCTTCACCGGCAAGTTCTACGTCTTCGCCGCCGCGTACCGGCACGGCTGGGCGTGGCTCGTCGTGATCGGCGTGCTCGCGACGCTCGTCTCGCTCTGGTACTACCTCGCGATCGTTCGCGCCATGTACATGCGCTCGAGCGACGAGTTGCGCGTCGCGGTGGCCGGCGGCGCGCCGCCGCGGGAGCCGCTGCTGCACGCCGCGGTCGGGCTGTCGCTCGTCGTCGCCGTCGGCTCGCTGTTCGCAGTCCAGCCGCTGATCGACCTCGCGCGGCACGCCACCTCCGCCCTTCCGTTCTGACGGCTTCTCCGGGGTCGTGCGCGCCGGCGGCGAGACGTGGCCAGTGCTCCTGCAACCGCCGCGTGTAACCACCGTTTGCTATACGTTGGTGTCGTGATCCGGCTCGCCGTTCTCGCCGCCGCCGTGCTCGCGCTGACCGCCTGCGGCGCCGCGAAGCAGACGGCGCGACACGCGCGGCAGTGCAAGAACCAGACGGCGGCGCTCGCGAAGATCCACGGCGACCTGACCGCGCTGCGTGCCGCGGCCGAGCTGCCGGTCAAGGACAAGCTGATCGGCAACCACGCGATCAACGTCGCCACCGACAAGTTCCTCCGTGACGTCGCGCTCGCGCCGATCGACAACCTGCAGCGCAACCGCCTGATCGACCATGCGATGTCGGCGATCGGCACCCGCTGCCAGCAGTGCTTCCAGGCGTTCGAGGCGGGGCGGCCGATCCCGGCGATCCGCGCCGGCGACCTCAGCTGCTCCTAGCTCGTCGTCGCTTGCGCCGGGCGCAGCGGCGCCGGCTGCAGCACCCACACGAGCAGCGGCAGCAGATAGGCGATGCCCGCCGCGACGACCGCCGAGAAGGCGAGTGCGGGGACGGCGGCGCCGACCGGCGCGCCGTGGCGGACGGCCGACGCGAGGACGAACAGGGCGAGCGCACCGCCGGAGGTCGCCGTCCGCAGCCGGGCGCGCTCGCCGATCGCGAGGACGGCCGCCGCGGCCGCGCCCGGGATCGCGAGGAGGACGAGCCAGCCGCCGATCTGGTGGGCTCCGACGGAGTCGGCGAGCGTCGCGCCGAGCGCCAGGCAGAGCGGGAGCAACCGCGAGCCCATCCCCGCACAGCTTCGCCCCCGCGTCGGATGGTCCTGCCTCTATAGATTCGAGCCCATGGAACTCACATGGCTCGGACACGCCGCCTTCCGCCTCGACACCGACTCCGGCAAGCGGATCTACATCGACCCGTTCCTCAACGGCAACCCGAAGTGCCCCGAGAACGAGACGACGCCCGAGCGCGTCGACATCATCGCGCTGACGCACGCGCACGGCGATCACGTCGGCGACACCGTCGAGCTTGCAAAGCAGCACGGCTGCACCGTGATCGCGCCGGTCGAGCTCGCCGACTGGCTGCAGACGAAGCACAAGCTCGAGAACGTCAGGGATCCGAACAAGGGCGGGACGGTCGACGTCGACGGCGTGCGCTTCACGCTCACCGACGCGAACCACTCGTCGTCCAACAACGACCTCGAGTACATGGGCGAGCCGTGCGGCATCGTCGTTCGCGCCGAGGACAAGAGCGTCTACTTCGCGGGCGACACGAACGTCTTCGGCGACATGCAGACGGTGATCGCGCGGCTGTACAAGCCCGACGTCGCGGTCCTGCCGATCGGCGACAACTACACGATGGGCCCCGACGAGGCGGCGCTCGCCGTTGAGCTGCTGGGCGTCACGCGCGTCGTGCCGTGCCACTGGGGGACGTTCCCCGTGCTGACCGGCACGCCCGACGCGCTCGCGGCGAAGGTCGGCAGCGGCGTCACCGTCGAGCGCATCGAGCCCGGCGACTCGGTGACGATTTGAGAGAACGCCAATGAGAGAGCGCTGGTTCGGAGCAACGGGCCGCCGCGTGCCGGAGGTCGCCGCCGAGGGCGACGTCGACGTCGGCGAGGCGCTCGTCCTCGACGAGGTCGGCGACGGCGCGCAGCTCCGAGAGGCGTTCGAGGCGGGACGGCCCATCGTGGTGCGGGCCTCGACGCCCGAGGCCGTGCAGGCGGCGCTCGCGCGGCCCGAGGTGTCCTGCGTCCTCGTGCCGCGCGGCCGCGACGACCTCCTCTCCCTCGATCTGACCGAGCTCACGTACGGATGACGTACTCGATCGTCGCGCGGGATCCCGACACGGCGCAGTGGGGCGTCGCCGTTCAGTCGAAGTTCCTCTCGGTCGGCTCGGTCGTGCCGTGGGCGGAGGCCGGGGTCGGCGCGATCGCAACGCAGGCCTACGCCAACCCGCAGTTCGGCCCGAACGGCCTCGCCCTGCTGCGAGAGGGGCTGCCTGCCGCCGACGTCGTCGAGCGCCTGATCGCCGGCGACGACGGGCGCGACGAGCGCCAGCTCGGGATCGTCGACGGCGACGGCAACTCTGCGTCGTGGACGGGGCCTGCCTGCCACGACTGGGCGGGGCACCGCAACGGCGACGGCTATGCGGCGCAGGGCAACATCCTCGTCTCGGGCGAGACGGTCGACGCGCTCGCCGAGACGTTCGAAGGCACACGCGGCGCGACGCTCGCACGGCGCCTGCTCGATTGCCTCGCGGCGGCGCAGATCGCGGGCGGCGACCGCCGCGGGCAGCAGTCGGCCTCGCTGCTCATCGTGCAGCCGGACGGCGGCTACGCGGGCATGTCGGACGTGGTCTGCGACCTCCGCGTCGATGACCACGAGCGGCCGATCGACGAGCTGAAGCGGCTGTACAGGCTCCACGACCGCCTGTTCGGCGTCACGCCGGACGAGGACTGGTTGGCGCTCGACGGCGAGCTCGAGTCGGAGGTTCGGTCACGGCTCGAGCAGAGTGGCTATCGCACGCTGCGCGAGTGGGCCGGCGTCGCCAACCTCGAGGACCGGGTGCGCGACGAACCGCGGATCGATCCCGTCGTCCTCGAGGCGCTGCGTGAAGACACTGCGGCTTGACGACGTCGGCGGGCTGCCGGTCCTCGGCACGCTCGTCTGGAAGCCGATCCGCAAGACGCTCGGCGTCACCGCGTTCGGGATCAACGCGTACGTCGCCGAGAGCGCGGGCGACGAGGTGGTGGAGGAGCACACCGAGGAGCAGCTCGGCCACGAGGAGGTCTACGCCGTGATCAAGGGGCATGCCCTGTTCACGGTCGACGGCGAGGAGGTGGACGCACCCGCAGGGACGCTCGTCTATCTCGACGACGTCAAGCAGAAGCGGCACGCGGTCGCACGCGAGCCGGGGACGACGGTGCTTGCGATCGGCGGCGTGCCCGGCGTGCACGAGCCGTCGGCATGGGAGTACTGGTTCCCGGCGCTGCCGGCGATGCGCGCCCACGACTGGGGGACGGCGAAGCGGATCCTCGAGGACGCGCTCGCCGAGAAGGATGCCCCCGTCATCCACTATCAACTCGCCTGCGTCGCCGCGCAGTCGGGCGACGACGAGCGCGCCCTCGCCGAGCTCGAGACGGCAATCGCCGGCGGCGAGCGCTTCAAGGGGTACGCCCGCGAGGACGAGGATTTCGCCTCGATCCGGGGCGATCCGCGGTTTTCCTCCCTGATCGGCTGAGGTCTGTGGAAAATCGTCCGGAAAATCCTGGACTTTCTGTGGAGAACGGAGCAGAATCCCGGACACGGGACGGCGCCCCGCCGGTGAGCCACAGGCTCCGAAGCGGCACCGAGCGGGCGCCCTCCCCCTTTTGAGGCACGGAGCGCCGTCAGGGAGAGCCGGCGAACGCAGCTGCGGCCAACCACGTCCGCCGGCGTGCCCACGGTGGCTCGGCACTCCCGCCTCCCCGCCAAGGGCGCCTGCCGACGGTACTTGGGTCGACCTTTCCGAACCACACCCGAACGAACGGGATATCACCCGTTCGAGGGATGACCGGCACGCGCGCCGCCTGCTCGTTCAGCGGCGGCGCGCGTGCCCGAAGGCCGTCTGAGACCTACGCCGCGGAGGGCGTCATCTCGGCGTCGCGGTGCGCCGGCAGCAAGCCGTGGACCTGTGCCCACCGGCTGGCCTCGGTGCGGTTCGCGACGTCGAGCTTGCGATAGATGTTGGACAGGTGGAACTTCACCGTCTGCTCGGTGACCCACAACATCTTCGCGAGCTGCGAGTTCGAGTACCCCTCGGCGACGAGCTTCAGGATCTCGTGCTCGCGACGCGTCAGCTCGGTGGCCGGCGCGTCCGTGGTGACGGCCGCCGCAGGCGCAGCTGCCGTCGTGCCGTTCGACGCCAGGAAAATCGAGCGTTCGAACGCCTGGCGAATCGCCGACGCGAGATCGTCCTGCGTCGCCGTCTTGACGCAGTAGACGACCGCGCCTGCCGCGAATGCCACGTCGATCTCCTCCGGCTTGGTCGTATCGTCGACGACGACCGCCTTCACCTCGGGATGAACCTGCTTCGCCTGCTTGATGCACGTGACCTGCTCCGGCGACGACACGTCGACGCCGGCAATGAACAGGTCGGGCCGGTGCTCGCGCACCAGCTCGACGGCCTCGTCGGCGTCGCTTGCCCGCCCCGAGACCTCGACGCCGAGCGTCACCAGAAGCTTCTCCATCGCATCCAACCACAACGGATGCCTGTCCAGGAGGACAGCGGATCTCTCCCTCGTTCCCCTCATCGAAAGGGCCGCCTTTCGATCGTAGTTATAAGTTGGACCCGCCACTCCGGGCAGGTCCTGTACATCCCTTGTCTATAGGAGCCCCCGGCGAATGTAAAGGTCCTGCCGAAAAACCTGATCGTCCGACGGGGCGAACCTGCCGAAATCGCTCAGGCGCCCGGGAGGCGGATGCCGGACCTTCGGAGTGCGGGCACGGGATCGGCGAGCGGGCGCGCGACGACGAGCACCGCACCGTGGCCCGGCCGTGCGACGAGCGAATCGACGAGGAGCTGCAGGCCGACGGCGAGCGAGAACGCCTTGTGCCACTGGTCGCCGCCGAACGGCACGAGCTCGTCCTCCGTCGCCCGGCCGGCGACGACATCGCCCCACGTGACGGCGCTCATCGACGTGTCGGCGACGACGGGCCGGCCGTCGCTCGACGGGACGGCGATCGCGAGCGGGTTCGTCCCGGCAACCTTCGGGCCGCCGGGCGGCCCGAGCCGCGCCGGCGACGTGGCCGTCAGGACGCCGACCAGTCCGGCCTCGGCGAGGCGGCGCACGTGCCCGCCGAGCATCCCCGTCGGGAACGTCCGCTCGCAGACGACGACGCGGGCGTGCTCCGGCGGCCGCTCGATCTGCTCCGTGACGACCTGGTCGAGCACGAGGTAGCCGAAGGCGCCGTTGCCGTCCCAGCGGCCGTCGTCGATCCGGCGCGGCCGCGCGCGGGGGTCCAGGTCGAGCGTCTCGAGCCACGCGATGCGGGCATGCCCGTGCGACGGCTTGCCGCGGCGCTCGGCGTCGTCGAAGTGCTCCCACAGCGCCTCCGCGTCGGCGTCGGCGAAGCCGCGCCCGCGCAGCCGCCGCAGGCCCTCCTCACGATCCACGGAACTCCATGATCGGCCAGCCGCGCGCGGTTGCGATCCGCCGCAGCGCCCGGTCGGGGTTGACGGCGACGGGATTCCCGACCGCCTCGAGGAACGGCAGGTCGGTGTGGCTGTCCGAGTACGCCGTGGACGCCGTCAGGTCGTAGGCGAGCGACTCGATGCAGCGCGCCTTGTTCTCCGCGTGGAGCGCGCGGATCGCCTTGCCCGTGTACGCGCCGTCGACGACCTCGCAGAGGGTGCCGAGCGCGCCGTCGAACCCGAGGTCGTCGGCGATCGCCTGCACGATCTCCTGCAGCGTCGCGCTGACGATGTACACCGGCTCGCCGCGGCGGCGGTGGCGCTCGACGAGGTCGAGCGACTGCGCGTAGACGAGCGGCCGCAGCACACGCTCCATCGACTCGGCGACGAGCTCCTGCATCTCCTCCGGCGTGTGGCCGCGCAGGACGAGCAGCCCGTCTTCGGCAGCGCGGCGCACCGCCTCGTGCGACGCGCCGCGCAGCACGAAGAGGAGCTGCCAGGCGGCGGCCTTCAGCATCTGGCCGCGCGAGATGATGCCGTGGCGGCGGAACGCCGGCGCGAGCGCGAGCGCGGACGAGCGGCGAAGGAGGGTTCGGTCGAGGTCGAAGAACGCGGCGGCGGCGCTCAAGCCGTCAGGCCCGCCGCCGTGTAGGCGTCGGCGCGGCGCCCGTAATCCTGGATGCTCGCGATCTTGCCGTCGCGCACGACGAGGATCTGGAAGAGCCGCGGCACGAGCCCGCGCGCGCCGAGCCGTTCGACGCGACGGCCGCGCAGGTGCACGAGCACCCGGTCGCCGAGATCGATCGTCTCGCCCGGCCGCAGGCGGTTGGCCTCGGCGCGCCAGAGCAGCGTGCGGACGACGTCGTCGGCGTTCTTGCACGGATTCCACTTGGCCGTCGCCGCCGGATGCCACGTGACGTCGTCGTGGAGCAGCAGCCGCAGCTGCCGGTGGTCCGCGCGGCGGGCGAGCTTGAACGCCTCGAGAATCGTCTCCTCGTTCGCGCTCGGCATCAGCCGACGAGCGGAAGCGCCTTGACGATCGAGCCGGCCTCGCGCCGCGTGTCGATCGTCTCGGCGATTCCCACGATCGCCTGGGCGGTGGCCGAGTCAGGCAGCGCGGCGACGAGCGGCACGCCGAGATCGCCCTGCTCGCGCAGCAGCGGGTCGAGGCCGACCGTGCCGAGCAGCGGCACGTCCAGCTGCGCGGCGAGCTCCTCGCCGCCGCCGGTGCCGAACACGTCGCCGCTCATGTTCTCGATCACGCCGAGCAGCCGCATGTTCGTCTTGCGCGCCATCGAGGCGGCACGCGACGCGACATCCTGCGCGAGACGCTGCGGCGTCGTCACGACGACGACCTCGGCGCGCGGCAGCAGCTGACCGAGCGAGATCGAGACGTCGCCGGTGCCGGGCGGCATGTCGACGACGAGCACATCGAGATCGCCCCAGTGGACATCGGTGAGGAACTGCTCGAGCGCGCGATGCAGCATCGGGCCGCGCCACATCACGGGCTCGTTCCGCTCCTCGAGGAAGAAGCCGATCGACATCAGCTTCAGCTCGTCCTTGACGGGCGGGACGATCATCTGGTCGACGGCGACCGGCCGCTGGTGGATGCCGAGGATGTGCGGGATCGAATGGCCGTAGATGTCGGCGTCGAGGATCCCGACGCGCCGGCCGAGCTGGGAGAACGCGACCGCGAGGTTCGCTGTCAGCGACGACTTGCCGACGCCGCCCTTGCCCGAGGCGACGGCGATGACACGGCAGTTGCGCGGAAGCTTGACGACACTGTCCCGCTCGACGCCGCCGCGCAGCTTCGTCGTCAGCGCCTGCCGCTCCTCCGGGGTCATCACGCCGAACGAGAGGGTGACGCCGCGGACGCCTGGGATGTCGGCGAACGCCTGCTCGACCTGGCGCTCGAACGAGTCGCGGAGCGGGCAGCCGGCGATCGTCAGGACGATCGTCAGCGCGACGATGCCGTCCTCGACGGTGACGTCGCGGACCATGTCGAGCTCGGTGACGGGGCGCTGCAGCTCCGGGTCGATCACCCGGGCGAGGGCGGCCATGATCGCGTCGCGGCTGGGCTCCACCCTCTGAAGGGTAGTCAGCCGAAGAGAATCGCGAGGGCAGCGAACAGGCCGTAGACGACGGCGCCGAGCAGGGCGATCGCGGTGACGGCCGAGAGCGGTGCGGTCGGTTCCATGCCGACCATCGTCGCGAGGGCCCGGACGCGCGACATCCGGGGGAACTACGGACGGCCGGCGGTGTAGCTGTGGCCGGTGGTGACGAAGACGTGGCGGCGGCGCAGCATGTCGTAGACATCGACGCGGCCGTGGCGGACGCGGACGGTCGTGCTGGTGCACGTGTCCCGCACCTGCCACTCCGTGCCGCGGATCGTCGCCGCCCCGTAGCGACCGACCGTCCGGAAGTTGCCCTTCGCGCTCCCCCACAGCTGGCGGCTGGCCTTCTTGCCGCCGACGGCGGCGGCGTGGCGGCTCGGGCAGGAGAGCGGCCCAGACAGCTGCAGCTCGGTGACGGCGACGCCGCCGGCCGTGCCGTACGAGACGACGAAGTGCCCACCGGTGAAGTTGCCCGTCTGCGGGACGCCGGTCGCGTCGCGCGCGGCGACGACTGCCGCGACGCCGTCGTCGGCGTCGATCTCGGTGCCGACGGGCAGGTTCGTGAGGTCGTTCAGCGAGACGAAGTCCGTCGTCCCCGGTACGCGGACCGTGACCGTGCCGGTGAGGGCGCCGACGTTGACGCTCTTCTTGAACTGCGGCGGCGGCGCGACCGCGACCGTCGTCGTCGCGACGCGGTCGGCCGGGTTCGACGGCGGTTGGTCTGCGCCGACCGTCGCCGCACTCGTCGCGTCACCGCTCGCCGCTGCCTGCGCCTGGACGGTGATGGTGGCGGAGCCGCCTGCAGCGACGGTGCCGAGCGAGCAGCCGACCCGTGTCGGCGACGTGACGTCACAGGTCCCCTGCGTCGTCGAGACCGAGACGACCGGCGTCGTCGCGCTGACGTCGTAGACGAGACCGACGCCCGTCGCGTCGAAGATGCCCTCGTTGCCGACGACGATCGTGTAGGTCAGCCGGTCGCCGATCGCGAGCGGCCCTGCGGGCGCCGCGTCGACGCGGACGTGCAGCTCGCCGTTCGGCGGCGTGCCGATCTCGATCGACGCCGCGGCCGGCTGGGCGAGCGGTGCCGGCGGCACGGGCGGAAGCGGCGGCACCGGCGGCTGCTGCGGCGCCGGCGGCTGCGCGGGCGGCTCGACCGGCGAAGGCGGCGACGGCGGGGGCGGCGGCGGAGGTGGCGGCGGCGGGGGCGGCACCGGGTCGACGCAGTGCTTGTGGCCGTGCTGGCTGTCGTTCCCGGCGGGCGTGTTCGGGTCGCAGCCCGGCGTCGGGTTGCCTGCCGGGCGCGCGGCGCCCGCGCCCAGGAGCAGGGCGACGATCGCGACCAGGACCACGCGTTGTGTCATCCGAAACATGACGCTCTCAGCATCATCCCGCTTCCACGGGCGGACAACTGCTCGTTCAGCCAGGCGTCAGCTCGACCAGCCTGCGCGCGGCCGGCGCCAGCGGCCGCGGCTCCTCGAGGACCGGCGCGAACAGGTCGCCCTGCGCCGCGTAACGCTCGAGGGCGACCTCCATCGTGAACTGCCGGGGGCGGACGTCCGGCGCCAGCTCGTCCCAGCGAAGCGGCGTCGAGACCGGCGCCCCGGGCTTGGGCCGCACCGAGTAGGCGGAGGCGATCGTCTTGCCGGCGCCGTTCTGGCGATGGTCGACGAGCACGCCCGACCGCTTCTTCTTCAACCACTCCGTCGTCACGAGCCCGGGATGCCGCGCCTCGAGCAGCCGCGCCGCCGCGCCGGCGAAGTCGTAGGCATCCTCGAACGTCGACCGGCGTGTGATCGGCGCGAGGACGTGGATGCCGTCGGCGCCGCTCGTCTTGACGTAGCCCGGCAGTTCGAGCTCGTCGAGCAGCGCCCGGATCAGGTGAGCGACCTCGATCGCCCGCGCGAAGCTGTCCGGCTCTTCCGGCGGGTCGAGGTCGAAGACGACGTAGTCCGGCCGGTGCGGCTTGTCGACGCGCGAGTACCAGGCATTCATGTCGATGCAGTTCATCTGCACCATCCAGAGGAGCGCGTCGCGCGAGTTGACGAGCGCGAAGTCGACGAGGCGCGAGCCGCCGCCGCGCGGATGGGTCGTGAACTCTCGGGTCGGGATCCAGTCGGGTGCGCCCCGCGGCACCTGCTTCTGGAAATAGACCTCGCCGTCGATGCCGTGCGGATAGCGCTTCAGCGTGAACGGCCGGTCACGCAGGTGCGGCAGGATCGCCGGCGCGATCGCACCGTAGTACTCGAACAGGTCGCCCTTCGTGATCCCGTCGTCGGGATAGAGGACGCGGTCCGCGCTCGAGAGCTTCACACGGTCCGGTATCGGAGCTCCTGTCTACCGCCGCGCGCGATCGCGTCGAGCACCTCCGCACAGCGGTACCCGTCCTCGAACGTGGCGCCCCACGGCGCGACGTCGTCACCGGTCGCGATGCAGCGGATGATGTGCGCGAGCTCGTGGATGAACGTGTCGCCCCAGCCGACGACGTGGCCCGGCGGCCACCACGTGTCGACGACGACGCGCTCGAACCCCCAGCCGCCGCGCGCCCACTGCAGCTCGTTCAGCCGCTCTAGCTCGAACGCGAGCGAGCCTTTCGTGCCGTTGATCTCCCAGAAGAGCGCGTTCTTGCGGCCCGTCGCGAGCCGCGTCGCCTCGAGCGTGCCGACCGCGCCGTTCTCGAACTCGACGGCGGCATAGGCAGCGTCGTCGACCGACCGGCCGGGGACGAACGCGCGCGCGCCGCCGGCGACCGCCGCGACCTCGCCGACGAGGAACCGGGCCTGGTCGACGACGTGCGACATGATGTCGCCCAGCGCACCCGACCCCGCCTCGCCCGGCCGGAAGCGCCACGCGTCCTCGGACGCGTCCCAGCCCCAGTCCTGCAGGTAGCGGCCGCGGAAGTGGACGACCTCGCCGAGCTCGCCCGCCTCGATCAGCTCGCGCGCGCGGCGCACGGCCGGCACGAAGCGGTAGTTGAACGCGCAGAGGTGCGTGACGCCGGTCGCCGCGACGCGCCGCCACATCTCGTAGCTCTCGTCCGCGTCGCGGCCGAGCGGCTTCTCGCACACGACGTGCTTCCCGGCCTCGGCGGCGGCGATCGACGCCTCGGCGTGCAACGAGTTGGGGCCGCCGTTGTCGAACAGCGCGATGCGCTCGTCGGCGACGAGCTCGCGCCAGTCGGTCGTCGCCTACTCGTAGCCGTAGCGCTCGGCGGCGTCGCGCACCGCGTGCTCGTCGCGGCCCGCGATCCCGACCAGCAGCGGGCGCAGCGGCGCGTCGCCGAGCGCGACGACCTGGTTGAAGCCGGCCGAGTGCGCCTTGCCCATGAACGCATACCCGAGCATGCCGACGCCGATCGTCTGCATTGCGCGATAGTACGGCGCGGTGACCGAGGACGAAGCACGGGAGCGCGCAGCGGCGATGCTCGCCGCCGCGGGCGTCGTCCTGACGCCCGCCGAGCGCGACGAGCTCGAGATCGCGGACTTCGGCCTCGGACGGTTGGAGGAGATCGGGCTGCAGCTCGTCGTCTACGTCAACACGCAGCGCGTCTGCGCGAAGGAGCTCGTGCTGTTCCCGCACCAGACGTGCCCCGAGCACCGTCATCCGCCGGTCGACGACGAGCCGGGCAAGGAGGAGACGTTCCGCTGCCGCGCGGGTACGGTGCACCTGCACGTCGAGGGGCACGACGAGATCGTGCTGCGGCCCGGCGAGCAGTTCACGATCATGCCCGACACGCTGCACTGGTTCCAGGCCGGCCCGGAAGGAGCGATCGTGTCCGAGTTCTCCACGCGCAGCCGCGACGAGACCGACATCTTCACCAACCCGGCGATCGTGCGATGAAGACCTCGCTCGGCATCTGGGCGTTCGGCGGGATGGCGACGCGCTTCAATCCCGGCGGGTACAAGCCGGAGCTCGTCGGCGTCTCGACGGCGGAGAAGGTGCGCACCGCGGTCGGCGGGCTCGGCGAGCTGATGGACGACTACGAGTTCCACTATCCGCAGGAGCTCTCGCACGACAACCTCGAGGAGGTCCGCGATGCGCTTGCCGGGCACGGCATCTACGCGATCGCGACCGGCACGCACCTCAACCCGCGCTTCGGCAAGGGCGGGCTCTCCTCACCCGACGACGGCGTTCGCGACGCTGCGCTGAGCGAGGCGCTCGACGCCGCGTCGTTCGCCGGCGAGGTCGGCGCGCAGATGATCCTCTGGCCCGGCGTCGAGGGCTACAACTACCCGTTCCAGACGCCGTACCGCGAGGCGTGGGCGCGGTTTCTCGACGGCGTCGGCCAGATCGCGGCCCGCTGCGCGGAGCACGGCACGACGCTGTTCCTCGAGCACAAGAACTCCGAGCCGGCGATGAAGATCCTGATGCGCAACATCGGCATGACGCTCCACGTCATCCACACGCTGCGCCGCCAGGGGATCGACAACGTCAAGGTCAACATGGACTGGCAGCACCTGATCATGAACGGCGAGAACCTCGCCGAGTACGCGGCGCTGCTCGCCGCCGAGGGGCTGCTCGGCCACCAGCACGCGAACTCCGGCTGGGGGACGTTCGACGACGACAACATGGTTGGCGCGACCGCGTTCATGGAGACGCTCGAGCTCGCGATCGAGCTGCGCCGCGCGGGCTACGGCGACAACGGCGAGCGGCTCGGCTTCGACCTGTACCCGTACACCGAGGACGCCGTCGCCGCGGTCGAGCGCTCGGTGTTGCAATGGCGGTTCATCGACGGCATCGCCGCAAAGATCGACGATGCGGCGCTCCGCGCCGCGCAACAGGAAAAGGACGCCGTCCGCGCCTACGAGCTCGTCTACGCAGCGCTCGGTGCATGACGTCAACATCGTTGTAATGCGTCGCGGCGAGGTAGTCGCCGAGCTCGGCGACGACGAGCTCCGCGACGTCTATTCCGTGACGAAAACGGTCGTGTCGACACTCGTCGGCATCGCGCTCGCGCGCGGCGACATCGCGTCGTTCGAACAGTGGCGGCCGCTGCTGACCATGACGGCCGGCGTGCACGGCGAGATCGACGACGTGATGGAGCTCGACACGTCGTGGGAGCAGTCGATCCTCGCGTGGCCGCGCCGCGCCGCCGGCTCGTTCGCCTACGACAACGGCGGCGCGCACCTGCTCGCGTGCGAGCTCGCGCGGTCGCTCGGCGCACCACTCGACGCGTACGCGGCGGAGGTCCTGTTCGCGCCGCTCGGGATCGAGGAGTGGCTGTGGCCGCGCGATCCCGAGGGCTACGCGCTCGGGTTCGGCCATCTGCGCCTGCGCACGCGTGACCTCGCGCGCATCGGCGAGGCGTGGCGCGCCGGCGCACTCGTCGATCCCGCGTACCGCGAACAGGCGACGCGCGCGCACACTCCCGGCGGGCCGCCGGAGAACCGGCCCTACGGCTTTCTGTGGTGGATCGGCGGCGGGTACTTCGGCGCCGGCTACCTCGGCCAGCTGCTGTGGGTCTGCGGCGACAGCGTCGTCGCCGCGAACGCCGGCGAGGCGTACGAATGGTGATCGGCCTGGACGTCGGCACCTCCGGCGTCAAGGGGATCGCGATCGACGAGGACGGTCGCGTCGTCGCGAGCGCAAGCGAGCCGTATCCGCTGTCGATGCCGCACCCGGGCTGGGCCGAGCAGGACCCCGACGACTGGTGGACGGCGGCGCAGCGGGTGCTCGCGCAGCTGCCGGAGGGACCGGTCGGCCTCTCGGGTCAGATGCACGGCCTCGTCGTCCTCGACGAGCGCGGCGACGTGCTCCGGCCGGCGATCCTCTGGAACGACCAGCGAACCGCGGCCGAGTGCGCGGAGATCGAACGGCGCGTCGGGCTCGAGCGATTGATCGAGCTGACCGGCAACCGCGCGTTGACGGGCTTCACCGCTCCGAAGCTCCTCTGGCTCCGCGCGCACGAGCCGGAGACGTACACGCACATCCGCCACGTGCTCCTGCCGAAGGACTACGTCCGGTTCCGGCTGACCGGCGAGCGGACGATCGATGCCGCCGATGCGAGCGGCACCCTGCTCTTCGACGTCGCGGGCCGCCGCTGGTCGGCGGAGGTCTGCGAGGCGCTCGAGATCCCGCTCGACTGGCTGCCCGACGCGCATGAGTCGACGGAGGTCGCAACGGCCGGTGACCAGGCGGCGGCCGCGCTCGGCGTCGGCGTCGTGGCGCCCGGCGCCCTCTCGGTCGTGCTCGGGACGTCCGGCGTCGTGTTCGCCGTGTTGCCGGCGTACGCACCCGAGCCGGAAGCGCGCGTGCACGTCTTCTGCCACGCCGTGCCCGGCACCTGGCACGCGATGGGCGTGATGCTGAGCGCCGCCGGCTCGTTCGACTGGCTGCACGGCGTGCTCGCCGGCCCGTCGTTCGCGGAGCTCGCCGACGAGGCCGCGCGGTGGCCGCCGGGGGCGGAAGGCGCGTTCTTCACGCCGTACCTCTCCGGCGAGCGAACGCCGCACGCCGATCCGGACGCGCGCGCCGCATTCGTCGGGCTGTCGCTCCGGCACGACCGCGGTGCCCTGACGCGCGCCGTCCTCGAGGGCGTCGCCTACGGGCTGCGCGACTCGCTCGAGTTGCTGCGCTCGCTGGGCGTGCGGCCCGACGTCGGCCGGGTCTCGGGCGGCGGCGCGCGCAGCGAGCTCTGGCTGCGGATCGTGGCATCGGTGCTGCAGCTGCCGCTCGAGCGGACGGAGTCGGAGGAGGGGAGCGCGTACGGCGCGGCGCTGCTCGCCGGCGTGCGCGCAGGGGTGTTCGCGGATGCCGCGGAAGCCGTCGCACGCTGCGTCCGCATCCGCGATCGGGTCGAGCCCGAGTGGAATTACGAGGACGGGTACGGGCGGTTCAGGGAGCTCTACCGAGCAACCGCTCGACCACCTCGAGCAGCTCCTCCTTCGTGAACGGCTTCCGCAGGACGGGCAGTCCCGAGGCAGAGGCGAAGATCTCGCCGTTGCCCGTCATCAGCGCGAGCGGCAGGCCCGGCCGCAGCTGACGGAGCCGCTCGGCGACCGCGTCGCCGCTGATCCCCGGGATCAGCACGTCGAGCACGGCGAGGTCGACGGCGTTCTGCTCCACGACCGCGATCGCCGCCAGGCCTGAATACGCAGTCAGGACGGCGTGCCCGGCGTCTTCGAGCAGCGCGCGCACGAGCTCGGCGAAGCCGCGGTTGTCGTCGGCGACGAGCACGAGCGCCATCAGGCGAGCAGCTCCTTCAGCCGCAGCGCGTTGCGCACCGCGAAGACCTCCCAGTCGTTGTTGAAGTACGCGAACACCTGCACATGTTCGCGCCAATCCCGAAGTTTCGCAGCCCACTCGCGCAATTCGGCCTCGCTGTAATTGCCGCGGCGGCCGCGCGAACCGTAGTGGAAGCGGACGAACGTCCAGTCGGCGGTGAAGACCTCCGTCTGAAACGGCTTCACCTCGGGCCGGTCGCCGATCACGAGCGCGACGCGGTGCTCGCGCAGCGCGTCGTAGGTCTCCTCGACGAACCAGCCGGGGTGCCGGAACTCGATGCAGTGCCGTCGGCCGTCCTGCATCCTCGCGAGCGCATTGCGAAGGCGCTCGTCGTCACGCTTGAACGTCGGCGGCAACTGCCAGAGCAGCGGCCCCATCTTCGGCGACCGGAGGAGGGCGCCGATGCGCTCGTAGAAGCGGTCGAGGCCCTGGCCCAGCTCGGTCAGCCGCTTGATGTGCGTGAGGTACCGCGAGACCTTGATCGTGAACGTGAAGCCCGGCGGCGCCGTTCGCTCCCAGTTCGCAACCGCTGCAGCGTTCGGGAGCCGGTAGAAGGTGTTGTTCACCTCGACCGTGTCGAAGTGCTGCGCGTAGTGCTCGAGCCAGAGCCGTGCCGGCCGGCCCTCGTAGAACTCGTCCTTCCAGGACGCGTAGTTCCAGCCCGAGCAGCCGACGCGGATGCGAGGACTACCCGAATGTCCAGGAGTGGACTTCGCCGCTGCTGCCGAAGAAGCGCTTGCGATGTTCTCCACAAATCCACACTTTCCACAGGCATTGGACACGACACCGGTTTCGGGTCGATACTCCATCGGCATGCCGATGGACGAGCTCGCCGCTGCTCTCACCACCGTCGTCGTCACGCCGCTCGCGTGCATCGAGTGCGGCCGGCCCTGGGTGGTCGACGGCGAACGCTGGCGCCTGAAGCTGCTCGTCGAGGACGGCGAGACGGTGCCGTACTGCCCGGACTGTCACCGGCGCGAGTTCGAAGAGGCCTAGAAGCCGCGTAACGCGTCGGCGAGCCGGGCGGCAGCGACGCGCGAGCGCCCGCGCCCGGTCACGTCGAGCTCTGCCGCGTCGAACGGCCGCACGTCGTCGAACAGCGCGATCGCGTAGCCGAGCTCGCGCACGAGCAGCTGCGCCGCGGCGATGTCGACTGCGCGACGGCTTCAGCGTGCAGACCGCGTCGACGCGGCCGGCCGCGAGCTGGCAGAGCGAGAGGGCGAGCGAGCCCATGATCCGCCGCCGGTACGCGAGCTCGGCGACCTTCGGCGCGCCGCGCATTCCTCGCCGGCGCCGAAGTCGTACACGTAACCGAAGTGGACGTCGCCGAGCGCCGGCCCGTCGGCGACGGCGATCGACACAGAGAAGAACGGCAGCCCGCGCTTCGCGTTCAGCGACCCGTCGATCGGGTCGACGACGACCACGGTGCCGCCGTCAGTGGTTCCTCGAGGGTGCGCAGACGCGCGAGGATCGCGTCCTCCGCGGCCTTGTCGATCGCCGTCGTCTCGTCGCCGCCGAGACCCGTGCCGACGACCGGCTCGCGCTCGGCGCGCGTCGGCAGGTCGGTGAGCGCGGCGCGCACGTCGGTGACGCACGCGCGGCAGTCAGTCGGCAACAGGGAAGAAGAGCAGGCCGCTCGTCAGCTTCGGATAGAAGAACGTGCTCTTCTGCGGCATGACGTCGCCGCGGCGCGCGACCTCCCACACGTCGTCGATCTCCGTCGGCCGGAGCAGGAACGCGCCCTCGGCCTCGCCCGCGTCGACCGCCGCCTCGGCCTCCTCGCGCGACGCCGTGTACGTGACGCCCTCGGGCGCAAGCGCCGCCACCACCTCGGGGTCGAGCCCGTCGCCCGTGAGCAGCTCGAAGCGGCCGCTCCCGCGGTAGAGGACAGGGCCGGGCAGGACATCACCCGGCCGGTCGATCGGCTCGCCCGCGGCGCCGTTCAGCGAGCGCGCGATGCGGTGCGTCGGGAAGATCGTGAGTCCCTCCTGGTCGGTGGGGACGATCACGGCGAGCAGCCACGGCGACTCGCCGTACTCGAGCGTCGTCTCGTAGCGGTGGTGGCCGTCGGCGATCAGGAGCTGGGCGTCGCGCAGCTCCTCGGTCAGCGCGGCGCCGAAGTCGGCGTCGAGTCGCCACAGCTTCGCTTCGGCGGCGGCGACGTCCGGCTCGCCGAGCCCGTCGACCTCGATCGTCCCGTCCCAGAGCAGGAAGATCGGCTCGAGCTGCGTCCGGGTCGCGCGCAGCAGGCGAAGCCGCCCCTCCTTCGGCCCGGTGTGTGTCCGTTCGTGCGGGAGCACGACTCGGTCCTCGTAGGGCTGCGCGCGGAGCGCGGCGACGAAGCCGTGCCGCGTGCGCGCGATGCCGTCCGGGCCGACGTAGTCCTGCGACAGCCACCAGTACGACGGGTCCTCCTCGACGAGCACGCCGCTCTCGCGCCACGAGGCGAGGTCGCGCGCGGCCTGCGCCTCGCTGTCGGGCAGCGTCAGGTGGACGACGTTGTGCACATCGCGCGCGAGCAGCTCCCGCCGCTGCGCGTCGGAGATGACGTCGTAGGGCGGCGCGACGACCTGCTCGAGATCCGGCACGTCGTAGCGGAGCGCGCGAAACGGACGGACTTCGGCCATCGCCGACCCAGCCTAGACTCACCCGTGGTGACTGCGATCAGCCAACTGGAGGAGAACCGCACGGTCGAGGGCGTCTATGCGGTGGCGCGCAAGGAACGGCTGCGGACGAAGGGCGGTGCGCCGTATCTCGCGCTCGAGCTGATCGACAGCACCGGCCGCGTGCAGGCGCGGATCTGGAACGACGTCGAGCTGCTCGACCAGCGGTTCGCCGAGGGTGATGCGGTCCGCGTGCTCGGCCGCGTCGAGCGCTTCCGCAACAGCCTGCAGCTCGACGTCCGGACGCTCGAGCCCGCCGCGGAGGTCGACCCGGCGACGATGGCGCCGGCACTGCGGCGCGACGCCGACGAGCTCGAGGGCTTCCTCGAGTTCCTCGTCGCCGAGATCCACAACGACGCGCTGCGCGGCCTCGTCGCGCGCGTGCTTCAGCAAGCGCCGCTGCGGCGGTATCCGGCGACGCCCGACGGCCATCACTCGTACGCCGGCGGTCTGCTCGAGCACACGGTCGGCGTCGCGACGCTCTGCCGCGAGACGGCGCAGCTCCATCAGCGCCTCCGGCCGGACCTCCTGCTCGCGTCCGCGCTCGTGCACGACGTCGGCCGCACGACGGAGCTCGGCCCGCCGCCGCTCTTTGCGCCGACCGAAGACGGGAAGCTGCTCGGCCACGTGCACCTCGGGCTGCGCGCGCTCGAGTCGCTCGGCGCGCCCGCAGAGCTGCTGCACGCCGTCGCGTGCCATCACGATGCGCGCGCCGCGCGCACCGCCGAGGCCGCGGTGCTGTACCACGCGAACCAGCTGGACGCAGTCGCGGCGACGCGGCCGACACCGGGTTGATCCCGGTTCTGCTCGCGCTCTGCGCGAGCCTCGCGTGGGGCGTCGCCGACTTCGGCGCCGGGTTCAGCACCCGCCGGCTGCCGGTGTTCGTGGTCACGCTCGTCATGCAGGTGGCGGGGCTCGCGATGTCGGCGATCGTCCTGGCCGTCGTGCGGGAGGACCCGCCGTCGTGGCGGCAGGCGGGGTGGGCCGTCGTCGCTGCCGTCACCGGGCTCGTCGGGCTGTCGGCGTTCTACCGCGGGCTCGCCGTCGGGACGATGGGAATCGTCGGCCCGATCTCGACGACCGCCGCGATCGTCCCGTTCGCGTACGGGATCGCGCGCGGCGAGCGGCCGTCGTCGCTGCAGCTCGCGGGCGTTGCGCTCGCGGTCCTCGGTGTCGTCGGCGCGTCGCTCGAGCCGATTCCGGAAGGGCGCGGGCGCAAGGTCGGCGCGGGCGTCGGCCTGGCGCTGCTCGCGGCGTGCGGCTTCGGCGGCTCGTTGATCGGGCTGAGCAAGGCGGCGCCGGGCGGCGTCGTGTGGGCGACGCTGATCATGCGCGCGGTCGCGGCGCCGTGCCTGCTCGCGCTCGTCGCCGCGTTCGGCGGCGTGCGTCCGACGCGGCGGCTCTTACCGGTGCTGATCGTCGTCGGCATCTGCGACACCGGTGCGAACTTCCTCTTCGCGGCGGCCTCGACGCGCGGGCTGCTGAGTGTCGTCGCCGTGCTCGCGTCGCTCTACCCCGTGGTGATCGTCGCGCTGGCGCGGATCCTGTTGAACGAGCGCGTCGCGCGGCCGCAGCTCGCCGGCGTTGCGCTCGCGCTCGGCGGCGTCGCGCTGATCAGTGCCGGCTAGCGGCGGAGGCCGGTCTCCTCGAGGTCGAGCTGGCGCTCGAGCCGGCGCGCCGCTGCATACGTGAGCTTGCCGTCGCGCTCGAGCTGCTGCAGCTCGACACGTTCGGCGCGCAGCAGCTCGCGCCGCAGATCGACGTGCTCGTCGATCGTCGAGTCACTGCGCGCGAACCGCTCGAGCCGGCTCTCGTAGAGCCGGCGGACGCCGTGATCGTCGTCGACGCCGAGCTCGTCGAGACGCGCGAGCGCGGCGCGCAGGACGGCGATCCGCGCCTCGCGTTCCGCGACGTCCTCGGCCGGCCCTGCGAAGCCGAGCCGCTCGAGGAGCCACGGCAGCGGCAGCGCGAGCACGGCGAGGCCGGCGAGGATCGTCGTGAACGTCAGGTAGAGAACCTGCTCCCGTTGTGCGACCGCGGCGGGGATCGAGAGAGCGGCCGCCAGCGAGAGCGCGCCTCGCATGCCGCTCCAGCCGAGCACGAAGCGGTCCTGCCACGGCGCGATCTCGCGCCAGCGGTGCACGAGATACGGGACGGTGAACATCCACGCGAGCCGCACCACGGTCAGCACGCCGAAGACGACCAGCGGGTCGACGACGCCGGGGTGGTCGAGCCGGTGCAGCACCGGTCGGAACTGCGTGCCGAGCAGGACGAAGAGCACCGCGGTGAGGATGAACTCGAGCGCGTCCCAGAACGCGATCGACTGCAGGCGCACCTCGGCGCGGAAGATGCCGCCCGAGCGCCAGCCGAGATAGACGCCGCAGGCCACCGTCGCGAGGATCCCCGACAGGTGCAAGCGCTCGGCGGGGATGTACGCGACGTACGGCGTCAGCACCGACAGCGGGATCTCGATCTCGGCGTCGTGCACGCGCGTGCGGATGCGCTCGACGATCCACGCGACGGCGATCCCGAACGCGATGCCGCCGGCCGACACGTAGAGAAACTTCACGACGCCGTCGCCCACCGAGAAGCTGCCGTGGCGCACCGCCGTCAGCGCGATCGAGAACGCGACGAGGCCGATGCCGTCGTTGACGAGGCTCTCGCCCTCGAGGATCGTCTGCAGCCGTTCGGGCGCGGAGGTCTGGCCGATCACCGTCGTCGCGCTCACCGGGTCGGTCGGGCCGAGCACGGCGCCCAGCAGGAACGCGCCGCCGGCGCCGAGCGCGGGCACGAGCGCCCAGCCGACGAAGCCGACCGTCAGCAGCGTCGCCGCGGTCAGCCCGACCGCGAGCACGAGGATCGACGCCCAGTTCTCGCGCGCCTCTCGCGGCGAGACGACGAACGCCGCGGCGTACAGCAGCGGCGGCAGGAAGCCGTAGAAGACGACGTCGGGCGGCAGCCGGATCTCCTGGACGCCGGGCACGAACGAGAAGAGGAGCCCCGCGACGACGAAGAACACCGGTGTCGGGATACGCGACCGCTTCGCGACCCACGCACTGGCGACGACAACGGCGGCGAGAGCGATCGCGACGAGCAGCGGCTGCTCGACAGCCGCGATCACAGCGGGAGCTCGCCGACCTTGCGGTCGAGCGAGGCGCGCAGCTCGCGAACCTCCTCGAGGCACATCCCGACGGGGTCGGCGACGTTCCACTCGACGTCGGCGGCGACGGCGTCGCCGCAGCCGAGCGAGACGACGAGATCGGCCCACGCGAGATCGTCGTCGGTCAGCGCGCGGGGGCGGTGCCCCCTGGCGCCGATCTCCTCGAGCGCCTCGGCAACCGCCTCGTGGATCTCCTCGACAGGCTGCGAGCCGGCCGAGCGTGCCTCGCCCCCGCGCCGCTCGTAGAGCGCCTGCGCGAGTTGTGAGCGGCCTGCGTTCTGCACGCAGACGAAGAGAACTCGGGTCATCCCCCGAGAGTCTGGCGAAGCTGCTGCACCGCCTCCGGCACCAACCGGTAGAACGCCCATGTTCCGCGCCTCGTCGACTCGACGAGCCCGGCGTCCCTGAGCAGGCGGAGATGGTGGGAGATCGTCGGCTGCGAGAGGTCGAAGGCGGCGTTCAGGTCGCACACGCAGACCTCCTCGGAGGCCGCGAGACGGTTGACGATCGCGACCCGCGTCGGATCGGCGAGCGCCTTGAAGCGGGCGGCGAGCGCGTCGGCGGCGGCCGGATCGAGCGGCGCGGTCGCCGCGCCGCAGCAGAGAACAGGTAGGGTCACCTCCATACATCGAAATATATCGATGAAAGGAGGGCGGATGGACGGTTGCTGCGACGACTGCTGCAGCGGCGGCGACTGCTGCTGATGCTCTCGTCAACGTGTCTTGACGACGATGCTGTCGTCAACTATCGTTGACGGCGTGGAGGACGCGCAGGACTTGGCGATCCGGGTCGCCTCCGAGGACCCCGCGGAGGGCCTGCGCGCGGTCGCGGCGCTCCGGCGGCTGCTCGAACGCGTCGAGCGGATCCACGTCGAGGGCGCCCGCGACCGCGGCCTCTCGTGGCAGGACATCGCCGACGAGCTCGGCGTCTCGAAGCAGGCGGTGCACCAGAAGTACGCGCGCAAGGGACGCCGCTGGTGAGACTGTTGTCGGCGCGCCCGACGGGTGCCGCGCAAGCGCTGTTCTCGCGCGCGTGCCACGAGGCGGCGCTGATGTCGTTCCACGTCGGCGTCGAGCACCTCGTCCTCGTGTGCGCGATCCACGGGGCCGTCGATGTCGAGCCGGACGAGATTCGCGACCGGATCGTCGGCGACGAACGGGCGGCGCTCAAGGCGCTCGGCATCTCGCTCGATGTGGTTCGCGCAGAGCTCGGCCCCGCCCTCGACCGCCCTGACTGCCTGCCGGTCACGCCCGAGGCGAAGCGGATCCTCGAGCTCGCGTCGCGCAGACGTCGTCACGTCACCGCCGAGCAGCTGCTCGAGACGCTGCGCGCGCACAGCCCGACGGCGCGTCGGCTCCTAGACGAAGCGCGGTAGGTGCTTCGCGAGCTGCGCCCGCCACGCGGGCCAGTCGTGCGGTGCGTCCTCACCCCAGACGTCGAGCTCGTGGCGGATTCCTTTCGCCGCGAGCAGCTCGGCGAAGCGGAGGGTTTGCTCGAGCGCACCGGTCGTGTCCTCCCAGCGGCCGCGGCCGACGACGAGCTGCAGGCTCGCGGGCGAGCCGTCGAGCCCGGTGACGAAGTCGGCGGGGTTGTTGAAGTAGAACGCGTCGCCGCGTTCGCCCCACCCGACGACGGAGACGTCGTAGACGCCCGAGAGGCAGAGCGCGAGCGGAAAGAGGCCGGGACGGCGCAGCGTCAGGTTCGCCGCGTGGAAGGCGCCCATCGACACGCCCGTCGTGACGATGTCGGCGCCGCCGGCGATCGGCAGGACGTGCTCGAGCAGCCAGCGCTCGTATGCCTCATGACGGCGCGCGCGCTCCTCGCGCGGCAGCCACTCGTCGAACCACGTGCCGGAGTCCCACGCGTCGACGCAGAAGAGCTTCGCGCGGCCGTCCTCGATCAGGTCGCGCACGGCGTCGACCATCCCGTGCTCTTCCCACTCGTAGCGCGTCCGCTCCGCGGAGGGGAACACGAGCACGGGGCGTCCCCAGTGCCCGAAGATCAGGACGCCGTCGCGATCCTCGCGTCTCACACGTTGAAGCGGATGTTCAGAACGTCGCCGTCCTGCACCTCGTACGTCTTCCCCTCGAGCCGCTGCTTGCCGGCGCGCGAGACCTCGGAGTGCGAGCCGGCGGCGACGAGGTCGTCCCAGCGGATGACCTCGCAGCGGATGAAGCCGCGTGCGATGTCGGAGTGAATCGTTCCGGCCGCGTCGAGCGCGGTCTGCCCGCGACGCAGCGACCACGCGCGCGTCTCCTTCTCGCCGGCAGTGAAGAACGTGATCAGGTCGAGCGTCTCGGCGAGCCGCCGCACGACCTCGCCGAGCGCCGACTCGCCGCCGCCGCGGAACTCGGCCGCCTCCGCCTCGGGCAGCTCAGCCAGCTCGGCCTCGAGCTTCAGGTCGGCGCCGTTCGGACCGTTCTCGATCGCGATCAGCGGCTTCGTCGTCAACGGCTCCAGCTCGGAGGGCAGCTCCTCGGCCCAGTCGGCGAGCGTGTGCCCCGCGTCGAGGTGCGCGAGCAGGCGCTCGAGCTGTTCGACCTCCTTCTTCAGCTTCGTGTCGCCCGACTTCGCCTGCTTCGAGACCCGCTCCAGCCGTCGCTCGACGTGATCGCGGTCGGCGACGAGCAGCTCGAGCTTCAGCGTCTCGAGGTCGTCGGCGGGAACGCGCGTTCCGGAAAAGCCGTCGAGCACGACGAGCAGCGCGTCGACCTGGCGCAGGTTGCCGAGCAGCGCCGGGCCGGTGCCGCGCACCTCGGAGACCCGGATCGCCGCAGGCGTCACCTTGCGCGCGGCGACGACGTCGGCGAGCTGCTGCAGCCGCGGATCGGGAATCGCGGCCATCCCGACCTCACCGGACGCGCGCGTGCCGGTCAGCGCTTCGAACAGGAGTGACTTGCCCGAGCTCTGCAGGCCGACGATCCCGACCTCGAGCGCCATCAGCTCTGCTGTTGCTGCTGATTGATCTGCTTCTGCAGCGACGCGAGCGCGCGGTGCTGGAGCGACTTGATCGCACCTTCGGTCTTGTCGAGGATCTTCGCGACGTCGGCGTTCGGGAAGTTGAAGACGAACTTCAGCGTCAGCACCTGCTGCTGCTCGGGTGAGAGCTTCTCGATCAGCTCGAGCATCGACTGGCGGCCGATCGACTGCATCGCCTCGAGCTCCGCCGACGGCTCCTCGGAGCCGGGCGGCTCCGGCACGTCCTCCTCGGGCTGCCAGCGGCGGCGCGCCCGGAAATGATCCATCGCGAGGTTGTGCGCGATCCGAAAGAGCCAGGCCGAGAACGGCGCCGACTGCCAGCGGAAGCGGCCGATCGACTCGAGCATCTTGAGGAACGTCTGCGTCGTCAGATCTTCGGCGTCGTGCCGGTTGCCGACGCTCATGTGCAGGTAGCTGTAGATCCGGTCGAAGTGGATCAGGTACAGCTCCTCGAGCGCCTGGCGGTCGCCGCCTTGTGCGCGCTCGACGAGCTTACGCACGTGATCCTGCGACTCGCGCGGCTTCTGCGTCGCCTCCACCGTGCCGTCCTTCCCGTCTAGCCCGCGGCGAACCCGACGCGGCTGGCCCGGTTGAACCGCCGGAAGTAGGCGACCCGCGGGACGATCACGTGGTAGCGGCCGTCTTCGAGCTCGAGGACGACGACCCGCGGGCCGTCCTCGTGCAGTGCACGTTCCAGCTGGTCGGCGGACGCCGACTCGACGAAGCCGCCGATCACCTGGCCGCCCTCGAACCCGATCTCGACGCGCACGCGCTCGCCGTCAGCCACCCGACACCACCTCCGAGAGAACACCGTGAACCGAGTCCGGATGCACGAACGCGACCTCCAGCCCGAACATGCCGTGACGCGGACGCGTGTCGATCAACTCGACGCCCTCGTCCGCGAGCCGCACGAGCGCGGCCTCGACGTCCGGCACCTCGTACGCGATGTGGTGCATCCCCTGGCCGCGCTTGGCGAGGAATCGCCCGACCGGCGTGTCGTCGCCGAGCGCCGCGAGCAGCTCGACGCGGCTCGAGCCGAGCCGGATCGACGCCGCCTCGACGCCCTGGTCGTCGACGCGCTCCCGATGCTCGAGCCGGCCGCCGAACAGCCGCTCGTACGTCGCGACCGCAGCATCGAGGTCGTCGACGGCCACGCCGACGTGATGGATCGATCGTGCGTCCACCACGGCGATGCTACCGCCGCCCAGCCGCCGCAGGCGGCGGTCTACCGACCGGGCGGCGGCGGCTTTGCCGCCGACGCTTCCAGCCATCTGCCATGCTCGCGGCGATGAGACGCTGGCTCGTAGGCGTGACGCTGGTCGTGCTGGTCGCAGGCTGCGGCGGCGGCAGCTCGTCGAACGGCGAAGCGGGCAAGAGCGCCCAGCAGGTCGTCGCCGACGCGCGCCAGGCGGCCGACAGCGCGAAGATCGTCCACGTCGTCGGCGGCGGCGTCGACAACAGCCGGCCGCTGAAGCTCGACCTCTGGATCGGCGACGGCAAGGGCAAGGGCCACCTCGAGGAGAGCGGCCTCGCCTTCGACATCGTCCGGATCGGCGACACCGTGTACCTGAAGGCGAAGTCGTCCTTCTGGAAGCGGTTCGGCGGCAGCGCCGCCGCGGCGCTGCTGCACGACAAGTGGGTGAAGGCGCCGGCGTCGACCGGCGACCTCGCCTCGATCACGCCGCTGACCGACAAGAAGCAGTTCTTCAAGTCGATCCTCGAGCAGCACGGCAACATCGAGAACAAGGGCGAGACGACGTACAAGGGGCAGAAGGTGGTCGAGATCCGTGACACGACGCAGGGCGGCTCGCTCTACGTGGCGGCGGAAGGGACGCCGTACCCCGTGGCGGTCGAGGGCGGCAAGCAGCAGGGCGACGTCTCGTTCCGCGACTGGAACGCCGACGAGCCCGTGACCGCGCCGAAGGGCGCGATCGACCTGAGCGCGCTCGGGAAGTAGCCGCTTACGCGGGCGGCTGCGCCGCGACGACGCGCGGAACGCCGACGGACTCGGAGGCACGCGACTCGTGCTCGACGTCGGCGAGCAGCTCGAGCACCTCCTCGCGGACGAGCGTCTCCTTCTGCAGCAGCGCGGCCGCGAGGCGGTCGAGTGCCGGCCGGTGCTTCGCGAGCAGGCGGACCGCCTCCTCGTAGGCGCCGTCGGTGAGCCGGGCCTGCTCCTGGTCGCGGACCCGCTTCGTCTCCTCCGAGAGCGCGTAGTTGTCGGCGCGGAGCGTGCGTGACGTGACCGACTCGGCCATGCCCCATTCGAACACCATCGCGCGTGCGATCTCGGTCACCTTCTCGAGGTCGTTCGCGGCGCCGTTGGTGACGCGGCCGAATACGACCTCCTCCGCGGCCCGGCCGGCGAGTGCGACGACCATGCGGTCGACGAGCTCCTCCTTCGTGTGGAGGTAGCGGTCCTCCTCGGGCGTGTAGAAGGCGTAACCGAGCGCGTCGCCGCGCGAGATGATCGTCACCTTCTGCAGCTCCATCGCGGCGCCCATCAGGTGCGCCATCAGTGCGTGCCCGCCCTCGTGGAAGGCGAGGATCCGGCGCTCCTTCTCGGTCAGGACCTTCTTCTGCTGCAGGCCCGCGATCACGCGCTCGAGCGCGTTGTCGAAGTCGGACTGCGTGAGATACGCGTCGCCGCGGCGGCCCGCGAAGATCGCGGCCTCGTTGCAGATGTTCGCCAGCTCGGCGCCGGTCAGGCCGCTCGTCTGCTTGGCGATCGCCGCGAGCGAGACGCCGGGCGCGAGCGGCTTGTCACGCGAGTGCACCTCGAGGATCGCCTCGCGGCCCTTGAGGTCGGGCGGCGGGACGAGCATCTGCCGGTCGAAGCGGCCGGGCCGGAGCAGCGCCTGGTCGAGATCCTGGATGCGGTTCGACGCGCCCATGACGACGACCTGCGACGCGCCCTCGAACCCGTCGAGCTCGACGAGCAGCTGGTTGAGCGTCTGATCCTGCTCGCGGTTGAAGCCGTGACCGGTCCGCTGCGCCCCCACGGCATCGAGCTCGTCGATGAAGACGATCGCGGGCGCGTTCTTACGCGCCTCGGCGAAGAGCTTGCGGATGCGCGCCGCGCCGAGGCCTGCGAACATCTCGACGAACGACGACGCGGATGCGCTGTAGAAGTTCGCGCCGGACTCGTGCGCGACCGCCTTCGCGAGCAGCGTCTTCCCGGTGCCGGGCGGCCCGTAGAGCAACAGGCCCTTCGGCGTCTTCGCGCCGAGCCGTTCGAAGCGCTTGGGCTCGCGGAGGAAGTCGACGACCTCCATCAGCTCGCTCCGCACCTCTTCGACACCGGCGACGTCCTCCCACGAGACGCTCGACTTCGACTTCGAGCTCTGATGCTGCGGCTTCACGCGCGGCATCATCCCGACCGTCTTCCAGAGCAGCCACGCGGTCAGGACGAGGATCGCGAAGAACGCGAGCGGCAGCCACGTCGTGGCGAAATCCGCGAGGGAATGGAACCAGTCGCCCACCATCTCGTGACCTCATCGGCAGGAGGGACGGGATCCCTTAGCCGAGGGAGGCGACCACCTCGTCGACGGTCGAGAACTCGACCCCGCCCTCGCGCCAGGCGGCCGTGCAGGCGGCCGTCCGGCGCTCGTCCAGGCCGCGGGCGGCATCCTCGACGAAGACGACCCTGCGGCCGCGCTGGAGGAAGCCGCGGATCGCCGCGTCGTCGCAGACGTCGCTCGCGACGCCGAAGACGACGATCTCGTCCGGGTCGAGCGCGTCGAGCAGCGGATCGGTGTTCGGGTTCGTGAACACGTTGAAGTTCTTCTTCAGCAAGAGGATCTCCCGCTTGTTCTCGATCAGGCCGGGAACCAATCCGGGCGGGAACGGGAGGAGCGACAGCGGCAGCGGGTCGCGCTGCTTCGTCTCGAGGATCTTCTCGGCGCCGCGCGTGCCGCGCAGGCAGTGCGGCGGGTACGTGTTGCTGTAGTCGGGAGCGTCGCTGATCTCCGGATCGGTCAGCTCGTGGTCGTCGGCCGACGCGACGTGCGTGACTCGCGCGACGCGCGCAGCGTCGACGAGGCGTTCCATCGCCGGCGCGACGTCCTTGGCGCCGGGAACGTAGAGCTTGCCGCTCGGCTCCATGAAGTCGACCTGCGTGTCGACGTCCCAGAGAATCCGTTTCATCGCTCGAGCCGGACGATAGCCCGCTTGTTCGCGTCGCGCGTCTTCGCGAAGCCCGCGCGCTCGTAGAGCTCGAGCCCGCCCATGTAGTCGTCGCCCCGCGCGACGTGCGGATACGCCTCGACGCTCGCGGCGCCGTGCGCGAACGCATGCCGTACCGCTGCGTCGAGCAGCACGGCCGCGACGCCGCGGCCCTGCTCCGGCTTGTCGACGACGAAGCACGTGATCGCCCAGACGCCGGAGTCGGCGTCGCGCGGCCGGTACTGCGGCGAGCGCACGAGCACCGCGAACTCCTCGCGCGGCGCGACGGCGACCCAGCCGACGGGGCGTCCCCGGTCGTACGCGAGCAGGCCCGGCTCGCGGCCGCTGCGCACGATCCTCGCGAGCGCACGCTTCTTCGGCTCTCCGTGCGCGAGCGCCCGGTCGCGCCACCACATGCACCAGCAGCCGTAGGCCGGTGTGTTGCGATGTCCACCCCGCGGCCCGCGCTGCTCGAACAGCTCGACCAAGTCCGGCCACCGCTCGGGGGTGACCGGGAGGACGTTCATTCGACGGGCTCGAGCCGGTCGCTCTCGCGGTAGTGCCGGCCGACCTTCGCCGACGGCGCGCCGTCGGTCATGACGATGTCGGCCGTGAAGTCGTTCGAGCCGCGGATCAGCGACGAGCCGACGCCGTACGCGTCGACCGGCACGCCGGCCGACTCGAACTGGTCGATCTTCTCGACGGTGAAGCCGCCGGAGACGACGATCCGAACGCCCTCGAAGCCTGCGTCGTCGAGCGCATTCCGCACCTTCCAGACGAGCTGCTCGTTGACGCCCGTCGGCTTGAACGCGCCCATCTCCTCGAAGAGCGACCGGTCGACGAGCGACTCGGACGTGTCGAGCCGGACGCCCCACAGCCGGTCGCCGAGCGCAGCTGCAACTTGCAACGCCGTGTTCACCGAGTCGTTGTCGAAGTCGACGAGGACGGTGACGTTCATCTCCGACGGCGACCAGTCGGCGAACCTCTGTGCGGCGAGCACCGTGTCACCGCCGTATGCCGCGATCAGCGCGTGCGGCACCGTGCCGATGCCGCGGCCGCCCCACCACGACGCCTGCTCGTCGCTCGTGACGCCGATCTCCGTGCCGACGACCCGGCCTGCGACGTACGCGGCGTATCCGTCGCCGGCCTGCACGCGGTGATGGTCGAACCGCGCCGGCATGAAGATCACCGGCTTCCCGTTCGCCGCCTGCAGGACGTGCACGACGTTCGTCGTGATCAGTGTGCGCCTGGCCAACGTCCCCAAGTACGCGGTCTCGAGGTGCGCGAACTGCGTGTAGTCACCCTCGATGTGCATGACCGGCTCGTACGGCTCGATCCTGTCGCCGTCGTGGAGCGCGCGGATCTCGAGGCCGTCGTACTCGTGCGAACAGAGCTTGAGGATCGCGATCGCCTCGTCCATCCCGCCGAGCCAGGCGTTCTGCTTCTGGAACACCTGCATGACGACGTGCGGATGCCGGCCGTCCTGGAGCAGCGTCGCGCGCGCGTGGTTGAAGTATGCGTCGCTGTACCAGCCCGCGCGCATCTTCTCGACGGGGAGGTCGAACAGCGTCGGGTCGAGGCGCTGCGTGCTACTCGTCGCCATGCTCGAGCGCGAGGCACGCGGCGAGCGCAGCCTCGGCGACCTCCAGCTGCTCGGGCGTCGGCTCCGCGGTCGAGAGCCGGTGCTGGAGCTCGTGACCCGGCTTCGAGAGCGCTTGCGCGACCGGGCTCTCGGGGTGACGCGTCATCCAGCCGAAGATCTCGGTCGTTGCAGCGAGCGCGCCGAGCTGCGCAGCCGCGCGGGCGGGGCCGCGCAACCGCTCCGGCGCGATCCCGGCGAGCGTGTTGCCGACGGCCGACGTCGCGAACAGCGGCCCGATCAGGTGGCCGCCGCAGCGCTCGTGCTCCTTTGTCGCGCCGCCGCCGTGCTCGTAGTTGCCGATCGCGATGTGCTCGGCACCGTGATAGGCGGCGAGGTCGCCGCCGCGGAGCGCGAAGAGCGCCGGCGCGAACGAGAACATCCCGACGAGCAGCTCCTTCGCCGCCGGCCGCAGCCGCTCGTTGTCGCGGATCCCCTTCGTCGCGAGCGTCGCGCCGGCGACGGCGGCCGCGACGCGTCCATTCTGCATCGGCAGCTTCGCGCGCGGGAGCGCGCGCTTCACCTGCGGCAGCAACGCCAGCGCCTCGAGCAGCCGCGCCGGGCCGCGGAGGATCGGGTTGCGCACCCTCGCTGCGCGCACCCGCTTCTTGCGCGAGGCGACCTCGATGGCGCCGTCGTCGGTGCGGATCGCGCACGCCCATGCCGTCGGCCCGTGCACGAGCACGCCGTTGCCGAGGGCCATTCCGCCGAGCCGGATCTTGTCGTCGGCCATCAGCCGCAGAGTAGCCGGGCGGCGTGGCGCAGCCAGGTCACGCCGAGCTCGAGGTCGTCGACGGTGATCCGCTCGTCGGCCGAGTGGATCAGCTGCGCCATCAGCTCGGACGGCATCCGCGCCGGGAAGAAGCCGTACGCGACCGTCCCGAACGCCTCGCGGAGCCAGTGGCTGTCGGTGAAGCCGGCCGTGCAGATCGGCACGGCGCGCGCGCCCGGCTCCCTCTCCGCGACGAACGACTCGACCGCCTGCCAGAGCGGGGTGTCGAGCGGTGACCGCGTGCCTCCCTGCGCCTCGGTAAACACGAGGTCGTACTCGACGTCGGCGCCGAGGACCTCGCGGATCGTCGGCTCGATGTCGGCCGGCGTCATCCCCGGCAGCAGCCGGCAGTCGACGACGACCTCGCAGAGCGCGGGAATGACGTTGCGCTTCTGCGACGCGCTGATCATGGTCGGCGAGAACGTCGGCGCAAGCAGCGGCTCGACGATCTCGGCCGCGGCGCGCGGCAGCGCGTCGAGGCCGACGCCGAGCACGCGCAGGAACGCAGCCACTTCCTGCTGCACCTCGCGCGGCGGCTCGTACGCCGCGATCCGCTCGACGAGCCGCGCCGCCTTGACGAGCGCGTTGTCGGCGATCCCCGGCATCGACGCGTGCCCCGACCGGCCCTTGACGGCGAGCCGGAACGGCGCCGACATCTTCTCGGCCGTCGCGCAGATGAAGTACGTGTTGCCGCCGAGCTCGAGCCGGTCGCCGCCGCCCTCGTTGATCGCATAGTCGCAGCGCACGGCGTCGGGATGCGCCTCGCACAGCCACTCGAGCCCGAACCCGTCGCCGACCTCCTCGTCGGCGGTCGCGGCGAAGATCAGGTCGCCCTTCGGCCGGAACCCCTCGCGCGCGAGCGACGCAATCGCGACGGCGTTCGCGGCGACCTCGCTCTTCATGTCGAGGGCGCCGCGGCCCCAGACCTCGCCGTCGCGCACCTCGCCGCTGAACGGCGGCACGCTCCATTCGGACGCGTCGGCGAGCACGACGTCGGTATGTCCGAGCAGCAGCAGTGACGGTCCGTCGCCGGTCCCCTTGATCCGCGTGACGAGGTTCGCGCGCTCCGGAATGCGGGCGTAGAGCTCGCACTCGAGCCCGTTCGACCCGAGGTAGTCGCGCAGGAGCTCGGCCGCCGCGGTCTCGTTCCCGGGCGGGTTCGTCGTGTCGACCTGGATCAGGCGGGAGAGGAGCTGCGTCACCTCGTCGCGCAAGGGGCGGAGCATACTTCGCGCATGGGGGATCTCTTCTCGGACGCGGCGTCGCAGCGGGCGGATGCGATCGCCCCCCTCGCGCAGCGGCTGCGCCCGCGGACGCTCGACGAGTTCGTCGGCCAGAAGCAGGTGCTCGCCGAGGGCTCGGCGCTGCGGCGCGCGATCGCCGAGGACCGTGTGCGCTCGTCGATCTTCTACGGGCCGCCGGGGACCGGCAAGACGACGCTCGCGCGCATCGTCGCGGTCTCGACCGGTGCCGCTTTCGAGGAGCTCTCGGCCGTGTCTGCATCGGTGAAGGACGTGCGCGAGGTGATCGCGCGGGCGCGGGAGCGGCTCGGCACGAGCGGCACGCGCACGATCCTCTTCCTCGACGAGATCCACCGCTTCAACAAGGCGCAGCAGGACGCGCTGCTGCCGGCGGTCGAGGAAGGGCTGATCACGCTGATCGGCGCAACGACCGAGAACCCGTACTACGAGGTCAACTCGGCGCTGATGTCGCGGATGCAGCTCTACGAGCTCGAGCCGCTGAGCGAGGACGACCTGCGCGAAATCGTCGACCGCGGCGCCGCCGAGCTGGAGGTGACGGTCGACGACGACGCGCGCGACCTCGCCGTCGCGCGCTCGGGCGGCGACGCCCGCTCCGCGCTCAACATCCTCGAGCTCGCGGCGGAGACCGCCGACGGCGTCGTGTCGACCGAGCAGGTCGAGGATGCGGCGCGGAAGCGGCCGATCCTCTACGACAAGGCGTCGGACGCGCATTACGACTACATCAGCGCGTTCATCAAGTCGATCCGCGGCAGCGATCCGGACGCCGCCGTCTACTACCTCGCGGCGATGCTCGAGGGCGGCGAGGACGCGCGCTACATCGCGCGGCGTCTGATCGTCCATGCATCGGAAGACATCGGCAACGCGGATCCGCGCGCGCTGCTCGTCGCGGTTGCAGCCGCGCAGGCGGTCGAGCACGTCGGGCTCCCGGAAGCGCGGCTGAACCTCGCGCAGGCAACGATCTATCTCGCGCGCGCACCGAAGTCGAACGCGTCGTACCGTGCGATCGGCGAGGCGACGCAGCACGTCCGCGAGCACGGCAACCTCGAGCCGCCCGATGCGCTCAAGGACGGCTCGTACTACGGCCGGCGGCTCGGGCACGGCAAGGGCTACATCTATCCGCACGACGACCCCCGCGGGTTCGAGGTCGACCATCTGCCCGAGCCGCTGAAAGGGACGACCTTCTTCCGTCCCTCCGGAAGCGGAGAGGAGACGGAATAGGTCGCCCTTTCGGCTGCCGTCAGCCGTTCGCGGTGATCACGCCGAAGGCGCCGGCCGCCTCGTCGTTCGGCCCGGCCGCCCAGTAGAGGCTCGTCGTCGGGCCGGCGGCGGCGCCGTTCCCGAAGGCGATCGCCCAGAGGCCGTCGATCGCGATGATCGTGCCGTCGCCCTTCCGCAGCTGGCCGCGGTAGACCCACTTCGAGCCGCGCTGCTCGTAGGCGCTGATCCGGC
The DNA here is from genome assembly GCA_036503495.1 of Gaiellaceae bacterium. Classification (GTDB taxonomy): domain Bacteria; phylum Actinomycetota; class Thermoleophilia; order Gaiellales; family Gaiellaceae; genus Palsa-739. Next base: position 70,334 of record DASXWV010000043.1, read on the forward strand.
CGTTGCCGAAGTTGCCGATCAGGACGTCGCCGGCGAAGACGCCGAAGTTGGCGGGCGCGAGCGCGAGGCCCCACGGCGCGTTCGGCGGGGCATTCTTGCCGCCCTGCTTCATCACGCGCGCGACGAAGACGCCGTCGGGCGTGTACTGGTCGACGATGCCCTTGCCGGGCGTGTCGAGCTCATCCTTGCGCTGCGCGTCCTGCGGCGCATACGTGACGAAGATGCTGCCGGCGAGCGCCTGGATGCCGAACGGCGCGTACCCCTTGGGCAGCGTCTTGTCGGCGAAGCCGCCGCTCGTCTGCACGGCGGCGTACTTCGAGTCGAAGACGTCGACCTTGCCGTTGTGGAAGTCGGTCGCGTACAGGCGGCCGTTGAGGATGGTCAGGCCCTTGTAGATCGCGCCCTGCGCGGCGTTGTCCGCACGGACGACCGCCGTGGTGCCGCCCGCCCAGGAGAGGATCTGGCCGCCCTCGGTCGAGAAGAGGAACCGGCCGCCGGCGAACGCGGTCGAGTCGCCGTTGAAGACGGTGCCGGTCGGGCCGCCGGCGACAGTGACGGTGAGCGCGGCCTTCGTGCCGGTGCCCTGGTAGAGGGTCGAGCGGTCGGTGCCGTTGTCGGAGACCCACCACGGCGTCGTCGGGCCGGCGCTGAGCCCCCAGCCGTTGACGAGCGACGGGTCGGACGTGTTGGTGACGAGTGTCTGCGGGTTGTACGAGTTCGCGCCGGCGGCGAGCGCGGCGGCAACTGCGAATGCGGCGAGCATGGGACCTCCGTCCTCCGGGGTGGCGACACCGGTGGTACGGGCGCGGCGCGTCTACGGTTTGGCTGTGCAGCTCCACGTCCACGAATGGGGCGACCCGACGGCGCCGAGCGTCGTCTGCCTGCACGGCGTCACCGCGCACGGCGAGCGGTTCAAGCAGCTGGCCGAGGAGCGGTGGGCGTCGCGGTTCCACGTGCTCGCACCCGACCTCCGCGGCCACGGTCGCTCGGGCTGGGAGCCGCCGTGGACGTTCGAGCAGCACGTCGCCGATCTCGTCGAGACGTTCCCCGAGCCCTGCGTGTGGATCGGGCACTCGTTCGGCGGACGGTTGATCCTCGAGGTCGCCGCGCGGCATCCCGCGCTCGTGCAGCGCGCGGTGCTGCTCGATCCGGCGCTGCACGTGCTGCCGCACATCGCCGAGACGATCGCCGATCTCGAGCGCTGCGACCCCGTGTACGAGTCCGTCGCGGCGTACGTCGACTCACGCACGGACGCAGGCGGCATGGATCGCGCACGTGCGCTCGCCGACATGGCGCTGCACGTCGACGCCTTGCCGGACGGCCGCGTGCGGCGGCGCACGTCGCAGGCGGCAGTCGTGTCGATCTACGGCGAGCTCGCGTCGCAGCCGCCGGCGCCGCCCGCGGTGCCGACGCTCCTTGTCCATGCACCCGACTACGGGCTCGTGCGCGACGAGCACGTTGCGCAGTACGAGCACGTCGTCAGGGTGCCCGGTATGCACATGGTGATGTGGGCCGCGTTCGACGAGGTCGCCGACGCCGTGGAGCGGTTCCTAGAGAATCCGCGCGCCGAGCGCTGACGCCACGAGCTCGACGGCGAGCCGGCCGGTCATGTTCTCCCGATCCAGAATCGGATTGACCTCGACGACATCGAGCGAGTCTGCGAGCCTCGACTCCGCGACGATCTCCATCGCGAGGTGCGCTTCGCGATAGGAGAGGCCGCCGCGCACGGGCGTGCCGACGCCGGGCGCGTGGTCGGGATCGACGACGTCCATGTCGAGTGACACGTGCAGGAAGCCGGCCCCCGCCGCGTGCGCGATCGCGTCGCGCATGCACGACTCGACGCCGTGACGGTCGATCTCGCTCATCGTGAACACCTTGGCGTCGAGGTTCCCGAGAACATCACGCTCGCCCTGGTCGAGCGAGCGCACGCCGACGAGCGCGAGCTTGCCCGGCGCGATCGCGGGCAGCGTCCAGCCATCGTGCGCGAACGCGGCACCGCCGAGGCCGAGCGCGGCGGCGAGGACCATCCCGTGCACGTTGCCGCTCGGCGAGGTGGCCGGCGTGTTCAGGTCGCCGTGGGCGTCGACCCAGATCGCGCCGCCGGGCCCGTCGACGGCGGCCATCCCGACGAGCGTCCCGAGCGCGACGGAGTGGTCGCCGCCGAGGACGAGCGGCGTCGTGCCTGCGCGATGCGCGTTCTCGACGAGCGCCGCGACCCGGTCGCAGTGGTCGAGGATCTCCGGGAGGTAGCGGGCACGCTCGTCCGTCTCGTGCGTCGACTCCGGGACGGGGGCCACGACGTTGCCGAGATCCTCCGTCTCGATGCCGAGCTTGGCGGTCAACTGGTCGGCCAGCCCGGCGTAGCGGATCGCCGACGGGCCCATGTCCACGCCTCGCCGGCCCTGGCCGAGGTCGAGCGGCGCGCCGATCACGGCGACCCGCCGCTCCGGTTGCAGGCTCACGGGCGCAAGGCTAACGTCAGCCGGGGATGAGCCAGCTCAGGGTCCTCCTCGCCGACGACGACGCCGCCTACCGCGAATCGCTCCAACCGCTGATCGAGAGCCAGCCGGAGCTGACCGTGGTCGGCGCCGCCGAGAACGGGCTGCACGCGATCGAGCTCGCCGACGAGCTGCTGCCGGACGCCGTCGTCATCGACCTGCACATGCCGCTGCTCGACGGCGTCACCGCGGTCGCGCGCCTGCGCAAGGACCACCCGAGCATCTGCCTGATCGCGTTGACGGGCGATCCCGACCCCGAGCTGCACGAGGCGGTTCGCGAGGCCGGCGCCGACGCCGTGCTCCAGAAAGGCGAGCTCGTGGACACGCTCTTCGAGCGCCTGCACGCGGTCAAGATCGCGCCGACGTCCGGCTAGACTGCCCGGCGGCACCAGCGGCGAGGTAGCTCAGCTGGTAGAGCACTCGGCTGAAAACCGGGGTGTCGCCGGTTCGAGTCCGGCCCTCGCCATTAGAAGCGTGCGCCCGCAGGGCGCTCCTCTTCCTTGTCCGCTTCGACCGCTCCGCTTCGCTGCGCTTTCCTCACGCGGACGGGCGCTCGAGACGTGCGGTCGCTTCGGCTGTCGCCGCCGCACAGGTCGGCGGCGACAGAAAAGCCGCTATTTGCGATGTCATAGGCCGTTCGGCCTATCGAATGTCGTCAGGCCCACTTCGTAGATTCACGCCTTAGGCGTCGGTCGATCAACGAAGGGGAGGACACGCTCGATGAGTAGCATCGCCGCGACGTTCCAGGAGGGAATCCTGGAGCGCCGGTTCCGCTTCGCCGCGCACGGGACGACGCTCGCGCGCGACACGATGGCCGGCATGACGACCTTCATCGTCATGTCGTACATCATCTTCCTGAACCCGATCATCCTCACCAGCGTGAAGCCGAAGGTCGGCGCCCCGCTGCCGTTCGAGGGTGTGGTCACGGCGACGTGCGTCGTCGCCGCCGTGATGACGATCCTGATGGGGCTCTACACGAACAAGGCGTACGCCCTGGCGCCGGGCCTCGGCATCAACGCGATCGTCGCGTTCCAGCTCGTCGGCCAGAACGGGATCTCGTTCGCGTCGGCGATGGGCCTGATCTTCCTGGAAGGCTGCGTCGTCACCGCGCTCGTGCTGACGGGCCTGCGCGAGCAGATCATGCGGGCGATCCCGATCGAGCTGAAGAAGGCGATCGCGATCGGCATCGGCCTGTTCATCGCGTTCATCGGCCTCTACGACTCGGGCCTCGTCGTTCAGGGTCAGGGGACGCCGGTGACGCTCGGGCACTGGACGACGTGGCCGGTGTTCGTGACCATCCTCGGCATCGTCCTGACGCTCGCGCTTCGCGCACGCGGCTTCCGCGGCGACCTGTTCGTCGGGATCATCGGCACGACGATCGTCGCGACGATCATCAACCACGCGACCGGGCACTCCGCGTTCGGCACGTCGACCGCGACGTTCCCGGGCTGGCACCACATCGCCGGCTGGGGCGACTGGTCGACCTTCGGGAACTTCGACTTCCACGCGTTCTCGAAGCTCGGCGTCGTGTCGGCGATCGTCTGGGTGTTCGCCCTCTTCCTCTCGGACTTCTTCGACACGATGGGCACGCTCGTCGGCGTCGGCAAGCCCGCGGGCTACCTGAACGACGAGGGCCACATGGACGACATCCGCAAGCCGCTCCTCGTCGACTCGCTCGCCGCGATGGCGGGCGGTGCCGCGTCGACGTCGTCGGCGACGACGTACATCGAGTCGGGCAGCGGCGTCGCCGCCGGCGGCCGGACGGGCTGGGTCGCCGTCGTGGCGGGTGCGCTGTTCATCCCGTTCCTCTTCTTCGCACCGCTGATCGGCATGGTGCCGGCGCAGGCGACGGCGGCGGCGCTGATCGTCGTCGGCTACCTGATGGTCAGCGCGCTGACCGAGGGCGAGGAGGAAGCCGAGGTCGAGGAGGGCGTTGCGGCACGCGGGCGCACGAAGCTCGCCGGCATCGACTTCACCGATCTCGGCATCGGCCTCCCGGCCGCGCTCGTGATCATGCTGATGCCGTTCAGCTACTCGATCACGAACGGCATCGGGTTCGGCTTCATCGCGTACTGCCTGATCCGCGCGGTGCAAGGACGGGTGCGTGACATCCATCCGCTGATGTGGGCGGTGACGGCGGCGTTCACGCTCTACTTCTTCGTGCCGCTGCTGCAGGATCACGTCAGCTGGATCTAGAGCCTGACGAACGAAGCCCCCGTGACGCTTGCGCGTTGCGGGGGCTTCCTCAGGCGTTCGGACCGGTGCAACCGTGTCGCGGACGTCCTGTTGGTCGGAAGATAACTCAGGGCGCGTCGACGTGCAGCGCGAGCTCGGAGCCCTCGTCGAGGCCGAGCAAAGCCGCTGCAGATCCGCGGGAAACGGCGACCGCGACGTTGCGGTAGCTGTCCTCGTAGAGGAGCAGGTCGCCGTCGCGCCCGTCGGCGAAGGTCCGCGCGGCGACGGCGAAGAAGCGGTTGCCGCGGGCGTCGATCTCGACCGTCGTGCCGGGGACGATCCCGGCCCGCTCGAGGTCGTCGCGGGTCAGGTTGAGCGCCGTGTTGCCGAACCGGTCGACGCCGAGCACGGTCGCGCGGATCCGCCGCGTCCCGACCTCCGGCTTCGGCACGTCGACGTGGACGAGCGCGTCCGGGTCGATCGGCGGCCCGAGGTCGCCGAGCGGCACACCGAGCGCGAGGTGCGCGGCGGCCGGCGAGAAGAGATCGCGGCCGTGGAACGTGCGGGAGACGTGGTCGAGCGCGTAGACCGGGTTCGCGAGCTCGTGGGCCTCGGCGACGCCGCCGAACCGCTCGGCAGCCGGGAGCAGCAGCCCGTTGTCCGGGCCGACGTACAGCCGCCCCGACGCGTCGCGGAGCGCGAGCGGACGGCGCTGGCCGCCGACGCCCGGGTCGACGACCGCGAGGTGCACGCCGGCCGGCATGTACGTGAGCGTGTTCGCGAGCATCAGCGCACCCTGCAGCACGCGCCCCGGCTTGATGCCGTGCGTGATGTCGAGCACGCGCACGTCCGGGGCGATCCGTGCGATCACGCCGTGGCACGTACCGACGAAGTCGTCGTCGAGCCCGAAGTCCGTGAGGAAGGTGATGACGCTCACTGTCCCCGCTCCCGGCGCCGGCAAAGCCGGCGCCTCCGCTCCTGGGTGAGGTCCGTCGAGCCTACGCTCACTGCAGCACCCGCAGCGCGTTGAGCGTGACCATGGCGCTCGGGCGACCGCCCCAGTCGACGACCTCGACGTTGCTCCCCTTCGCTCCCGGTCGCCGCCACCACGCACGGCCCGCCGCCCAGAGGCCGTCGCTCCGCCGCAGCGACACGAGCAGCTCGCGCGCTTCGGCCGTCCGCGCGTCGCTGTGCTTGCCCAGCCGCGCGAGCACGAGCAGCGCCTGGAGCGCGTCGTAGTGCCAGTACGGCGGATAGTGCGGCTCGAGCCAGCTCGGCTCGATCACCTCGCCGCTGCGCAGCGAGCGGAAGATGCGGTGCGCGAGGAAGAGCTCGGCAGCGCGGTCCGCGGCCTCACGCGCCCAGCCCGCACCCGTCGCGGCGGCGTATTCGTGCAGCCCCCACGTCGGCGCCAGGGACTCGTGGAACGACGAGCGCCGCGCCTGCGGGCGCCGGTCGCAGTTCCAGCCGCCGTCCGGCCACTGCCACTCGACGAGCGACCGCGCCAGCAGCTCGACGCGCGCGTCGCCGGCCAGTCCGAGCCGGGAGCACACGGCGAGCGCGTTCCCTTCCTGCGACGCGCAGCGGCGGACGCGGCCGGCGATGGTCGGGATCGCCTTCCGGTGTCCCTTGCCGGTGAGCCAGGCGAGGACGGTCTCGGCGGCTGCGACCGCGCGCGGCTCGTGCGCGGGGACGCCGAGCTCGACGAGCGATACGAGCCGCCAGTGCGCGCCGCGCCATTTCGCGTATGGATGGCCGCCGTAGTCGCGGAGCAGCGTCTGCACGAGCGGTCCGGCGAGGACGTCGTCGGTGCTCTCCTCGCCGAGCAGGTCTCGTCGCGCCAGCCGCCGGATCGCCGGCTCGGGCGACTCGAGCAGCCACTCGACCGCACTGTCGATCACGGGAGTGACGCTAACGCTTCGACGAGCCCGTCGACGTCGTGCGTGCGCGCCACGGCGAGGACCTCGTGCCCGGCCAGGCGCGCCTCTGCCGCCGTCTGCGGCCCGATCGCGATCACCGGCATCCGCGGCCGGAGCGCCCGGGCCGCCGACCCTGACATCAGGAGCGCCACATCGCCCCGCACGGACGAACGCAGCTCGACGGTGCGGTAGAGCGGGAGAAAGTCGGCGTCGAGGACGTCGCGGCGCGCGCCCTCGGCCGCTGCGAGCAGCAGCGTTCCTGCGGGGAGCGCGTCACGCAGGCCCTCCTGGGAGTGGACCGGCGCCACCAGGTCGGGCTCGAGCCCGTGCTCGCGGAGGGCCGCGGCGGTCGCCGGCCCGATGGCCGCGATCCGGTTCGCGACGGCGCCGCGGCGGCCGAGCTCGTGCGCGCCGTTCGCGCTCGTGACGACGAGCCAGTCGTAGGCCGACGCGTCGACGGGATCGTCGCCGAGCGGCTCGACGCGGATCAGCGGGCAGAGCAGGACGTCGTGCCCGAGCGCGGCGACGCGCTCGGCGACGTCCTCACGCGTGACGACGACTCGCATCAGCGAGCTCGCGGCCGAGCGCCGCGGGGTCGTCGCCGGTCCGCCGTTCGACCCATGAGCCGTCGTCGGCGGCGATGAGCGCGGTGAGCGTGGTGCCGTCGTGGTGTGCGGCGACGGGAGCGAGGCACCCGCCCTCGACGACGCGGACGACGGTGCGCTCCGCCTCGACCCTGCGCCGCGTCTCGGCGTCGTCGACATGCGCCACGAGCTCCGCCTCGTCTGCGCGCACCTGCAGCGCGAGCGCACCCTGCGCAGCCTCGGGCAGCATCACGTCCGGCTCGAGCCGTAGCCCGATCTCGTGCGACAGCCCGAGCCGGTCGAGCCCGCACGCGGCGAGCACGACGGCGTCGAGCCCGCGCTCGCCGCGCTTGCGCAGCCGCGTGTCGATGTTGCCGCGCAGCGGCTCGATCGACAGGCTCGGCTCGAGCGCGAGCAGCTGCGCGCGGCGGCGCGCCGACGCCGTGCCGATGCGCATCCCCGGCCGGATCTCCGTCGCGCCGCACAGCGCGTCGCGCGGATCGTCGCGCTCGAGATACGCGCCGACGGCCAGTCCGGTCGGATCGCTCGACGTCATGTCCTTCGCGGAGTGCACCGCGACGTCGATCCGGTTCGCGAGCAGCGCCTCCTCCAGCTCCTTGACGAAGACCCCGCGCGCACCGATCTGCCCGAACGGCTTCGTGCGGTCCTTGTCGCCGGCGGTCGTGATCGGAACGAGTGCTACCTCGATCCCCCGCCTGCGCAGCTGCGCCGAAGCGAGCTCGGCCTGCGTGAGCGCGAGCCTACTGCCGCGGCTGCCGACGCGGATCAGCACAGTGACGCCGCTTGCGCACAGGACGGCCGCACGCCGGGACGCCCGTCCGCTTCACCCGCACGAACGCCGTCGGGACCTGCAGCGGCAGCGGCCGAACCTTCAGCGCTCGTCCTCGAGACCGAACAGGTGGCGCACCGCGTCAGCATAAATCACCCCGTCTGCGGCTGCGGCTGCCTGCTTCATGCGCACGGTCGGCAGGTGCAGGAGCTTGTTGACGATCTGCGCCGTCAGCGACTCGACGGCGCTCCGCTCGCTCTCGTCGAGGCGGCCGAGCACCGCCTCGGCCTTGCGGAGCTCCGCCTCGCGGATCTCCTCGGCACGGGCGCGGAGCGACGCGATCGCCGGCACGACGTCGAGCGACGCGTGCCACTCGTGGAACTTCTCGGCCTCCGCCGCGACGATCGACTCCGCCCGCTCGGCCTCGCTGCGCCGGCCCGCGAGCGTCTCGGTGACGATCGCCTCGAGATCGTCGATGTCGTACAGGAAGCAGCCGTCGAGCGAATGGATGTCGGGGTCGAGGTCGCGTGGAACCGCGAGGTCGATCAGCAATAGCTGGCGTCCCTTCCGCGATCCGTCGACCATCGAGGCGTCCAGCACGTAGCCGGGCGAGCTCGTCGACGAGACGACGACGTCGACGGTCGCGAGCTGCTCGGCGAGCTGCTCGCGACCGGTCTTGCTGTTCGCGGTCAGCACGATCTCGGCGCCGCGCGTCCGCAGGTTGCGCGCAGCCTGCTCGCCCACCTTGCCGGCGCCGACGAGCAGGATGCGGCAGCCGCGGAGGTCGCCGAACACCTGCTCGGCGAGCGCGGCGGCGGCGGCCGATACCGACGATGGGCTCTCCCCGATCGCCGTTTGCGTGCGCACCTTCCGCCCCGCGTGCAGCGCATGGCGGAAGACGCGATCGAGGAGCAACCCCGGCGTTCCGTTCTCGTGCGCGGCGCGCACCTGGCCGAGGATCTCGCCCTCACCCGGCACAAGCGAGTCGAGGCCGGCCGCGACGCGGAAGAGATGGAGAGCGGCCGCGCGGTCGCGCAGCCGGTACAGCGCCGGCTCGACGTCGACGAGCGCGGCGGCGGCGCGCCGTTCCGCGTCGACCGCCTCATCCGTTGCGACGTAGATCTCCGTCCGGTTGCACGTCGAGAGCACGACCGCCTCGCCGAGCTCGGCCGCGAGCGCGTGCGCGTGCGCCTTGTCGAGTGCGACGCGTTCGCGCAGCTCGACCGGCGCATGATGATGCGAGGTGCCCACGAGGACGAGATGCATCATGCGAAGTGCGTCGCTGGGAGGGCGAGCCGGACGACGATGACGAGCACGAAGCCTGCGAGGGCGAGGTACGCCGCGCGGCGGCCCGTGATGCCGCGCAGCCGCACGACGAGATATGCCGCCCAGACGACCCAGGTGACGAGCGTGACGACGACGAGTGCGTCGACGGCGTCGCCGCGGTTGAGCAGCCTGCCGATGCCGACGCCGATCCCGAGCGTCAGAGCCGGCAGCGACACGGCGACGATGCGGAGCGCGAGCCGGTCGAGCGTCGCGAGTGACGGGGCAGGCCGGCGGAGGATCGTCGCAGCGCGCTGCTTCAGCCGGCGTTCCTGCCAGAGATAGAGCGCCGACAGCCCGGCGACGAGCGTGAAGCCGGCGAACGCGAGCAGGACGAGCCCGACGTGCACGACGAGGAACACGTCCGAGTACTGGCTCCGCTCACCCACGCCCGTGCCGCCGCCGGCGCGCGCGACGACGAGCAGCACGGCCACGAGCGGCATCACCGTCAGCCCGAGCAGACGGTACGGGCGTCGGCTGCCCCAGAAGAGATACGCGGTGACGACGAACCAGACGAAGAGGTTGAGTGAGCCCGCCCACGTGCTCCAGGGGAAGCCGTCCTCCCGGGCCGCCTGGACGATCAGGAGCGCAGTCTGCGCGAGCCAGCCGAGCCGCACCCCCCAGAGCGCCGCTCGCCCGGCGATCCCGGGCTGCCGCGCCTCGCCGAGATAGCCGAGCGCCGCCTCGCCGTAGAAGAGGAGCGCCGGCCAGAAGAAGAGCTCAGCCACGGCGCTTTTCCTCCAACTCCGAGACGTCGCGTTCCAGCCGCTGCACCTTGAGCGCGATGATCACGACGTAGAGGAGCACCACGCCGAAGACGACGCAATACGCGGCGGTGACGTACTTCTCCGACGTCGTCATGCCGTCCGCAGCTCCCGCACGCGCAGGTCGAGCCGCTTGCCGGCGAGCTCGAGGCGATAGAGCGTGTATGCGAGCACGATCAGCGCCGCCTGCGAGACGAGGTACGCAACGAGGATCCAGCCGCCGAACGACGCACCGTGCCGCGTGAACACCTGCGGATGGATCAGCCGCTGCGAGAGCCTGATCGCGAGGAAGCTGACCGGCACGAGCACGACGCCGAACAGCGCGTACACGGCGCTGAGATTCGCGCGCTGCGGGCCGGCGTCGACCGAGAAGCGGAGCATGAAGTACGCCGCGTAGAAGAGGAAGAGGACGAGGAACAGGACGAGCTGGTTCTCACTCCAGACCCACCAGTGCCCCCACGAGATCTTCGCCCAGATCGAGCCGGTGAGGAGGACGAGCGAGCCGAAGATCACGCCCTGGTGGACGGCGACGTAGCTCTCGAGGTCGGCCCGCGGGTCGCGCTTCCAGAGGTGGCGCAACGCCTTCCAGGCGCCTGTGCCGAAGCAGAGGTACGACGTGAACGCGATCGAGACGTGGAAATAGAAGATCCGCTGCGAAAAGCCCTGGTCGGCGTCGTTGGGCGCGACGAAGAAGACGAGCGCGAGCGCCAGCGTCACCAGCACGAGCGAGACCACCGCGAGCACCGGCAGCGAAATCCTCTGCACCTGCCGATTGTGCCTACTCGACGACCACGTACTCGAACGCTGCCCAGCAGAGCAGCGCGAAGAGCAGGTCGTAGAGGCCGAGGAACCCGAGATACCGGCCGGCGTCGTCGGCGGTCGAGGAGCCGACGCCGCCGACGATCAGCGGGATCGCGAGCGGCAGGAAGAGGAGCGGCAGAAGCAGCTCGCGTGCCCGCGTCGCGACGGCGGTTGCGCCGACGAACGTCCCCACCGCGCAGATGCCGATGTCGGCGAGCGCGACGCCGGCGATCGCCGCCGGGCGGAGACCGTGGAAGAACAGTGCGAAGAGCGGCAGCGCGACGACCTCGGCGGCCGCGAGGAAGGCGAGGGTCGCAACCGCCTTCGCGAGCCAGATCGCGCTCCGGTCGCACGGCGCGAGCACGAGGCCGTCGAGCACGCGCTGCTCCCGCTCCGGCACGAACGCGCGGCCGAGCGCGAGCAATGCGGTGAAGACGATCGCCACCCAGAGCAGCCCGCTCGCGGCGAGGTCGGACGAGCCGGCGGGCAGCGAGAAGTGGAACACGACGAACACCGCGACGACGAACAGGAGCATCGCCGGCAGCGTGTCGCGCGCCCGCAGCTCGAGCAGGAGGTCCTTGCGGGCGAGCGCCCGCACGTCCGCGAGATACGTCATGCGAGCGCGAGGTGCGTCGTCGCGAAGCGCTCGGTGCGCGCAGGGTCATGCGTCGAGACGAGGAAGGTTCGCGCGCCGCGGAGCTCGGCGAGCTGTGCGTCGAGCAGCTCGGTGCCCTGCTCGTCGAGCGCGGTGTACGGCTCGTCGAGGATCAGCAGGCGCGGCTCGTGCAGCAGGACGCGGCAGAGCGCGAGCCGCTGCTGCATGCCGCGCGAATACGTCGCCACGCGGTCGCGCCGCGCGTCCCAGAGGCCGAAGCGCTCCAGCAGCATGCCGATCCGCTCGCGCCGTTCCGGCACGCGGTACAGGACGCCGTACAGCTCGAGGTTCTCGAGCGCGGTCAGCTCGCGGTAGACGAGCGGCTCGTGCGCGAGAAAGCCGATCTGCGCGCGCGTCGCCGTGACGCGCAGCTCACCCTCACTCGGCTGCATCAGGCCGGCGCACAGACGGAGGAGCGTCGACTTGCCGACGCCGTTCGGACCGGTGACGACGGCGAAGCCGCCGTCCGCGAGATCGAGGTCGACCGAACGCAGCACGCGCTTGTCGCCGAAGCGGCGCCCGAGAGCGCGGGCGGTGATCACGCGACTGCGTCGACGATCACGAATGCGGCGAACGCAACGCTGATCACGCCGTTCATCGTGAAGAAGGCGGCGTCGAGGCGGCGAAGGTCGTCGGGACGCACGAGCGTGTGCTCGTAGGCGAGCAGCACGGCCACCGCGGCGACGCCGAGCCAGTAGAGGACGCCGACGGAGAGGCCGAGCCCCGCGACGACGAGCGCGGCGATCGTCAGGGCGTGGCAGATGCGCGCGCCGACGAACGCGCCGCGAACGCCGAACCGCGTCGCGATCGAGTGCAGGCCCTCGCGCCGGTCGACGTCGAGGTCGAAGAGCGCGTAGAAGCAGTCGAAGCCGCCGACCCAGAACGTCACCGCCGCACCGAGCACCCAGGACTGCCACGGCAGGTGGTTGGTGATCGCCACCCAGGCGCCGACCGGCGCGAGCCCGTCGGCAGCGCCGAGCCAGAGGTGGCAGAGCCACGTGAACCGCTTCAGGTACGGATAGACGACGAATGCGGCGACGGGAATCGGCCAGAGCCAGTGGGTCTTCGGCGCGAGCTGGAACACCGCCACCAGGAAGAGTGCGAGCGAGGCAGCGCAGAAGACCACGACCTGCACGACCGACAGCTGCCCGCTCGGAATCTCCCGTCCGGCCGTGCGCGGGTTGCGTGCGTCGATGCGCGCGTCGACGAGCCGGTTGAGCGCCATTGCGAGCGACCGCGCTCCGACCATCGCGAGCGTGATCCAGAGCAGGTCGTGCGCGGAGGGCGAGCCGCCGACCGCGAGGAACGCGCCCACGTACGCGAACGGCAGCGCGAACACCGTGTGCTCGATCTTGACGAGGCGCGCGTAACGGGCGGGCAGCGGGGCGACGATCGTCATGTCTGCTCGTGCACCGTAGCCTCGTCGGCGAGAAGGCGAAGGGCGTGCTCGAGCGCCGGGCGAAGGACCGCGTACCCGTCGCGGCAGCCGCCGGTCGACCCCGGCAGGTTGACAACGAGCGTCGAGCCGACGACTCCCGCGATCCCGCGCGAGAGGAGGCCGTGCGGCGTCTTCGCGATCGAGTCGGCGCGGAGCGCCTGCGCGATGCCGGGCGCCTCGCGGTCGAGCACCTCGCGTGTCGCCTCCGGTGTGACGTCGCGCGGCGCGAGCCCGGTGCCTCCTGTCGAGAGGACGACCCGCGCGCCCGCGGCGAGCTCGCGCAGCGCCGCGGCGATCTGCCCGCGCTCGTCGGGGACGACGCGGCGCTCGACGTCGTACCCGTCCGCGCGCAGCAGCTCGTCGAGCGCGTCGCCGCTCCGGTCCTCCGCCTCCCCGCGCGAGACACGGTCGGAGACGGTCAGGACTGCGGCCTTCAGGCCGGCTCCTTGCTCTTCTCGACGAGTGCGATCTCGCCGAGCACCATCCGCTTGTCGATCGCCTTCGCCATGTCGTAGACCGTGAGCGCGGCGACGGTGACGGCGGTGAGCGCCTCCATCTCGACGCCCGTCTGCGCGGTCGTCTCGGCGACGCCGACGATCTCGACGCGGTCGTCGCGCACCTCGAGCGTCACGTCGACGTGCGACAGCGGCAGCGGGTGGCAGAGCGGGATCAGCTCGCTCGTGCGCTTCGCCGCCATGATCCCGGCCAGCTGTGCGGTCGTCAGCGCGTCGCCCTTCGGCAGCGCGCGCAGCTGCGACGCGGTCTCGCGCGCCATCCGCACCTCGCCGCGCGCGACGGCGCGGCGGCGGGAGAGCGGCTTCGCACCGACGTCGACCATGTGCACGGCGCCGCTCTCGTCGACGTGGCTGAGCTCCGTCATCGCGATCTCTTTGCGAGATGCAGGAGATCGCGGCGATGCCGCCAGGCCGCGCGGACGCGCTCGAAGCCGTCGCCGTACAGGACGTCGAGTGCGTTGCGGAGCGCGTCGGCCGTCCGCTCGTCGTACGGGAACCACCAGCCGGGACGCAGCCGGCCCCCGTCGGCATCGATGTACTTGACGTTGACGCACTCGTACAGCCCGTGCCGGCCGCTCGTGCGTCCGAACCCCGATGCCTTGGTGCCGCCCCACGGCGCCTGCCCGGTCGCGAACGAGTAGCCGAAGTCGTTGACCCAGACCATCCCTGCCTCGAGCCGGCGCGCCACGCGGCCGGCCCGCGCGCGATCGCGTGTCCACACGCTCGCGCCGAGCCCGAAGGAGGTGTCGTTCGCGCGGCGGACGGCGTCGTCCTCGCCGTCGAAGGCCTCGATGCTCGCGACCGGCCCGAAGATCTCGGTGTCCGGCAGCGGGCCGTCGACGATCTCCGCGCGCCGCCGCTCGCCGGTCAACACCATCGGTGCGAGCTCGATCGTCTCCGCGAACGCCTCGAGCCGCCGGCGGAACTCCGCGTACACGGGCCGCTCCACGTAGATGCGCTCGGCGCTGACGCAGGCCTGTCCGGCGTTGAGGAACGACGCGAACGCGGCTCCCTCGACGGCGCGGTCGAGGTCGGCGTCGGCGAAGACGACGAGCGGGTCCCGGCCGCCGAGCTCGAGCACGACGGGGCAGCCGCGCGCACCGGCGGCGGCAGCGACCTTGCGGCCGACGGCGACGGAGCCGGTGAAGAAGATCTTCGCGATGCCCGGCTCGTCGACGAGCGTCTCGCCGGCCTCGCGATCAGCGGGCGCGAGCCGGACGAGCCCGGTCGGCGCACCGGCCTCCTCGAGCACGCGGGCCACCCACTCCGCCGTCAGCGGTGTGTGCTCCGACGGCTTGAGCACGACGCCGTTGCCCGCGGCGACCGCCGTCGCGACGATCCCGAACGGGATCGCGAACGGCACGTTCCACGGCGTGATCGCACCGACGACGCCGAGCGGCTCATAGACGAGCCACGCGCGCTTCGACTTCAAGTGCAGCTGCGGCATCGGCACGGGCTCGTCGCGGAGCACGCGCTCGACGTTGCGCGACAGCCACTGCGCGTGATCGGCCGCGGCGTAGAGCTCGTTGGCCACCGCCTCGGTCCGCGGCTTCGCCGTCTCTTGCACGATCGTCTGGACGATCGCGTCGGCATGCCCACGGACGACGCGGACCGCCTGGCGCAGGACAGCAGCACGCTCGGCGAGCGACCGGCGGGCCCATTGCTCCTGCGCCGCCCGCGCGGCGGCGACGAGCGAATCAGTCCGGACGACGGTCGTCGCCATGCGCGAATGCTACGCCGACGCGGTCGAGGTCGGAGAGCTGCGCCGCGATCCACGCCGCGACATCGTTCTCGCGCACGCACGCTCGGATGTCTTCGATCCGGCGGCGGCGCTCGGACCGGCCCATCGTCAGCGCCTCGTAGATCGCCTGCGCCTGCCCGTAGACGTCGAAGGGGTTCACCGAGAGCGCCCACGCTCCCAGCTCCTCGTGCGCGCCCGTGTTCTCCGAGAGGATGAGCACGCCGTCGCGACCGTTGACGAGCGGCGCCTCCTTCGACACGAGGTTCAGCCCGTCGAAGACGGCGTTGACGAGCAGCACGTCGTATTGCTTGTACGCGGCGACCGACTGCGCGAAGTTATCGCCGACCTGCAGGTCGATCGGCACCCAGCCTTCGTGCTGGAAGCGGTCGTTGACGGCGCGCGCCTCGCGCTGGATCGCCGCGACGTACTCGGAGTACTCGGGAATGTCCTGCCGCGACGGATCGAGCAGCGCGAGCAGCGTCGCGCGGCCGTGCATCTCCGGATGCATGTCGAGAAAGAGCGCGAACGCGCGGAAGCCGCGCACGACGTTCTTCGACGGATCCGTCCGGTCGACGCGCAGGACGAGGAACTCGGGACGGCGCTCGGCGATCAGCCGCTCCTCCTCGAGCACCGCCGCATCGTCGCGCAGCTCGTCGAACTCCGCCGGCTCGATGCCGAGCGGGTGCGACGTGACATGCGTGATGCGCCCGTCGTATGTCACGGTCGAAGCCTCGTCGTCGACGGCCGCGTCGAGGATCTCCTCGCAGCAGCTGAGGAAGTTGCGCCGCCACCGGTCGGTGTGCAGCCCGACGATGTCGTTGGCGAGCATCCCTTCGTGCACCTCGCGGCGCAGATGCTCCGGCAGGACGTGCCAGTAGTCCGACTGCGGCCACGGGATGTGGATGAAGTGCGCGAGTAAGGCGTCGGGCCGCTGCTCGCGCACGAGCTTCGGCGCGAGATAGAGGTGGTAGTCGTGGAAGAACACCGACGCTTCCGGCTCGCGGTCGAGCTCGGCGATCGTCGCCTCGGCGAACGCCTCGTTCACCGGCAGGTAACCGTTGAACCACGCGTTGTGCAGACCGAGGTCGATATCCGGCGCGTAGGCGAGCGACCACATGTAGTGCTGCAGGAACCACAGCGTCGGGTTTGCGACGACGTTGTAGTACCAGTCGTAGGCGGACGGCTCGTGCGCAACGAGGCGGACACGGTACGGGGCGCCCTCGCGCGACGTCTCCGCGAAGGCGTTGCCGCCCTGCTCCTCGGCGACCGCGCGATCCTCGTCGTTCATCGCGCTTGCGATCCAGGTCACGTCGTGGTGTGCGACGAGGCTTCGCAGCGCCGTCACGAGCCCGCCGCCGCCGCGGCGCGCGACGCGCTCGCCGTCGGCGTTCCGCGCGTAGGCGACCGGGCCGCGATTCGCGACGACGATCAGCTTGCGGCGTGCCTCCACGGCAGGACCGTATCGGCGGGCGCCCGCCGCTGCGCTACGACAGGCGCTTGACGAAGCGGAGCGCCGAGCCGCGCCGGCCCGGCTGCGACCGAACCTCGAACTCGTCGGCGATCGACTTGATGATCGCGATGCCGAGCCCGCCCTCGCTGAGCTCGTCGCCCGCGCCGGCCGCGGCCGCCTCCGCCTCGGGGTCGAAGCCGGCGCCGTCGTCGACGACCTCGATGCCGAGCCGGTCCGGGTGCAGCTCGTAGCGGACATCGACGCTGCCGTCGCCGTTCGGGCCGTAGGCGTGCCGCACCGAGTTCGAGACCGCCTCGGTCAGCGCGAGCTTCAGGTCGGCCATCGTGTCCTCGCCGACGCCGCGCAGCTGCCCGAGCCCGGTCAGCGCCAGGCGGCAAAGGGTGATGTATTCGGCCTTCGCCGGGATGCGGAGGGCGACCGTCCGCCCGTCGTCGCTCTCGAACGTCGTCATCGCCCGGCTGATTCCCGCAGCTTCCAGGCTTTAAACACGCCGATTTCTACCGAAATCTGCCGTCTGGCATCGCATTCCAGGTGCGCGTACCCGCGCGGGAGCCGCCCCTAACGCGCGGGGCGGGCGGCGAGCCGCACCGAGAGCGTCCGCCGCCGGCCGTCGCGCAGGATCGTGAAGCGGGCAGCCTCGCCGGGCTGAAGCCTACTCGTGACGATTCGCACGAGATCATCGGCGCCGGTAATCGGCTGCCCATCGACCGCGAGCACGACGTCGCCGCCGGCAACGATCGACTCGCCGAGGAACGACTCCTGCTTCGTGCCGCCGCGCAGCCCCGCCCGGTCGGCAGGCCCGCCGGCCGTGACGTGGTCGATCAGCGCCCCACGGCGCACGGCGAGATGGAGGTGGCGGGCGAGCGACGGCGTCAGGTCCTCCGCCTGCAGCCCGGCGTAGGCATAGACCGCGTGGCCTTTCGTCAACAGTTGCCGCAGCGACCGGCGTGCGGCATCGACGGGTACCGCGAAGCCGATGCCGGTCGCGCCGCCCTGATCGCTGCGGATCTGCGCGCTGATGCCGATGACGCGGCCGGCCGCGTCGAGAAGAGGCCCGCCGGAGCTGCCGTGCGCGATCGGCGCGTCGGTCTGGATCGCGTCGCTGAGCTGGAAGCTCGGTGCCGTGAACGAGGCGATCGAGCGGCCGACGGCCGAGACGACGCCGACCGCGAGCGAATCGGCGTTTCCGAGCGGGCTGCCGATCGCCGCGACCGGCTCACCGACGACGACCGCGGCCGACCGGCCGAGCGGCAGCGGCTCGAGCGCGTGCGCGCTCGGATCGACGCGCAGGACACCCACGTCGTCGAAGACGTCCCAGCCGACGACCGTCGCGGCGACGCGGTCGCGATCGGCGAACTCGACGTAGACCGTCGCTGCGGCGCGCACGGGGCCGGTCGTCTCGCCGGCGTTGGTGATCACGTGGGCGTTGGTAAGGATCGTGCCGTCGCGGCCGACGACGAAGCCCGAGCCTTGCGAGCCGGCGCCGCCGAAGTAGGCGAAGATCGTGACGACGCCGGCGGATCGCGCCGCGAACACGGCCGAGAAGCTGGCGGGGCGCGCCCGTGCCGCGACGGTGACGGTCGTGCCGGCCGGGCGCACGAGGACCGTCGTCGTCGTTCCGCCGCCGCCGATCAGCCCGCTCGCCCGGCCGATCCCGAGTGCCGCGACGCCGCCGAGCGCCGCGCAGAGCAGCGCAAACACCGCCACGCGCATCGGCCGACTGTATCGACGCGCGTTTTCACGTGGAAACCGCCGACCGTCCTACACTCAGCGCGTGGCCGCTCTCCCGCCTGCGCCGGAGCGGCGCCGCGCACGCCCGGGCTCGCTCGAGCGGCCGATCAACGGCCGGCTCTACCGCGGGACGTGGCTGCTCGTCGGCCTGCCCCTGCTCGTGCTCGCGTTCAGCGTCGCGCGCCCCGCGGCGCTGCAGCCGCCGAGTCCGGAGCCGGCGGCCTTCGACAAGGACGCAGCCGCCGCCCTCGCCCGGGCGCTCGCGACCGCTTACCCGATCCGGGCGGCCGGCACGCCGGGCGGCCAGGGCGCCGCCCGTTGGTACGAGCAGCAGCTGAAGCCGTACGGCTTCACGGTGCGCCGGCAGCCGTTCGTCGAGACGGTGCCCGGCCGCGGCCGGATCCGCGGCGTCAACCTGCTCGCGACCACGCCGTCCTCGCTCTCGCAACGGACGATCGTCGTCATGGCACACCGCGACGACGCGGCGACGGGCCCGGGTGCTAACGACAACGCGTCGGGGACCGCGGCGCTGCTCGAGCTCGCACGCGCCTACGCGCCCTCGTCGACCGGCGGGCGCGTCCGGCTCACGTACTCGATCCTCTTCCTCTCGACCGACGCCGCGGTCGAAGGCGGCATCGGCGCGGCGTGGTTCGCCGCGCACGCCCCGGAGGCGCGGAACGTCCTCGCAGTGCTCAACCTCGACGCAGTCGCCGGCCGGCGACGGCCGCGGCTCGTCTTCTCGGGCGACACGCCGCGGGCGGCGGCGCCCGGCCTCGTCGAGACGGTGCGCGCGCAGATCGCCGCCGAGACCGGCCTCGACCCGACACGGCCGAGCGGCCTGCGGCAGCTGATCGACCTCGGCTTTCCGTACAGCCGCTTCGAGCAGGCGCCGTTCGTCAGCCGCGGCATTCCGGCGGTGACGATCACGACCGCAGCCGACCGGCCGTCCGACGGCGCAGGTGACGGGGCGGCGGGGATCCATCCGGGTCGGCTCGGCCAGGTCGGACGGGCCGCGCAGAACACGATCGACGCCCTGCAGCAGGGGGTCGCGCTCGCGCCCGGCCCGGCGAGCTACCTCTTCCTCGGCACGCGGATCGTGCGCGGCTGGGCGATCGAGCTCGTCCTGATCGCGTGCCTCCTGCCGTTCCTCGTCGCCGCGGTCGACCTGTTCGCGCGCTGCCGCCGGCGGCGGATCCGTGTCGCGCCGGCGCTCCGCGCCTATCGCAGCCGGCTCGCCTTCTGGGCCTGGTGCGCCCTCGTGTTCGGGCTCTTCACGCTGCTCGGCGCGTGGCCCTCGGGCGCCGGACGGCCGCCGCCGCTCCGCTCCGTCCACTGGCCGGGCGGAGCGCTGGTCGGGGTCGCCGTCCTCGCCTTCGTCGGCTGGATCGTCGCCCGCGACCGCCTGATCCCGCGCCGCGAGATCACGCCCGGCGAGGTCCTCGCCGGCCACGCCGCGGCGCTGCTCGCCCTCGGCGTCGTCGGGCTGCTCGTCGTCGCCACGAATCCGTTCGCGCTCGTGTTCGTCCTGCCGTCGCTGCACGTCTGGCTGTGGCTGCCCCAGCTTCGGCACGCACCACGCTGGGTGCGCGCGATCGTCCTGCTCGCCGGATTCGCCGGCATCGCGCTCCTGCTCTGGTCGTTCGGCAGCCGGTACGGGCTGGGCTGGGACGCACCGTGGTATGTCGCCTGGCTCTATGCGATGGGCTATGCGCCGGTGCAGGGGCTGGTGATCGCCGTCGCCTGGCTAGCGGGCGCCGCACAGCTCGTCGCGATCGCGGCGGGGCGCTACGCCCCGTACCCGAGCGCGGCCGAGCGGCGGCCGCGTGGGCCGATCCGCGAGCTGATCCGGGGCATCGTGCTGAGGCACCGCCGCCGACGCGCATCCGAGAGCGCCCGCCGCGCGTTGCACGGCTGAGGATGCGCAGGTTCGTCCGAGTCACGAGTGCCCTCCTGATCGGGGCGGGGGTGCTGACCCTTGCGTGGGCGGTCTGCGTCTGGCGCTGGCAGGACCCGTTCACGGCCCTCTACACCCACTGGCAGCAGGGCAAGCTGGCGCAACAGCTGGCCCGCGAGGAGCAGGGCTTCAAGCCGGCCGAGCCCACCGGCGACCTCGCGGCGGAGCGGCGCGCGATCGCCGCCGACGCCCGCCGCTTCCGCCGCTCCGTCCATCCCGGACAGGCGATCGGCCGCATCGTCATCGGCCGGATCGGCCTGAAGATGGTGCTCGTCGACGGTACCGACGAGGCCTCGCTCAAGAAGGGCCCCGGCCGCGACCCGCGCAGCGCGATGCCCGGCGAGAACCGGCTCGTCTACATCGCCGGCCACCGCACGACGTATCTCGCGCCGTTCTCCCACATCGACGACATCCGGCCGGGCGATTCCGTCCGGCTCGAGCTGCCGTACGCGACGTTCGTCTACCGCATGGTCACGCACCGCGTCGTCGCCGCAAGCGATCTCTCCGTCCTGAAGTCACCGCGGCACGAGCAGCTCGAGCTGCAGGCGTGCCATCCGCGGTTCTTCGCGACGCACCGGTACATCGTCTACGCGCGGCTCGTCAGCGTCGAGCCGCACGGGATGCAGCCGTACCAGGTCGAGGCGGCCGCACTGTCCAGCCACGGCTAGGCCAGGCGCAGCCAGGCGACGCGCGCTCCTGCAGCGAGCTCGCCGTCGCCGCGCGGCACGTGGACGAGCGCATCCGCCGCCGCGGCGCGCGCGATCATGTGTGACTCCTGGCCGACGATCGGCTCGAGCACCGCGACGCGGGCGTCGCGGCGGAGCCGCGCCCGCACGAAATCGTCGCGCGCCGGATTGCGGCGCAGCGCTGCGGCGAGCTCGCCGTCCTCGAGCGGCGGCAACGGGTCGCGCAGCCCTTGCAGCGCGCGGACGGCGGGCTTGACGAAGAGCTCGCAGCCGACGAGCGACGACACGGGGTTCCCGGGCAAGCCGAAGACGAGCGTCTCGCCGCGCACCCCGAACGACACCGGCTTGCCCGGCTTGATCGCGACGCGCCAGAAGACCTCCTCGACGCCGAGCTCGGCTTCGATCTTTCGGACGAGGTCGTGCGGGCCGACCGAAACGCCGCCCGAGGTGACGAGGACGTCGGCCTCGAGCCCGAGCTCGATCGCGGCGCGGTGCGACGCCTCGTCATCGGCGACCGCCGGCAGCTGCTCGACCTCAGCTCCGGCGGCGGCGAGCGCGGCCGCGAGCATGACGCCGTTCGCCTCGTAGACCTGGCCGGGCCCCAGCGGCTCGCCGGGCCGCGCGAGCTCGGTGCCGGTCGCGAGGACGACGACGCGTGGTCGCCGCACGCACTCCACCTCGGCGATGCCGGCGGCGGCGAGCGCGCCGACGCGACCGGGCGAGAGCAGCGTGGCGCCGCCGACCACCTCCGTGC
>DASXWV010000044.1:0-30022 GCA_036503495.1 Gaiellaceae bacterium
ACTTTGCGGGACGCGCGCCCGCGGCTTGGCCGCGGGCGCTTGCAGCCCACGGCGTCTCGGCGACGACGTCACGCGCGAGATGGCCGATCACGCAGAGCGAAGGCACGGCCCGGAAGCGTAAGCGCCAGCGACACGACGAACGCAATGGCGAAGCTCGGCAGCGAGCCGCCGATCGACGGATGCGAGAGGTCGATGCGACTCGTCCACCACGCCGGCCCGACCGGTGACAGCCACTGGTAGACGCAGAAGCCGACGAGCCAGGCCGCGATCTGGCCGACGCGGACCTCGACGGCGGCGAACGGATCACGGAAGCCGGCGAGCCACTGCGCCAGCAGAACGCCGAAGAGCGGCACGAAGAACGACCCGAGCAGGAGCAGGAAGCTCGCGTACTGCTGCAGGTCGATCGCGAACGCGCCGGCCGCCGAGACCGCGCCGACGAGGACGATCAGCAGCCGCTGCGGCACCCGAGGAACGACGTTCTGCAGCGAGACCGCGGCCGAGTAGACGTTCGCGAACGGCTCCTTCGTCTCGTCGACACCGAGTGCGACGAGCGCAATCGCGGCGGCGGCGCCGCCCGAGGCGATCGCGGTGAGCGTCGACGGCGCGTCGCTCAGCCCGCGCGAGAGGAGCAGAATCGCGCCGAGCGCGTACAGCCACACGTTCGGGACGAGATAGCCGAGCGCGGTACCCCAGAAGGCGCCGCGGCCGCCGCGGGAGAACCGCGTGTAGTCGGCGGCGAGGGGCAGCCACGACACCGGCATCGCGACCATCAGGTCGACGCCCTCCCAGAAGCTCGGGAAGCCGCCCTTCCCGGGACGGGCCCACAGCGCGCCGAGATTCGCGTTGTGGAGCGCCCACCACGTCAGGTAGGCGAGCGACGCGAGCACGACCCAGAGCGCGAAGCGCCGCACCCACTCGCGAACGAAGCCGATCGGCCCGACGAGCGCGAGAGCAGTCGCGGCGGCGGCGGCGGCGAGCTTCCAGAGCCAGAGCGGGCCGTGCACGAGCGCGCGCGCGGCGGCAGCGATCACGAGCACCTCGAACACCGTCCAGCCGACGTTCTGCACGACGTTGAGCGCCGTCGGCAGCCACGACCCCGCGCGGCCGAGCGGCGCGCGGAGCAGCACCATCGCCGGCACGCGTGCCTCGGCGCCGAGCAGCGCGGCGAGACCGAGCAGCGCGTTGCCGAAGATGCCGCCGATGAGGATCGCGAGCAGCGCCTCGCGCAGGGACAACGCCGGCACGAGCACGGTCCCGGCGACGAGGACGAGGAGGCTCAGGCCGAGGCTGCTCCACAGCATCGCGACGTCGACTGCGCCGAGCGAGCGCAGGCGGTCGGGAACCGGCTGGATGCCCCACGACGGTGTTCTCTCTGCCATCTCACACTCCCTTCGCCGGTACGAGCCGGATCAGGTTCAACGGGTGTGATCTCAGCCACGCGGCGCGCGGCACCCCGGTTTAGCGAGACTAGCGAATGTGCGCCGGCCGCTCGCGATCCTCGCCGTGCTGCTCGTTGCCGGCTGCGGCGGCAGCGGCCGAATGTCGAGGAAGGACTTCGAGCAGCACCTGAAGCGCGACGCCGTGCTCGCAAGCCGCGCCGCCGCGAACGCCGCGACGGCCGCCGGCAACTCGATGCAGGTGTATGCACGCCGCGTCGCGCGCGCGCAGGAGGAGATGCACCAGGCTGCGGAGGATCTCGACTCGCTGCAGCCGCCGAAAGACGCCGCGGCGGACGTCGACAGGATCGTCGTCGGCCTACGCTTCCTCGACAAGGAGCTCGGGAAGCTGCACCACGCAGCGGCGACGTCGAACGAGGCCGAGGCAAAGGCGGTGAGCGCCGCGGTCGACGCATCCCCGGAGCTGCGCGCCGTCAACGGCGCGATCAAGGACCTACAGCGGAAGGGGTACGACGTCGGCGTCTTCGGGAGCTGAGCGAAGCGCGCGCGACAGCAGCCACGCGAGCACGGACAGCATGACCACCGATCCCTCGATCAGCATGATCCCGCCGCCCGCGCGCTGGTCGTCGAGCGAGCGATAGTCGTAGTACGGGTGCGACGACCACAGGAAGACCTGTGAGAGCACGAGCGACACGAGCCACATCACGCCGAGATACGCGAGGCGCTGCGGTGTGCGGAACCAACGCGGGCCGGGGAGCAGCTCCAGCAGCGCCGACCAGAGGAGCGCGCCGCACGTGAAGAACATGATGTGCTGCAGCGCGTGCAGCGCCTCGTGACGGAGCGCCGCGTCGAAAACCGGCGACAGGTGCCACACGCAGAGGTCGACGGCCCACAGCGGCAGCGCGACGAGCGGCTGCGCGAGCACGCGCAGCGCGCGAACGGGACGGAGCGCGAGCGCCGGCCGCAGCAGCGGCCCGCTCAGCCCGAGCACGCAGAAGAGCGGTGCGAGGTCGCCGAGCAGCAGGTGCTGCGTCATGTGCGCAGCGAACGAGCTCTCGAGCGGCGCCAGCACGGAGGCGAGCAGCAGCGCGATCCCAACCCCGAATGAGACCGCGCGTGCTGCATCGATCGATCCCCGCCGACGCTTCACGCGGATTGTCGCCGCCACGTAGAGCGCACTCGCCACTGCGGTGATCGTGCTCTGGATCATCGTATCACGATTCGTTTTACCGGGTTCGCCGGGGGTAGCCCCGTGGCGGGAGTGAAACCGACGGGGGACAGGTTGCCGCGCGCGCGGCTCGTCACACTGCTGCCGCTCGCGCTGCTCGCAACCGGCTGCGGCTCGAAGCAGAGCTCACTCGCTCCCGAGAGCCCGTCTGCGCACGGGATCGCCACCATCTGGTGGATCATGCTCGCCGGGTCCGGCGTCGGGCTGGCGGTGATCGTCGGCATCCTCGTCGCCGCCTGGTTCAAGCGCGAGGCGCCGGGGCGCGACCGGCCGGGGACGATCACGGTGCTCGTGCTGGGGGTCGTGACGCCGATCCTTGTCCTCATCGCGCTGTTTGCGTACTCGGACATCTTCCTGATCAGAGGCACGTCGCCGCCCGTCGCGTCAGCGGCGTCGCGCGAGCTGACCGTGCGCGTCACCGGCCACCAGTTCTGGTGGGAGGTGCGGTATCCCGGCACGAACGCGGTCACCGCGAACGAGATCCACATCCCCGTGCGGACGCACGTTGTCATGCTCGTCCACACGAAGGACGTGATCCACAGCTTCTGGGTGCCGCAGCTGAACCGGAAGATCGACATGGAGCCCGAGCAGGTGAACCGCGTCGAGCTGTTCGCGGACAGGGTCGGCCGCTACCGCGGTCAGTGCTCCGAGTTCTGCGGCTTGCAGCACGCGCACATGGGTTTCTACGTCTTCGCCGACCCGCCGGCGAAGTTCCGGCAGTGGCTGGCGCGCGAGCAGAAGCCGGCGTCGGGCGCGCCGCCGCCGCTCTTCATGGACAAGTGCTCCAGCTGCCACGCGATTCGCGGCACGACGGCGTCGGCGAACGTCGGCCCCGACCTGACGCATATCGGCGGACGCACGTCGCTCGCCGCGCTGACGATCCCGAACACACCGGTGCGAATGCGCGAATGGCTGCGGGAGACGCAGCACGTCAAGCCCGGCAGCCTGATGCCCGATCTCAACCTCACCGACGCGCAGGTGCGGCAGCTGACGGGCTACCTCGAAGGGCTGAAGTGACGACGACCGTCGCCGAGCGCGTCGAGCGGCTCGAGCGGCAGTGGGCCGAGCGTCCCGGCGTCCTGGGCTGGTTGACGACGACCGACCACAAGCGGATCGGGCTTCTCTACTTCTGGACGACGCTCGTCTTCTTCGGCGCCGGCGGCGTCGAGGCGCTCGTGATGCGCACGCAGCTCGTGCAGCCGAACAACGACGTCGTCGGCCCGGAGGTCTTCGACCAGCTCTTCACCGTGCACGGGATGACGATGATCTTCTGGTTCATCATCCCGATGACGACCGGCGCCTTCGGGAACTACCTCGTGCCGCTGATGGTCGGCGCGCGCGACATGGCGTTCCCGCGGATGAACGCGCTCAGCTTCTGGATCTTCGTCGCGTCCGGGATCTTCCTCTACGCCGGCCTGTTCAGCGGCTTCGGCCCCGACGCGGGCTGGTTCAACTATGTGCCGCTGTCGACGCGCCACTTCGACCCCTCGCGCAACATCGAGATGTACACGCTCGGCCTGGCGTTCAACTCGATCGCGTCGTCGCTGACGGCGGCGAACCTGATCGTGACGATCCTCAAGCTCCGCGCTCCCGGCATGTCGTTCAACCGCCTGCCCCTCTTCTGCTTCGCGTTCCTCGCTGCGTCGCTCGGCCTGATCTTCGCGCTGCCGTCGCTGAGCGTCGATCTGCTCTACCTCTATCTCGACCGGAACCTCGGCTTCCACTTCTTCGACGTGGCGCACGGCGGCTCGAACTTCCTCTGGCAGCACCTGTTCTGGTTCTTCGGCCACCCCGAGGTGTACATCCTCATCGTCCCTGCCTTCGGGATCGCGACCGAGATCATCCCGGCGTTCACACGGCGGAAGATGCTCGCGTTCCCGCTGATCGCGATCGCCGAGCTGCTCGTCGTCTTCATCGGCTTCGGCGTGTGGGCACACCACATGTTCGCGACGGGGCTGCCGACCGTGACGCTCGTCTTCTTCGCGGGAGCGACGGCGATGGTCGTCATCCCTTCGACGATCCAGGTGTTCGCGTGGTCGATGTCGATCCTCACCGGGATGCCGCGGTTCCGCACGCCGCTGCTCTTCATCATCGGCTTCATCGTCATGTTCGTGGCGGGCGGGCTGACGGGCGTCATGTTCCTCGCGATCCCGTTCGACCAGCAGGTGACCGACACGTACTTCGTCGTCGCCCACTTCCACTACATCATCTTCGGCGCCGCGGTCTTCCCGATCTTCGGCGGGATGTACTACTGGTTCCCGAAGGTGACCGGGAAGCTCTACTTCGAGCGGCCCGGCCAGATCTCGTTCTGGATCATCTTCATCGGGACGAACCTCCTCTTCTTCCCGATGCACATCGTCGGCCTGCTCGGCATGCCGCGCCGGGTCTACACGTATCCGGGCGACATGGGGTGGACGTCGTACAACCTGATCGAGTCGATCGGCGGCTATCTGACGGCGCTCGGGATCGTCGTCCTCTTCGCGAACCTCGTCGTCTCGTACTTCCGCGGCCCGCCGTCCGGGCCCGATCCCTGGCACGGGCCGACGCTCGAGTGGAGCGTCCCGTCGCCGCCGCCGGAGTACAACTTCGCGGTCATCCCCGTCGTCTCGAGCGCCTACGCGAACTGGGACCACGACGACCGCGAGCGCGACGGGCACCGCCTCACGGCCGGCGTCGGTGTGCTCGAGCGCGGCCACGAGCAGCACGTGTCGTCGGTCGTCGACGGCTGGACGAGCGAGATCGTCGACATGCCGCACTCCTCGCCGTGGCCGATTCTGCTCGCCGCGTCGCTCAGCGTCATGTTCACGCTGTTGATCGTGCAGAAGTTCGTCTACGCGTCGATCTTCGCCGTGCTGATCGGGCTGACATTGCTCGGCTGGCACGGCAAGGAGCCGCAACAGGCATGACGGACATCGTCGTCGACCGTCGCGCGCGGGAGCGGTTCCCGCTGGGCTGGTGGGGGATGGCGATGCTGGTCGCCACCGAGTCGGCGCTCTTCGGGATGATGATCGGCTCGTACTTCTACCTGCGCTTCAAGAATGCGCACTGGCCGCCGGCCGGCATTCCGGAGCCGAAGCTCCTGATTCCGCTGATCCTGCTCTGCGTGCTGCTGACGACGAGCTTCCCGATGTTCATGGCGGCGCGCTCGGCGACGCCGAAGCTGTGGCTGCTGCTCGCCCTGATCGTGCAGTCCGGGTACTTCGCGATGGAGGTGCACGAGTACGCGGGCAACCTCGCCGACTTCACGCCGCAGGATCACGCGTACGGCTCGATCTACTACACGCTGCTCGGCGCCGACCACGGCCACGTCGCGATCGGGCTGCTGCTCAATGCCTGGATCCTGTGGAAGCTCCTGTTCGGCATGACCGAGTACCGCCGCAAGGCGCTGCGCGCGATCGCGTTCTACTGGCACGCGGTCAACGTGCTGACGCTCGTCGTCACGCTCACCGTCCTCTCCCCGGCCTTCGCATGAGCGGTAGGCTCGACGGACGCGACCCATGAGCGGAGGCGGCGGCTTCGCCGGCGCCGGAGCGGGCATGAGCATTCGGCGTCTGTCACAACTGCAGTGGTTCGGACTCCTTGCGGGCGGGACGGTCTGGTTCGCGGAGTTCCTTGCCGGCATCGGCGCGTCGCAGGCCCGGTGCAATCCGGCGAGCGGCCGGTGGGGGCTGCCGCACGACGCGATCCAGCTCGGCCTGATGCTGTTCGCCGCCGTCGTCGTCGGTGCGGCCGGCGTCGCGTCGGCAATCGTGTTCCGCGCGACGTACGACATCGAGGAGCAGGATCCGCCGCCTCACGGCCGCATCCACTTCTTCGCCGCGGCGGCGTGCGCGGGAAACCTCATCTTCCTCGTGATCATCCTGCTGACCGGGATCGCGACGATCGTCGACCGGACGTGCCACCAGGCATGAAGCTCGCGCTCGCAGTCGTCGCGGCGCTCGTGCTCGCGCTGCCCGCCGC
Organism: Gaiellaceae bacterium; assembly: GCA_036503495.1. Lineage (GTDB taxonomy): Bacteria > Actinomycetota > Thermoleophilia > Gaiellales > Gaiellaceae > Palsa-739. The sequence goes on from DASXWV010000044.1 coordinate 6,586, forward strand.
CGCCGACAACGGCAAACAGCTGTACGGCCGCTACTGCGCGTCGTGCCACGGGCCGAACGGCGAGGGGTCGACGGGCCAGCGCTACGGCGGCTCGCAGGCGCGCAACCAGTCGGTGCAGGTCGGCAAGGGGCCGTCGCTGCACGGCGTCGGCGAGCTCGCCGCGGACTTCTACCTCCGCACCGGCTACATGCCGCTGAAGCGGAACGGCCTGCAGCCGCGCCGCTCGCGCCTCCTCCTCGAGCCGAGCGAGATCGACGCCCTCGTCCGCTACGTCGCGTCCCTCGGCGGCGGCCCGAAGGTGCCGGAGCCGCACCCGGAGCGCGGCAACCTCTCCGAAGGGATGCAGCTGTTCCGCTCGCACTGCGCCGGCTGCCATCAGATCGTCGCCGAGGGCGGCTACGTGACGAACGCCGTGCCGCCCGGGCTCGGCGAGGCGACGCCGACGCAGATCGCCGAGGCGGTGCGCATCGGCCCGTATGTGATGCCGACGTTCTCGCAGCAGGCGATCTCCGACCGCCAGCTCGACTCGATCATCCGCTACGTGCGGTACGCCGACCATCCGGACAACCGGGGAGGGTGGGCGCTCGGGAACATCGGGCCGATCCCGGAAGGGCTCGTCTCGTGGTTCATCGCCGGGACGGTTCTGCTCGGCGTGTGCCTCGTGATCGGGAAGCGGTTGCATGGCTAAGGCGAAGGATCTGCTGCTCTCCGGGCTCGTGCTCGTCGCTGGGCGCGGCCGGCGGTCGCCGCGCTCGCAGGCAGCGCGCGTCGTGCCTGACTTCGACGCGAATCGCGGCGCCGAGACGGCGGCGATCCTGCTGCTCCTGCTCGCCTCGCTGTTCAGCGCGGCTTTCGTCGCGATCTACGCGATCGACCGCATCCCGAACCAGACGCAGTTCCTCGGCCTTGCGCTCGGCCTCGCGCTCGTCTGCATCGCCGCGGCGCTGATCATCACCGCGCTGAAGCTCGTCGTCACCGAGGAGCTCGTCGAGGAGTATCCGCCGCAGGTGCACGCCGGCGAGGTCGATCTGATCGCGTCGACCGTCGAGGAGTCCGGCTCGCGGTTGACGAGGCGCCGGCTCTTCAAGCTCGCGCTCGCTGCCGCGGGCGGCGGGCTCGCGACCGCAGCGTTGACGCCCGCCGTCTCGTTCGGTCCGCTGATCCGCATCAAGGACTACTTCGGCACGCCGTGGACGCGCGGCCGGCGGCTCGTCGACGAGGACGGCAAGCCGTACAGGGCAGCCGACATCGAGGAGAAGGACTTCTACACCGCGTTCGCGGAGGGTGCGGACAAGGAGGAGCTGGGCGCGTCGCTCGTCCTCGTCCGACTCCCCGTGTCGTCGCTGCGGCTGCCGCCGGAGCTGCAGGGCTACGACGCGGACGGCGTCGTCGCGTACTCGAAGATCTGCACGCACGCGGGCTGCGCGATCGCGATGTACCGCGTGCCGAAGTTCGCGCCCGACGAGCCGCATCCCGCGCTCGTCTGCCCGTGCCACTACTCGACCTTCGATCCCGCGCGCGGCGGCGCCGTCACCTTCGGCCCTGCCGGCCGGCCGCTGCCGATGCTGCCGTTGACCGTCGACGGGAAGGGGTTCCTGCGCGCGCAGGGCAACTTCAACGGCGCCGTCGGGCCCGCGTGGTGGGGCACGCGCAACAGGAAGCCGAGCCCGCAGGCGTGAGCGTCACGCGGAGAGTCGTCAAGGCGGTCGACGAGCGGAGCGCGAGCGCGCCGCTCCTCCGCAAGGTCCTCCGCTACCTGTTCCCCGACCACTGGTCGTTCCTGCTCGGCGAGGTCGCGCTGTACGCGTTCATGGTGCTGATCGCGACCGGCATCTATCTGACGTTCTTCTTCGTCGACTCCACGCACGACGTCGTCTACCACGGGTCGTACGCACCGCTGCAAGGGCAGCACATGACGGAGGCGTACAAGTCGGTCGTCGACCTCTCCCTCGACGTGAAGGCCGGGCTGTTGATCAGGCAGACGCACCACTGGGCCGCAAACGTGTTCCTCGTCGCGATCCTGCTCCACCTCTTCCGCGTGTTCTTCACCGGCGCCTATCGCAAGCCGCGCGGTCTGATCTGGGCGCTCGGCGTGACGATGCTGATGCTGTCGCTGCTCGAGGCGTACATGGGCTACTCCCTCGTCGACGATCTGCTCTCGGGCATGGGCCTCGTCATCGGCTACTCGGTCGGCGTGTCGCTGCCATTCGTCGGTGCCGACCTGATGAATTGGCTCTTCCACGGCCCGTATCCCGGCCAGCACGTGTTCTGGCCGCGGCTGTACATCGCGCACGTGCTGCTCTTCCCGATCCTGATCGGGATCCTGCTCAGCGCGCACCTGCTCCTCGTCGCGCTGCGGCACCACACGCAGTTCCGGCGCCGGCGCGCGCAGTCGAACCACGTCGTCATGGGCGTGCCGACGTTCCCCGGCCAGACGCCGCGCTCGCTCGGCCTGCTGCTCGCGGTCGCGGGCGTGCTCTTCCTGCTCGGCGGGCTCGTGCAGATCAACCCGATCTGGCAGTGGGGGCCGTACCACACGTACGACGCGACGAACGGTGCACAGCCGGACTGGTATCTCGGCTGGCTGATCGGCGGCCTACGGCTCGTGCCGGGCTTCGACGTCGTGATCGGCAACTACACGCTCGTCCCCAATCCGTTCTGGGGCGGCGTGCTCTTCCCGCTCGTCGTCATCGGCTTCCTCTACTTCTGGCCGTGGCTCGAGCGCAAGTGGAGCGGTGACTACGGCTGGCACAACGTGCTCGAGCGGCCGCGCGACAACCCGCGGCGCACGGCGATCGGGATCGGGATGATCACGTGGGTCGTCCTCGTGTTCGTCGCCGGCTCGTCCGACCGCGTCAACCTCGTCTTCGGCATCCCGTACACCGGACAGATCTGGTTCTACCGCGTGTTCGTCTTCGTCGGCCCGCTGCTCACCGCCGCAATTGCATACTGGGTGTGCCGCGAGCTGAAGGCCGGCGAGCTCGTCGAGCAGGATCGCCACAGCGCCGAGGCGCAGGCTAGGCTCGGCACGTGGTCGGCACAGAGGCAGAGCTCCGAGACCTGATCGGCGGGCCGACCGCGCTCGTCGCCGGCAAGATCGCCGACCGGCTCAACGACATCTTCCGCCGCTACATCGAGCAGTCGCCGTTCGTCTGCGTCGCGACGGTCAGCGACGAAGGCGGCCTCGACGTGTCACCGCGCGGCGATCCCGCGGGCTTCGTGCGCATCCTCGACGAGCGGACGCTGCTGATTCCCGAGCGGCCCGGCAACAAGATCGCCGACACGCTCACGAACGTGGTCGCGAGCGGCCGCATCGCGTTGCTCTTCCTCGTGCCCGGCGTCGGCGAGACGTTCCGCGTCAACGGCAGCGCCGTGCTCACGGACGACCCGGAGCTGCTCGCGCCGAGCGCGGTCGAGGGGAAGGCGCCGAAGCTCGGGATCCTCGTCACCGTCGAGGAGGCGTACACGCAGTGCTCGAAGGCGCTCGTCCGCTCCGATCTCTGGAACAGCGAGACGCACGTCGACCCGAAGACGATGCCGACGACGGGCCAGATGCTGAAGGCGGTCAGCGACCCGACGCTCGACGTCGACGAGTACGAGCGCGAACGCGCCGAGCGGTACCGCCGCCGCGAAGGCCTGTACTAGCGCTTCTGCGCCGCCGCGGGCGAGGCCTCCCAGAACTCGTCGATCTTCGTCGCATCCTCGCGCCCGAGCTGCCGCGAGATCGCGTACATCTCCACCGGTTCGTCGCCTTCGTTCCGGTGTGAGCGCGGCGTCGCCGGCGGTACGCGCGCGACGGTGTTCGGCCCGACCTGGAGGACGTCGTCGCCGAAGCGCATCGTCAGCGTCCCGCGCGTCACGAGGTACAGCTCCTCGATCTCCTCGTGGTAGTGGCCCGTGCCCTGCTCGAAGTCGGAGTGGGGCGGGATGCGGATCAGCGTGATCGCCAGCTGCTGCGCGCCGAGCGGCTGCGTCAGCCGGCGAAACTCGCCGGGGACGTCCGTCCCCTCGTAGGGGTCGTCGACGTCGTCTGCGCGGACGACCGTGTAGTCGCTCATCGCTAGTAGCTGAACACGGTCGCGTCGTCGCCGGCCCACTCCCAGACCGGCGTCGCGCCCGCGATCTCGACACCGGCCACGCGCTCCTCGTTCTGGAGGCCGCGCGAGTTGACGCAGATCGGGCAGAGCCAGAGCTTTCCGCCGGCCTCGTCGAACTGCTGCCACAGGCGGTCGAGCGGCGGGCAGCCGTCGCACACCTCGCCCTGCATCGTCCCGGGCAGCCCGAGGCGCACCGCGTCCTTCGTCGCCCAGACGACGACCTCCTTGCCCTGCTGCTGCGCCGCGGTCGCGACGAGGAACGCGACGAGCACACGCTCACCGTCCTCCATCCCGGTAGCGAGGTTGATCAGTGCCTTCCCTGCCATTTCCGCCTCCTTCGACGTAGCCGTTTGCGAAGAACCGACCGCCGTGCGCCAGCACCTGCTCGCGACTCAGGCCGCACGACGATCCAGGCTGCGCGCCGATCATGTCAGCGAAGCGGGTGATCACGTCGAACGCAGCCTTCACCTCGGCGGCGTCGCGCAATGCGGCTCGTGAGACGCCGGCCGCTGCGGCGCGCGACGGGTCGAGCGTCGCGAGGAAGTGCAGGGTCCCGCGCAGCCGCTCGTCGACGGGCGCCGACTCGTAGTCGGCGAGCACCGCGTCGACCAGCGAGGCATCGCCGAGCGCAGACGACGCGACCGCGCCGTGCGACTCCGTTCAGAACGGGCACTGCCGCTGCGACGAGACGAACGCCGCGAAGAGCTCGCGCTCCGCCGCCGACCACTCGGACGGCCCGCGCATCACCTCCTGCAGCAGCTCGGAGAACGGACGCCCGAACAGCGCCGGCCGGTACTGCAGCGCCTGGCCGATGTCGGAAACGTAGACGCCGCGATCGTGCGGCACCTCGAGCTCCGCAAACCTCACGACAGGGCCTCCAGCGCGCGCGCCCGGTCGCGCAGCGCGCAGCCGAGCGCCGCCGCGAGCGTCGCCTCGACGGCCACGTCGACCTCGAGGCCGGCCACGTCGGCATCGACGATGCGGTACGCGTGCCGCCGCACCTTGTCGAGCAGCACGGCCAGCTCGGGCGGGTCGTCGCCCGCGAAGATCGCCTCCCGCAGCGGCCGCGGCAGCGCGCCTTCGCTGGCGAGGATCGCGTCGCAGACCGGCTGCCAGTCCACGTGGCGAGCCTATCGCAGCGTGCGTTCCCCTGATCGTCTGCCGGCGCCGCGGCTCTAGCGGAGAAGCTTGCGCAGGACGAACGGGAGGATGCCGCCGTGGCGGACGTACTCCCGCTCGCGCGGCGTGTCGAGGCGCACGCGCACGCGGAACTCGGTCCCGTCGGCGTGCACTGTGACCTCGCTCGCCTCGCCGTTCGCGACGCCGGTGATCGAATACTCCTCGCGGCCGGTCAGGCCGAGCGACTCGCGCGACTCGCCGGCGAGGAACTGCAACGGCAGGATCCCCATCATCAGCAGGTTGGAGCGGTGGATGCGCTCGTACGACTCGGCGATCACCGCGCGGACGCCGAGCAGGTTCGGCCCCTTCGCCGCCCAGTCGCGCGACGAGCCGCTTCCGTACTCCTTGCCGGCGAGCACGATCGTCGGCACGCCTTCGGCGCGGTAGCGCTCGGCGACGTCGTAGATCGTTCCCTCCTCGCCGGACGGCACGTGCACCGTCCACGTTCCCTCCGAGTCAGGGACGAGCTGGTTGCGCAGCCGGACGTTCGCGAACGTGCCGCGCGCCATCACCTCGTGATTGCCGCGACGCGAGCCGTACGAGTTGAACTCGCGCCGCTCGACGCCGTGCTCGACGAGATAGCGGCCGGCAGGCGAGTCGGGCCGGATCGCGCCGGCCGGCGAGATGTGGTCGGTCGTGACGGAGTCGCCGAGGGCGACGAGCACGCGCGCTCCGCGGACGTCCTCGACGGTTCCCGGCTCGCGCGACATCCCGTCGAAGTACGGCGGCCGGCGAACGTAGGTCGACGCCGCCTCCCAGGCGAAGAGGTCGCCCTCGGGAACGTCGAGCGCGCGCCACCGGTCGTCGCCGGTGTAGACGTCGCCGTAGGTACGGCGGAACATCTCGCCGTCGATCGACGACGCAATCATCTCGTCGACCTCCTGGGCGGTAGGCCAGAGGTCGCGCAGGTACACCGGCCCGTCGTCGCCTTCGCCGAGCGGCTCGTTCAACATGTCGATGTCCATCCGCCCCGCGAGCGCGTACGCGACGACGAGCGGCGGCGACGCGAGATAGTTCGCCTTCACGTCGCCGTGGATGCGCGCCTCGAAGTTGCGGTTGCCGGAGAGGACCGCGCAGACGACGAGCTCGCCCTCGTTGACCGCCTCGCCGATCGCGTCCGGCAGCGGCCCGGAGTTCCCGATGCACGTCGTGCAGCCGTAGCCGACGGTGTTGAAGCCGAGCTCGTCGAGGTATTGCTGCAGATCGGAGCGGAGGTAGTACTCGGTCACGACCTTCGAGCCCGGCGCGAGCGACGACTTGACCCACGGCTTGCGCTGCAGGCCGGCCTCGACCGCCTTCTTCGCCAGCAAGCCGGCGCCGATCATCACGGACGGGTTCGAGGTATTCGTGCACGAGGTGATGGCGGCGATCACGACCGATCCGTGCTCGAGCGAGTACTCCTCATCGCGCACCGGCACACGCTTCTTCTCGACCGTCGCCAGGTGCGACGGCTGGATGTCGTCGTCGGTCGTCGAGTCGCCCGTCGGCGGATCGCTCGCCGGAAAGGAGTCTTCGATCTCCTTGTCGTAGGTGCCGTTGCCGTACGGGACGCCGAACGTGTCGAGCGCCTCGATGAACGACTCCTTCGCGCTCGCCAGCGGCACCCTGTCCTGCGGGCGGCGAGGGCCGGCGAGCGACGGCTCGACGTCGCCGAGGTCGAGCTCGACGACCCGTGTGTACGTCGGCTGCTCGCTCTCGTCGTGCCAGAGCATGTTCTCCTTGCAGTACGCCTCGACGAGCGCGACGCGCTCCGCCGTGCGGCCGGTGAGGCGCAGATACTGCAGCGTCACGTCGTCGACCGGGAAGAACCCGCACGTCGCGCCGTACTCGGGGCTCATGTTCCCGAGCGTCGCGCGGTCGGCGAGCGCGAGCGAGGAGAGCCCCGGCCCGAAGTACTCGACGAACTTGCCGACGACGCCGACCTTGCGCAGGATCTCCGTCACCGTCAGCACGAGGTCGGTTGCGGTCGCGCCCTGCGGCAGCGCCCCGCTCAGCTTGAAGCCGACGACCTGCGGCACGAGCATCGACAGCGACTCGCCGAGCATCGCCGCCTCGGCCTCGATGCCGCCGACGCCCCAGCCGAGGACGCCGAGGCCGTTGACCATCGTCGTGTGCGAGTCGGTCCCGACGAGCGTGTCGGGGAACGCGACGCCGTCGCGCGACTCGACGACGCGCGACAGGTACTCGAGGTTCACCTGGTGGCAGATGCCGGTGTTCGGCGGCACCGCGGCGAAGTTGTCGAAGGCGCTCTGTCCCCAGCGCAGGAAGGCGTAGCGCTCGCGGTTGCGCTCGAACTCGAGCTCGACGTTGCGCTGGATCGCGAGCCGTGTCGCGAACTCGTCCACCTGCACCGAATGGTCGATCACGAGCTCGACCGGGATCAGCGGGTTGATCTTCGCCGGGTCGCCGCCCTGCTCGCGCATCGCATCGCGCATCGCCGCGAGGTCGACGACGCATGGCACGCCCGTGAAGTCCTGCAGCAGCACGCGCGCCGGCATGAAGGAGATCTCGCGCGACGGCTCATCGGCCGCCACCCAGCCGGCCACCGCGTCCACCTCGGCCTCCGACCCGTTGCGGAGAACGTTCTCGAGCAGGATCCGGAGCGTGTACGGGAGGCGCGCAACGTCCCACTTCGCCTGCAGCGCGTCGAGCCGGTGGATCGAGTACGTCTGATCGCCGACTCGGAGCGTGTCCATACTTCGAATCTAGCTGCTCCCCGCCCTGCCCTGAGTCAGGCGGTTGAGTGTGATCAGGCCGATGCCGCCCACGAGGTTTCCGGCTGCCGCGAGCCCGAAGTTGCCGGCGATGAAGGCCCAGTTGAAGTGGGCGCCGTACCGGTAGCCGAAGATCAGCTCGAGCGTGACCACGATCACGTGGTTGAAGTTGCCGAGGGCCAGGATCGTGCCGCAGGTCCAGGCGATGACGATCCGCGGCATCATCGTCGCCTGGCCCTCGACGAACCACGTCATCGCGGTGATCAGCGCGCCCGCGAACACGGCGCTGAGGAAGAGGGCGAGCACGCCGTTCGCGTGGATCTTCAGCGCGGCGTCCTCGATCGGCCCGCCGGTCCCGTACGGGAGGACGCTGTGAGTGCTGAGGATGAGGATGATCAGCAGGCCGCCGATGACGTTGAAGAGCGGCGAGACCGTCCAGAGCTTCACGAGCTTGCGCCACGTGCCCGACTCGCCGCCGTCGAGGCCGGCGATCGGGACGAGGAAGTTCTCGGTGAAGAGCTCGCCGCGGCCGACGATCAGGAAGACGAAGCCGGTCCCGAAGCCGAGCGCTCCGGCGACGTGTGCGACCTGGGTGCCGAAGTGGTGCTGCAGCTGCGAGCTGAGCAGCGCGAGGACGACGATCCCGCCGACGATGTCGAACCCCGCGGCGAGCGCGGTCGACATCTCCTCGAGCAGCGGGCGCTGGAGGCGGCGCTTGCCTTCCTCGCGCGTCCGCGCGTAGATCGTCTCCGGCTCGGGGATCAGCTGGTCAGCAGATTCTGCGCCGCCCATTCGCAGAACTCCTTCTGGTTCTCGCCGATCTGGTGGATGTAGACGTGCGTGAAGCCGGCCCGCTCGTACTCGTCGATCAGCTCGCGGTACTGCTGTGGATCGGGGCCGTGCGGTACCGACTTCGCGACGTCGTCCGGCGAGACCATCGGCGCTGCGGCCTCGAAGTCGGACGGCGTCGCGAGCTCCTGTCCGAGCGGTCCCTGCAGCGCGGTGTTCGGCCACTGCTCGTGGGCGCGCTTCAACCCCGCCTGCTCGTCGGTGTCGTACGCGACGTGGATCATCCCGAGCTTCGGCTTGCCCTGTCCGAACCTCCGCACGACCTCCTCGTCCGGCGACGTCGAGATGAGACCGTCGCCGATCTTCCCCGCGAGCTCTGCGGCGTTCGGCTGCGCAGCCGCGACGTAGACGTCGATCCCGCCGTCGGGGATGTCGAAAACCTGCGCATGGTCGACGGTGTAGTGCCTGCCGCGGTGGGTCTGCTCGCCGCCCTGCCAGAGCAGCCGCATCACCTCGACGGCCTCCTCGAGCATCTCGAGGCGCTCGTCGGGCAGCGGCCACCGGTCGCCGAGCACGTGCTCGTTGAGGTTCTCGCCGGTGCCGACGCCGAGAAAGAACCGTCCGGGCATCATGCAGCCGACCGTGGCCGCGGCCTGCGCGACGATCGCGGGGTGGATGCGGATCAGCGGGCACGTGACACCGGTGCCGACGCGGATCTTCTCGGTCGCGCGGGCGATGCCGCCGAGCGTCGACCAGACGAACGGGCTGTGGCCCTGCTTCGTGATCCACGGGTGGTAGTGGTCTGAGATCAGGCAGAACGTGAAGCCCGCCTGCTCCGCGAGAACGGCCTGGTCGACGAGGTCGTTCGGCGGATGATCCTCGGAGGAGAGCGCAAATCCAAGCTCGGGCATGTGGGCGGCGTTTCCTGCGTTGTCACCGCGGAAACCAGCGTGGCATGAACCAGTCGCAGGCAGCCGAGCTGAAGACGACGCTCGTCGGCGTCGCGCTCCCGGCCAGGAAGCCGGAGCTTCTCGAGTACGCGGTGCAGCAGCGGGCGGAGCCCGTGCTGCTCGACGGCCTTCGGTCGCTTTCCGATGAGAAGAAATACGTGAGTCTCGACGAGATCGTGGAGGAGCTGCTGCAGGTGCAGCCGGCGTGGCAGAGCGCCGTTCCGCACGAGCCGAAGGAGGAGAGCGGCGCGCCGCCGGGCGGCGACTCGTACACGCGGTAGCAGCTGTTGCTTTGTTGCGAGAGCGGTCGTCGATCGGTACCCCTGGACGGTGCGCGCCCTCGACGTCTTCACGCTGGTCAGCGGCATCTTCAGCATCCTCACGAGCATCCCGCTCGTCTATCTGGCGTACCGCAGCGTTCGCGACGGACGCGAGCTGCACCGTGTGCAGCGCGAGCTCGCGGCGGTGATCGTCGAGATCGGCGACCTGCAGCGCGCGATCCATCGCGACCAGCGCGAGGCGCGTACGGAGATCGTCCGGACGAAGGAGACGATGGAGCGCGTCGCCGCTGCCACCGCGCGGCGGCGGCGCCTGCCGCGCGTGCGTGTGGCGCTCGAGCGCTGACCGCCTCTACGTTCCGCGGGAGGCGGGTGCCGCCGTCTCGCCCGGGAGCGTCGTCGCCTTCGTGCCGTCGCGCTCGGCGCGCTCGCGCTGCGGCTTCACGGTGTACTTCGGGTTGCGCGCCGACTGGAAGCCGGCCTTGTAGACCGCCCAGCGCAGGCAGAGCTCGCCGGCGCAGACGAGCGCGCCGCCGAGGACGGCGGCGCCGCGGCGCTTGCGGCCGCGCGTCGCGAGCAGCGCGGCGCCGGTGCCGACGAGCGCCTTCGCGGCGAGCGAGAAGCGGCCGGCCGCACCCTGGTGGTAGACCTCGCCGGTCTCGCCGAGCCGCAGCTCCATCGTCTGCATCATCGCCCCCTCGACGGCGGCGCCGCCGATCGCCAGCCGGCGCGCCGGCCCGGCGTCGGCGGGATCGAGGAAGATGCACGCCGCGGCGCCGGCCGACGAGGCCGCGCTCGCGCCGAAGATCCACGGCAGCTCGCGCCGCCCCTCGTGCCAGACCGGGACGGCGGTGTCGGCGACGAGCACGCCGGTGTACGTCGCGAGCGCCGGGCCGAAGAGCGCGCCCGCGGTCTCGGCGAGCAGCTTGACGGGCTTGAGGATCCCGAGCAGCTCGAGCGCCGCCGCGGTGTTCGAGGCGCCGCCGTTGACGAGCAGCACCCACGAGCCGACGTTCATCGGCGAGGTCACCTTGAAGACGCGCAGCATGTGATGGAAGCGCTCGGGCCGGCCGAGGTCGGAGATGAGCAGGAGCGGCGAGACCGCATCGGCGACGGCGCCGATGAAGAGCGCCGTGCGCGAGAGCTTCTCGTTGCCGAACAGCTTGGCCGAGAGCGAGAGAACGGACGATGCGCCGCTGAGGCCGCCGGTGAAGAAGTAGCAGGGGATCTCCCACGTCCACGTCGGCTCCTTGATCACGGGGTGGCCGTAGTACGAGCGCGCCTCAGTCATGCGAGCCCCAGAGGAACGCGCCGGCGATGCCGACGGCGACGACCGCGGCCGCAGTTGCCATGTTCACCCACATCTCGCCGAGGTGCGACGTCGTCACGACCGGGTCGGGCGGCAGGCCGTAGACCTCGGGATCGTCGAGCAAGAGGAAGAACGCGCCCGCGCCGCCGATCCCGTCGTCGGGATCACGGAGGTAGAGCTGCGCGCCGTTCCAGCCCTCGCCGTGCAGCTTCTCGAGCCGCTGGTCGGCGCGCTCGCGGAGCTCCTCGAGCGGCCCGAACTGGATCGACTTCGTCGGGCACGCCTTCGCACACGCCGGCTCGTGGCCGCCCTTCAACCGGTCGTAGCAGAGCGTGCACTTCCAGACGCGACCGTCCTCCTTCGTGCCGAGGAACGCGGGCAGCGCCTCGGGCGCCGGCATGTGCCGCTTGTCGAGCACGCCGAACGGGCAGGCGGGCACGCAGTAGCCGCAGCCGTTGCAGATGTCCTCCTGGACGACGACCGTGCCGAACTCGGTGCGGAAGAGCGAGCCGGTCGGGCAGACGTCGAGACATGCCGCGTGCGTGCAGTGCTTGCAGACGTCCGACTCCATCAGCCAGCGCAGCCCGGTGCCGCCGTCGCCGTCCACCAGGAGCGGCTTCTCCTGCTCGATGAACGCGACGTGGCGCCATGTCTCGCCGTTCAGCTCGCCGGTGTTGTCGTACGAGCGGGCGAGGAAGTCCTGGCCGTCCTGCGGGATCAGGTTCCACTCCTTGCACGCGACCTCGCACGCCTTGCAGCCGATGCAGACCGACGTGTCGGTGAAGAAGCCGACGCGCGCGTGCTGGTCGTCGCCCCACGCCTCGTACCCGGCGGGGACGCCGGTCGGCTGCATCAACGCGCTCATGTCTTCCGCGACTCCTCCGGCTCCGGCCGCGTCTTCGCGGTCTGCGCGCGCAGCGACGCCACGAACTCGGTGAGCGCCTTGCCGCGCGGGCGCCGTCCGGCACGGACGCCGCACGTCTGCGCCTTCGTCTCCATGATGTGGACGTTGGGGTCGAGCGCCGCGTGCAGCAGGTCGTTCGCGCTGTCGCCGGACGTGAGCAGCCGCTGCCCCCAGTGGTACGGCAGCCCGACCTGGTGCAGGGTGCGGCCGCGCACCGCGAGCGGCGGGATGCGGTTCGTGACGAGCACGCGCGCCTCGATGGCCGAGCGCGTCGTGTAGATCGTCGCCCAGCCGCCGTGCTCGAGCCCGACCTCGGCCGCGAGCTCGGGCGAGACCTCGCAGAACATCGCCGGCTGCAGCTCGGCGAGGTACGGGATCGACCGCGTCATGCCGCCCGCGGTGTGGTGCTCGGTCAGCCGGTACGTCGTCAGGACGTACGGGAACAGCTCGAAGCCGGGCTCGCCCTCGACCGGGTTGTACGGATCCCAGTCGGCGTCCTTGTGCTGCTGCCGCCGCGGGTTCGCCCGCTGCGAGTAGAGCGGGTTGTCGAACGGCGACTCGTGCGGCTCGTAGTGCGTCGGCAGCGGGCCGTCCTCGAGCCCCTGCGGGACGTAGAGCCACGAGCGCCCGTCCGCCTGCATGATGAACGGGTGGTCGCCGGCGATCGCCTCCTCGGCCTTCGCGCCGTCGGGCGGGACGTAGTCCGGTGACTTCGTCTCGTCGAAGTCCGGCACGTCGATGCCGTCCCACTTGCTGCCGTTCCAGTAGACGTACTTCTTCCGCTCCGACCACGGGTTGCCGTCGGGATCGGCGGAGGCGCGGTTGTAGATGATGCGGCGGTTCGCCGGCCACGCCCATGCCCATTCGGGCGCGACGTGCGTCTCCTGCTCCCAGTGCGGCTTCTTGCGCGCCGCCTGGTTGACGCCGTCCTTGTAGACGCCGCAGTAGATCCAGCAGCCGCACGCGGTCGAGCCGTCCTTCTTCAGCTTCTTGTACGCATCGAGCGGCTCGCCCGTCGTCAGGTCGACGCCGCCGATCTCCTTCAGGACGGTCTCGGCGCTCGGCTCCCGGATCTGCGCGTGCGTCGGATAGTCCCACTGCAGCGCCTTGACCAGCTCGTCGCGCGGCTCCTGCGAGTCCTTCAGCTTCGACTTGATCAGCCGTCCGAGGTGGAAGTAGAACCAGAGCTCGGAGCGCGCGTCCTCCTTCGGCTCGGTCGCCTGCCAGTGCCACTGCAGCAGCCGCTGCGTGTTCGTGAACGAGCCGTCCTTCTCCGTGTGGGCGGCGGCCGGCAGGAAGAAGACCTCCGTCGCGATCTCGTCGGTCTTCAGCTCGCCCGACTCGATCTCGGGGCTGTCGTACCACCACGACGCCGACTCGATCTCCACGACGTCGCGGACGACGAGCCAGTCGAGCTTCGCGAGCGCGAGTCGGTTCGCCTTGCCGTTCGCGTTGCCGACCGCAGGGTTCTCGCCGGCGATCATGTAGCCCTTCACCTTCCCCTGCAGCATCTGGTCGAGCGTCCAGTACACGGAGTTGTCCTGGTCGATGCGCGGCAGCTTGTCGAACAGCCAGTCGTTGTCCTCGGTCGCGTGCTCGCCGAAGTACGACTTCATCAGCGAGATGAAGTACGCCTCGAAGTGGCCCCACCAGCCCGTCGGCGAGACGTTGGCCTGCATGTAGCCGTCGAGCCCGCCGTAGTCCTCCGCCTTCGGCATCGGCAGGTAGCCGGGGAGGATGTTGTAGAGCGTCGGGATGTCGGTCGAGCCCTGGATCGACGCGTGCCCGCGCAGCGCCATGATCCCGCCGCCCGGACGGCCGATGTTGCCGAGCAGCTGCTGGATGATCGCGGCGGTGCGGATGTACTGCACGCCGACGGTGTGCTGCGTCCAGCCGACCGCATAGCAGAACGCGCTCGTCCGCTCGCGGCCCGAGTTCTGCACGAGCGACTCGCACACGTAGAGAAAGTCTTCGACCGACACGCCGCACGTCTCCGCGACGAGCTCGGGCGTGTAGCGCTGGTAGTGCTTCTTCAGCAGCTGGAAGACGCAGCGCGGGTGTCGCAGCTCCGGGTCCTCCGCCGGCGGCTCGCCGTGATGCAGCCCGCCGCCGTGGCCGCCGTGGCCCGACGCCTCACCCTTCGTCGGCTTGAAGCCCTCCTCCCGCTGGCCGGCGGAGCCGTGCAGCTCCATCCCCTCGTACATCCAGTTGGTGACGTCGTACTCGCCCTGCTCCGGATCCCAGCCCGAGAAGAGGCCGTCGAGGTCCTCGGTGTCCCCGAACTCCTCGCGGATGATCACCGGCGCGTTCGTGTAGTGCTTGACGTACTCCTCGAAGTAGAGGTCGTTCTGCAGGATGTAGTTGACGACGCCGCCGAGAAACGCGATGTCGCTGCCGGCGCGGAGCGGGACCCATTTCGTCGCCATCGCGCTCGTGCGCGTGAAGCGCGGGTCGATGTGGATGACCTTCGCTCCCCGCTCGCGCGCCTCCATCACCCACTGGAAGCCGACCGGGTGGTTCTCGGCCATGTTCGAGCCCATGATCACGATGCAGTCGCTGTTCTGCAGGTCCTGCTGGAACGTCGTTGCGCCGCCTCGCCCGAACGAGGTCCCCAGACTGGGGACCGTGGAGCTGTGTCATATGCGGGCCTGGTTCTCGACCTGGACGACGCCGAGCGCCGTGAAGAGCTTCTTCATCAGGTAGTTCTCTTCGTTGTCCAGCGTCGCGCCGCCGAGGTTGCCGAGCGCCAGGGTGCGGTTCGCCGGAGCGCCGTCCTCCGTCGTCTCCTGCCACGTCGCCGCGCGGGTGTCGATCACGCGCTGCGCGATCATCTCCATCGCCTCGTCGAGCGAGAGCTCTTCCCACCGCGTGCCGTACGGGCGGCGGTACTTGACCTTGTACTCCCGCAGCGGCGACTGCACGTAGCTCTTCGACGCCTGCCCCTTCGGGCAGAGCCGGCCCCGTGAGACCGGGCTGGCGGGGTCGCCCTCGATGTGCGTGATCTCGCCGTCCTTGACGTACACGAGCTGACCGCAGCCGACGGCGCAGTAGGGGCAGACCGAGTGGACGACGTGCTCGGCCTCGTCGATCCGCGGGGTCAGCGACTTCGAGCGCGGCGACTGCACCGCGGGGCCGAGCCCGAGCGGGTCTCCCCCCGTGAGCTGCCGCACGACCGGCCAGCGCTCCAACAGCCTTCCCACGCCCACGAACCAGTTCCTTTCTCGGGTCAGCTCAGAAGAAACCTTGAGGTTTCCAGGGCTTTTCATCAGGGGAAGTTGCAGTTGAAGCCAATCGGACTGCGAAGGAGATGATTTCCAAGTGGGCACCATCGACGAGAGGCGGGAGCGGGCGTCCGCGGGCGTCGCGCTCAACCACGACCACGATCAGTGGTACGGCGACTTCGCGCGGCCGCGGGTCTTCCTGCAGCCGATCGCGGCGCCGTCGATCCTCGGGCTGTTCGGCTTCGCGGGCGCGACGTTCATCGTCGCCGCGAATCTCGCCGGCTGGTACGGGAACAGCTCGACCCCTGCGTACCTCTTCCCGTTCGCGCTGACCTTCGGCGGCATCGCGCAGTTCGCCGCCGGCATGTGGTCGTACAAGGCGCGCGACGGCGTCGCGACCGCGATGCACGGGATGTGGGGCTCGTTCTGGATCGGCTACGGCATCCTGCAACTGCTGCTCGCGACGCACGTGCTGCACACCGGCGGCACGCTCGACGGCGCGCTCGGGTTCTGGTTCATCGCTCTGGCAGCGCTGACCTTCTCCGGCGCCGTGGGCGCGCTGCTCGAGGGCAACGCCGCGCTGCTCGTCGTGCTCGCGACGCTGTCGGGCGGCTCCGCGGTCGCGGCGTTCGGGTTCCTCTATTCGAGCACGACGACCCAGCACTGGGCAGGCTGGATCTTCGTCATCTCGGCGGCATCCGCGTGGTACGCGGCGACGGCGATGATGTGGCTCGGGTCTGCGGGCCGGACGATCCTGCCGGCGTTCAAGCTGAACAACGAAGCGAACAAGCCCGGCGGCCGGCCGATGCGGGCGATCGAGCTCGACTGGGCCGAGCCCGGCGTGAAGATGGGGCAGTAGCACCGAACGACTAACAGTCGCCTCGCAGGGGATACGCCGCGGCGTGAAGCACGCCGCGGCGTTTCTCTTGTTCTGGATCTCGCTGTGGTGGCTCTGGCAGCTGCTCGTCGGCGAGTGGGGGCGCTACGAGTGGTACTGGGCGGCGGGGGCGGCGACCGTCGGCGCGTTGCTCGCCGAGCTTGCGGTCACGCACGCATCGGCGCGCGCCGCACTGCCGTTCGAGATCCTGAAGAGCGCGCCGGCGGCGCTCGGCATGGTCTTCGTCGACTTTGCGATCGTCATGTCGGCGCTCACACGCCGCCGCGGCGGCGTCTTCCGGACGACGAACTTCCGGCACCCCGACACCGTCCCGTTCCGCGCCTGGGCGACGATCGTCGGCGACTACAGCCCCAACGCCTACGTCGTCGACATCGCCGGCGGCCGCACGACCACGCATCACCTCGTCCCCCGCCAGTCGTCGCAGGAGCCGGCGTGAACGCATTCGTCTGGGCGGCGACGGGGCTGCTGCTCGGCTACTTCCCACTGCTCGCGATCGCGTTCCGCCGCCGTCCGATCGACGGGCTGCTCGCGCTCGAGATGGGATCGATCCTGCTCGTGCTCGTCCTGCTCTGCCTCGCCGAGGGATTCCACCGCTCGTTCGAATACGGCGTCGCGATCGTCGCGTCGGTCGTGACGACGATCGGCGGCCTGGTGTTCGCCCGCTTCTTCGGCAGGTGGCTGTGACGAGCTGGTTCGTCGACGTCCTGCTCGCGCTCGGCGTCTTCTTCTCACTCGCGTGCGTCGCCGGCGTCGTCGTGATGCCGACGACGTTCGACCGCCTCCACTACGTCGGCGCGGCGACGACGGTGCCGTCGTTCCTGATCCTCGCCGCCGTGCTCTGCCGCGAGCATCTGTCGAGCGGCGGCATCCAGGCGATCGCCGCCGTCGCGCTGATGTTCGTCCTCTTCCCGGTGCTCCTGACCGCGACCGCCCGCGCCGCTCGCCGGATCGACGAGGCGGACGAGTGATTGTCGCGACGATCGCACCGCTTCAGACGATCGCGCTCGTGCTGCCCGCGGTCGCGGCGACGGCCGTCGTCCTCGCACGCGACCCGCAGCGCCAGATCGTCGTCAACGGCCTCTACGGCGCGCTGCTCGTCATCCTCTTCGTCGTCCTCGCGGCACCGGACGTCGCCTTGTCGATGCTCGTCGTCGGGACGGTCGGCTACCCGCTCGTCGTGCTGATCGCGATCGCGCGGAGCCGCAAATGAGCAGGCGTGCGCGGATCGCGATCTTCCTGCCGGCGCTCGCGCTCCTGGCGGGCCTCCTCGCGTGGTCGCTGATCGACATTCCCGGCTTCGGCAGCTACCGCGGCCCGTACGGCTACGTGCTGAACCGCGTCGTCGTTCCGGAGCGGCACATGTCGAACGTCGTCACCGCCATCGTCTTCGACTACCGCGGCTTCGACACGATGGGCGAGGAGTTCATCCTCTTCATCGCCGTCACTGGGATCGTGCTGCTGCTCCGGCGCAAGGAGCGCGAGGAGCATCCCGAGCTCGACGACGACATCGGCAGCGACGGCGTCCGGATCGGCGGCATCCTCGCCGTCGGCGTCGCCGTCGTCGTGTCGCTCTGGCTGATCTCGTTCGGCTTCGTGACGCCGGGCGGCGGCTTCCAGGGCGGCGCGGCGCTCGCGTCGGGCGTGCTGCTCGTCTTCCTCGCGTCGAACTGGCGCGCGTGGTCGAACGTCTCGTCGGACAAGGTGCTCGACCCGGTCGAAGGGCTCGGCGCCGGCGGCTACGTCGTCATCGGCCTCGCCGCGCTCGTGGCGGGGCTGCCGTTCCTCACCAACCTCCTCGGCCCCGGCAAGACGGGGACGCTGATGTCGGGCGGCACCGCCGTTTTCGTCAACTGGGCGGCCGGCATGGAGGTGGCCGCCGCGAACCTGATCCTGTTCCGCGAGTTCCTCGAGGAGTACATCGTCCCGATCGCGGGCAAGCGCTCGTGACCGCTCTGCCGTATCTCGTCGCCGGCTGGATCTGCATCGTCGGCCTGTACGGGATCGTCACGAGCCGGAACCTCATTCATCTCGCGCTCTGCCTCACGGTGACGCAGTCGTCGACGTACGTGCTGCTGCTGACGGTCGGCTACGTCAAAGGCGGCGGCCCGCCGATCTTCAAGGGCGTCAAGCTCGGCACGACGGCGGTCGACCCCGTCGTGCAGTCGCTGACCCTCACCGACATCGTCGTCAGCGTCACGGTGCTCGCGCTCATCCTCGCGCTGGCGCTCGACGTGCACGAGAACGCCGGCACGATGGATCCGGACGCGATCGCGGAGATGCAGGGGTGAGCTGGATGCTTCCTCTGCCGGCCGTGGTCCCGCTCTTGGCGGCGGCGCTGATCACGGCGATCGGCCATTTCACGCCGCGCGTCGTCCACAACGCCGTCGCCGTCGCCGGCACGCTCGCGTCGTTCGTCTTCTCGCTGATCCTGCTCGTGCAGTCGATGCCGAACGAGACGCTGCACTGGTTCGGCGGCTGGACGCCGCGCAGCGGCGTCGCCATCGGCATCGCGTTCACGGGCGACCCGTTCGGTGCGGGGATGTCCGCGCTCGCGAGCGGGCTGACCCTCGCCGCGCTGCTCTACTCGCTCGCGTTCCTCGAGGAGGCATCGCACCAGTACCACGTCCTCATGGCCGCCTTCGGCGGCGCGATGTGCGGCTTCGCGCTGACAGGTGACCTGTTCAACATGTTCGTCTGGTTCGAGTTGATGGGCGTCGCGGCGTACGCCCTCGCCGGCTTCAAGATCGGCGAGCTCGGGACGCTGCAGGGTGCGATCAACTTCGCGGTCACGAACACCGTCGGCGCATACCTGATCCTGGTCGGGATCGCGCTGCTCTACGCGCGGACCGGTGCGCTCAACTTCGCACAGATCGGCCGCACGCTGGCGGGCCGGCACGCCGGCGGGCTGGAGATCATGGCGTTGACGCTCGTGCTCGTCGGATTCCTCGTCAAGGCGGCGATCGTGCCGTTCCACTTCTGGCTCGCCGACGCGCACGCGGTCGCGCCGGCTCCGGTCTGCGTTCTCTTTTCCGGCGCGATGGTCGAGCTCGGCCTGTTCGGCGTCGCGCGCTGCTACTGGACGATCTTCGACGCGCCGTTCGGCGCGCACCAGATCGCGATTCGCAACGTCCTGATCGTCGCCGGGCTGCTGACGGCGTTTGTCGGCGCGCTGATGGCGTACTTCCAGGCGCACCTGAAACGGCTGCTCGCCTACTCGACGATCTCGCACGCCGGCGTCATGCTGATCGGCGTCGGGCTGCTCGACTCCAGGTCGCTCGGCGGTGTCGCGACGCTCGTGCTCTCGCACGGGCTCCTCAAGGCCGGGCTCTTCCTCGCCGCCGGCGTGCTCTTCGTCCAGCTCGAAGGGATCGACGAGCTGCGGCTGCGCGGACGCGGTCGTCCCTACCGTGCGCTCGCCGTCCTCTTCTTCCTCGGCGCGATCGGGCTGATCGGCGTGCCCTACGTCGGCTCGTACGTCAGCCACGCGGAGATCGACGAAGGCGCGACGCTGCACCATCTGACGTGGATCGGGCCGTTGCTGATGATCGTGTCGGCCCTGTCGTCTGCGGCGATCCTGCGGGCGGGCGCGCGCGTCTTTCTCGGTTGGGGGCCGAAGCGGGACTGGCTGCTCACGCAGCAGGAGCCGGAGAAGCCGGCCGACGAGACCGGGAACGTGTCGGCGATGGTCGCGATCACGGGAGTGTTGATCGTGCTCGGCCTCCTCGTCAGCGTCGTGCCCGGGCTGCAGCAGCGCGCGGAGTACGGCGCCGAGCGGATGCGCGATCGCGCCGCCTACGCGGAGCGCGTCCTGCACGACGCGCCGACGAAGCAGACGCCGGCGCGGCTGCCGTTCGTCGTGCAGCCGACCGGGAGCGCGAGCGTCCTCTACGGCATCGGCGCGGGCGTCCTCGCGTTCTTCTTCGTGGCGTTCGGGCTCTGGCGCGAGCGGCTCCCGGGGGGCTGGCGTGCTGCGGGCGGGCGCGTCGCCGGGCCGCCGATCCGCGCCCTGAAGCTCGTCCACTCGGGTGTGATCGGCGACTATGTGATGTGGCTGACGCTCGGGACGGCGCTCCTCGCCGGTGTCTGGGCGATCACGCTCCGCTGAGCCGGGTTGCGAGGTGGCGGCGCCCGGCAGTATCGCCCTGAGGCGGGCGGCGAAAAGCGCGAAAACGCGCGTACCATGGAGGGATGAAGGTCGTTGCGCTCGCAGCCCTCGCGCTCGCCGGGTCGGCCGCGCTCGACCTGCGCACCGTCATCCTGCCGCCGAACCAGGTCGGCCAGGGCTACCAGCTGATCGCGCGCAACGACGGCTTCGGCGTCAAGTCGGCGCCGACACTCGACCTGTGCGGCCGCGACGGCTATCCGAGCGAGAAGCTGCGCGTCGACCGGCTGCAGGTCAACTACCTGAAGCAGCGCACACCGTTGGGCCTCTCGAACGAGGTCGTCCGCTACAAGACGGGCGGCGCGAAGCAGGCGCTCCGCGAAGTCGGTCTGCACGCGATGTCGTGTCCGCGCGCGCCGATCTCGACGGGTGACACGCAGGTGCCGAAGGCGCGGTTCACGATCACGCGCATCCACGACGCGAAGCTGCTCAAGGGCTATGTCGCCGTGAAGGTACGCACCGTCGCGACGGTGAAGGGCAAGCGCTACGACCAGGTGTCGTACGCGGTGTATCAGCAGCTCGGCGACGTGCTGTCCGGTGTCTACAGCTTCGGCCCGAACACGCCCGCGCAGCTGAAGTTCGCGCTGCACGCTGCCGAGCAGAGCGCACAGCTCCTTCGGAAGGCTGCGAAGCCGCCGAAGGGACCGCCTGCCTGATCGCTACCCTTCGGCGCCGTGGAAGGGGAGGAGCTCCACCTCGGGCGCGCAGGCGTCGTCGAGGACGTCGCGCCGGAAGTCGACGAAGAGCTGTGGTCGGGCGACGACGCCGAATCACACGCCGGTTGGTACTGCGTCCGGACCGATCCGTTCCCGTGTCCCGCCGCCGGCTGCGGCTTCGTCGCCGAGTTCATGACGGCCGCGCACCTCGTGCTCGTATGGGAGGAGCGCGACGATCCGAACCTGCTGCGGCACGCGCAGCGCGCGAAAGAGGTCGGCCGCAACCCGCGCGTGGTCACGTACGAGCCGTCCTACGGCCCGAGCGCGTCGTACTACGCGTGGGAAGCCGCCGGACGGCCGGTGCACGGAGTCCGCAGCAGGACGTGACGACGCTCGGCGTCGAGGAGGAGCTGATGATCCTCGACGCGGAGACGTTCGAGCCCGTCGCGGCATCGCACCTGCTCGTCGGCGAGCTCGAGGGCGGCACGTTGAAGACCGAGCTGCACGCGTCGGTGATCGAGCTGACGACGCCGGTCTGCGGCGACGCCGACGAGGTGGTCGAATCGCTCGGCGCACTGCGTCGCGAGGCGGCGCGTCGCGCGGGCGAGCACGGCCTCGTCGTCGCGGCGGCCGGTGCCCATCCGACGGCGCCGCTCGAGTCGCTGCCCGTCGTCCAGGAGGAGCGCTATCTGTCGATGATCCGCGACGTCGGCCATGCGGCCCGGCGCCAGGGCGTCAACGGCCTGCACGTCCATCTCGGGATGTCGTCGACGGACGCCTGCTGGGAGCGGCTCGAGTCCGTGCTGGGCTGGCTCCCGGCGGTGCTCGCGCTCTCGTGCAACTCGCCGTTCCTCGACGGCGAGGAGACGGGGATGCTGTCGAATCGCGCCGGCGTGCTCGCCGAGCTGCCGCGCGGCGGTGCGCCGCCTGCGTTCGCCTCGTTCGCCGAGTGGGAGGCGTGGGTCGGGCGGCTCATGTCGCTCGGTGTGCTGCAGGACTACACGCGGCTCTGGTGGGACGCGCGCCCGCACCCACGGCTCGGGACGCTCGAGATCCGGATCGCCGACCAGCCGACGTCGCTCGAGCGGACGCTGCTCGTCGTGCGCACGATCCGCGACCTCGTCGAGCGTGCGCCGTCGCACGTCACGCCGCGCGGCGACTACCTGCAGAACCGGTGGGCGGCTGCTCGCTTCGGTGTCGCCGCACGGCTGATCCATCCGGACGGCACACGTCTCGCGAGCGTCGCCGAGCTGCTCGGCTTCGAGCCGCCGCAGCCCGAGGCGCTCGCGCGCCGGAGCGCGCCGGAGCTCGTCGCCGAGACGCTACGGTTCTGATGTGGCGACCGTCTCCGAGACGATCCAGGTCAGCGGCATCCGCTGCGAGCGCTGCGTCAACCGGCTCGCCGCCGCGCTGACGGGCCACGACGGGCTCGAGCAGGCGAACGCGAACCTGATGGGCCAGGTCATGCTCGCCTGGGACGACGAGAAGACGTCGCGCGACGACCTGCTCGCGAAGATGGCCTCGGCCGGCTTCCGCGAGACCGCCGGCGTCTAGTCCTCGTTCGGTTCGTCCTCGCCGGGCTGCGGGTCGCCCCAGCCGCGGTGCGTGCCGGTGGTCGCCGGCTCGTCGTTCCTGCCTTCGCCGGGCGCGGTGCCCTGCTGTGCCGGCGCCTCGTCTTCCGAGTTGTGATCGCCGTAGTTTTCGCCAACGAGATTGCTCATGCACCGCGTCTACCCGGGCCGCGGGGAATCACACGGCGGTCCCAGACGTTGGGTGTACCGTGGCCGTCATGGAGGATGCGACCCGGATCGCGACCGAGGCGCGCGACCGCGTGCGCTTCGAGGAGGAGGCGCTCGCGCTCTCCGACCAGGTGTTTCGCGTCGCCCGCCACCTCGCCGGCTCGCGCGACGAGGCCGAGGACCTCGTGCAGGAGACGTACGCGCGCGCGTTCCGGAGCTGGCGTTCGTACACGCCGGGCACGAACCTCCGGGCGTGGCTGCTGCGGATCCTCACCAACCTGAACATCGACCGCGGCCGCCGTTCACAGCGCGCCCCGCAGACGCAGGCGCTCGAGGCGAACGACTACTACCTCTACGACAGGCTCGCGGCCGACGGCAGCGGCGGCGGACCGGCCGACGAGGAACGCGTCGTCGAGCGGCTCTCGCAGGACGACATCGTCTCCGCTCTCTCCGCCGTTCCGCATGATTTCCGCGACGTGATCGTGCTCGTCGACATCGGCGACTTCAGCTATCAGGACGCCGCGCAGATCCTCGACATCCC
>DASXWV010000045.1:0-24754 GCA_036503495.1 Gaiellaceae bacterium
GGTGGACCGCGGCGTGGCGGACGCGGTGCACCTCGCGCCGGGCCGGTTGCGAGATCGCCGGCTGCGCCGGCGCGGCGTGCGGCCGAGCCGACGGCAGAGACGGGTGCCGGTGCTGGAGGGTCACGGTGCCGGCGCCGACCGCCGCGCCCGTCGCCAGCGCCGCGCCGACTGCGATCTTCGAGAACCCCACGCGCAGCCAGCCGAGCAGGCCGACGAGATCGCGCGCCCGGCGCCGAGTCCCGAGCTCGCGCTCCAGCCCCCGCCGAGCGCGGAAGAGCAGCATCTCGACGGCGGCCTCGCTCGTGCCGAGCGCGGCGGCGATCTCGGCGTACGAGCACTCCTGCCATTCGCGCAGGAACAACGCCTGCTGCTGGCGTTGCGGAAGCCGCGCGAGCGCCGCGTGCAGCTCGTCGGAGATGCCGTCTTGCGTCGCATCGGCCGTCGCCACCTCCGCGAGGACGAACGGATCGTGGCTGACCTCCGCACGATCGCGGCGGCGCGACGCATCGACGCGCGTCAGGCAGACATTGCGCGCGATCGTCAGCAGCCAGGCGACCTCGGAGTCGGGAGCGACGCCGCGATCGAGCGCGCGGTGCGCCTGCAGGAACGTCTGCTGGACCGCGTCTTCGGCGTCGGCCGGCCTGCGCAGGAAGGTCAGGCAGTAGCGCCAGACGCGCTGCGAGTGGCGGCGGTACAGCACCTCCGTGGTGACGGTGGTGCCGGAGACGGCATGTTCGACGGTTGCGACGGCGGAACCCCCCGGTGCCGAAGGTCGACACCACATCCTTACCAGCGGCGCTCCCGGACGAGGCTCCCTCGGAAGGGGGAATCTCGACGCGCGGCGAAAGATCGGCCATGGGGTCGTTGTCTCTCCTCGCGTGAGCCGCCGCCTCACGAGAAAGCCGCCGTTGCACGCAGTCGTGCGACCGGTCGACGACGTCCAGCAGCCGCTGGTCCGGCTCGCCCAGGGCCTCGCGCGCCAGGCCGGCGCGAGGCCCGAGCTGCTCGCCCGCGAGCTCGCCGAGCTCACCGGGGCGGGCTATACGGCCGTGTTCCTGCGTGGAGACGACGGCTTGGTCGAGCTGCGCGCCGCCGCAGGCGACGGCGCACCGACGATCGAGGCCGGTGCGCTGGCGCAGCGCGCCCTCGAGACGGTCACGCTCGACCAGGGCGCCGTCGCCGCGCCGCTCGTCTCGGACGGCGCAACGCTCGGCGCGATCGTCGCGATGCCCGCAGGATCGCCGCTTCGCATCGACGAGGAGCTCGTGCAAGCCGTGGCCGACCTTGCCGCGTCGGTGTTCGCGGCCGACTCGCGCATCGCGGCGAGCCGCGCCGAGGCGCGCCGCGACGCAGTGACGGGGCTCGGCAATCGACTCGCGTTCGACGAACGGCTGGCGCGTGCGGTCGAGAGCGCGACCGCGAGCCGCCGCGTCGCCCTGCTCGTGCTCGACGCGGACGGCTTCAAGCGCGTCAACGACACGCGCGGCCACGCGGCCGGCGACGAGGTCCTCCGCGAGCTCGCCCGCGTGCTGTCGCGGTGCGTCCGGCCGCAGGACGCCGTCTTCCGACTCGGCGGCGACGAGTTCGCGGTCGTCCTCGCAGGCGGGCGCGATGCGGCGGTCCGTGTCGGCATTCGCATTCGCAGCGCACTGCGCGCGCACCGCCGTGCCGAGCTGCCGACGCTCTCGGGAGGCATCGCGACCGCCCCCGACGATGCACGCACGCCGACCGAGCTGGCGCGGGCGGCCGACGCGGCGCTCTACGCCGCAAAGGGGGCGGGACGCGACCGCATCCTCGTCTACGAGGGCGAGCACACCTTCGCCGCGATCGCCGCGAGTACCGCCGAGGCGGACCGGGCGCTCCGCGCGCTCGTCGCCGAGGACGATCCCGCGTTTCGCGAGCTCGTCCGCACCGTCCTCGAGGGCGCCGGCGTCGAAGTCGAGGAAGCCAGGAGCGGTCGCGAGGCGCGCGCGCGTGTCGCCGGCGGGCCGCCCGACGTCGTCGTCCTCGATCTCGGGCTCCCGGACGAGGACGGCCTGACGCTTTGCCGCGATCTCAAGTCGGTCTGGCCGAGCCTGCCGGTGGCGATCCTGACGGGGCGTGAGGCGACCGCTGCCGAAGGCGCCGCCGTCTCCGCAGGCGCCGATGCGTTCCTGCGCAAGCCGTTCGGGCCGCTCGAGCTGATCGACCTCGTCGAGGCGCTCGCCGCGGGACGGTCGCAACGGCGCCCCGCCCCGAGCTCCGACCGGGCGGGCGGTGCGCCGCAGACACTCCTCCTCGCCCGCGACCTGCGCAGCCTGCTCGAGATCGAACGGGGCCAGAGGCTCCTCCTGCAGCGCGCGTACCGTCAGACCGTCACCGCGCTGGCGGCCGCCCTCGAAACGAAGGACACGGGCACCGAGGCGCACTCGAAGCGAGTCCAGCGGTACGCGCTGCGCCTGGCCGCGGCGGTCGATCCGCTCCTCGTCGACGACCCGAGCATCGAATACGGATTCCTGCTCCACGACGTCGGCAAGATCGGCATCCCCGACCGCGTCCTGTTGAAGCCCGGCCCGCTGACGGCGTCCGAGCGCCGCCTGATCGAGACGCACACCGTGCTCGGCGAGCAGCTGCTCGCCGGCGTCGAGATCCTCCAGGGAGCCGGCCTCCAGATCGTGCGCTCGCACCACGAGCGCTGGGACGGCAGCGGCTATCCCGACGGCCTCAGCGGGCGTGCGATCCCGCTGGCCGCGCGCGTCTTCGCGGTCGCGGACAGCCTGGACGCGATGACGAGCGACCGGCCGTACCGGGAGACCGGAACCTGGCACGACGCGGTCGACGAGATCGAACGCAACGCGGGCACACAGTTCGATCCCGCCGTCGTCGACGCGTTTGCCGGCTGCACGCCGGCCTTGCGCGAGATCTACGTCGCGCTCGCCGCCTGAGCGCGGCAGGGCGAGGAGGACGCCACTCCTGCGCGGCTCCGCCCGGCGCCGCCGGGCCTCGGGAGATTCCCGCAACCGAGATCGGCCGCGACCCCGATTCCGCGCGACCGCCGCGGCGCGACGCTACGTCCGTGGCCGTTGCCCTCCCCGTCGAGCTCCGCCCACCGCTCACTCCGGGCGAGGCGTTGCTCGAGGCGGACCGGTGCCTCGCGTGCGGCGAGGCGCACGCGCCCGCTCCCTGCCAGGTCGCGTGCCCGGCGGGAGTCGACGTGCCCGTCTTCGTAGGCTCGCTCGCGGTGGGCGATACCGACGCGGCTGCCCGCACGATCCTCGCCGCGAACCTCCTCGGCGGGACCTGTGCGCGGGTGTGCCCGGTGGAAGTCCTCTGCGAGGGGGCCTGCGTCGTGCGGGACGCGATCCCGATCGCGCGGCTGCAGCGGTTCGCGCTCGACCGCTCCCCCGCCACGGTCGAGCGCGTGCGGGCGAAGACGCCGGCGACCGGCCGCCGCGTGGCCGTGGTCGGCGCCGGCCCGGCCGGCATGGCGTGCGCCGGCGAGCTGGCGCTGCGCGGCCACGCGGTGACGCTGTACGACGAGCGCGACGAGCCAGGCGGTCTCGTGCGGTTCGCGATCGCGCCGTACCGGATCGGCCGGGAGCCGCTGCCGCACGAGCTTCGCCTCCTCCGTGAGCTCGGCGTCGAGCTTCGTTTCGAGCGGCGCATCGACCCGGCCGGCCTGGACGGCTTCGACGCCGTCTTCCTCGGCGTCGGCGCCGGCCCCGATACGCGCGTCGCCTGCCCCGGCGACGACCTGCCCGGCGTCTGGAGCTCGCTCGATTTCATCGAACGGCTCAAGCGCGGTGCCCCGCCCGAGATCGGGCTCCGCGTCGTCGTGGTCGGCGGCGGCAACACCGCGATCGACGTCGCGCGCGAGACGCTGCGCCTCGGCGCGCACGACGTCACGCTCCTTTACCGCCGCACGCGGCGCGAGCTGCCGGCGTATCCGCACGAGGTCGCCGAGGCCGAGGAGGAGGGCGTCCACTTCCAGTGGCTCGCGGCGCCGGCGCGGATCCTCGGCACCGACCGCGTCGAAGCGGTCGAGTGCACGCTGATGGCGCTCGGCGCGCCGGACGATTCGGGGCGGCGCCGGCCGACGCCCCTCGAGGGCAGCGAGTTCACGATCGCGTGCGACACGGTGGTGCTGGCGATCGGCCAGGCCGGGCCGCAGATCACCGTGGACGAGCACTGGCAGACGGCCGACGCGCGCGTGTTCGCCGGCGGCGACGCCGTCAACGGCGGCAGCAGCGCCGTCGAGGCCGTCCGCGCGGGACGCGACGCCGCAATCTCGATCGACCGATGGCTGTCGTGAACGACCTCGTCGAGATCCGCTGGCACGCCCGCGCCGGCCAGGGCGCGAAGACGGCTGCGCAGGTGCTCGCGATGGCGTTCCTGCGCGCCGGCTCCTATGCGCAGGCGTTCCCCGAGTACGGGCCCGAGCGCCGCGGGGCGCCGCTCCGTGCCTTCACCCGCGCCTCGTCGCGGCCGATTCGCCGACACGACTCGGTGACTACGCCCGACGTCGTCGTCGTCCTCGAGCCGTCGCTCGTCGACGAGGTCGACGTCTACGACGGGCTCGCGGAGGACGGCGTCGTCCTGATCGGCGACGCAACGAGCCGCGACGTCAATCTCGTGATGCTCGGCGCAGCCGCGCGGGCGCTCGGCGCGCCGCCCCTCGCAGAGGTCGAAGCCGCCGCGCGCGAGGTGCTCGGCCGGAAGGTCGACGCCGACACGATCCACGCCGCGCTCGAGGATGGGTACTCGTGCCGGAGCTGAGCTGGGTCGTCTCGCCCGCGACCGCGCCCGTGCCCCGCACCGGCGGCTGGCGCACCGGCGTCAAGCCGGCCGTCGACGTCTCGCAGTGCATCGACTGCCTCCTCTGCTGGCTCTACTGCCCCGACTCGGCGATCACACTCGACGGCACCGCGTTCGCCGGCTTCGACTACGACCTGTGCAAAGGCTGCGAGCTCTGCGCCGAGGTCTGTCCCCCGGGCGCGATCGAGATGGTGCCGGAATGAGGCGGCAGCTCCTCACCGGCGGCGAGGCGGTCGCGCACGCGATGCGCCAGGTCGATCCCGACGTCGTCCCCGCGTATCCGATCACGCCGCAGACCCCGATCATCCAGGGGTACGCGAAGTTCGTCGCGGACGGCCGCGCGCACGGCGAGCTGATCGACGTCGAGTCGGAGCACTCCGCGATGAGCGCGGCGATCGGCGCCGCGCTCGCCGGGGCGCGGACGATGACCGCAACGTCGTCGCAGGGGCTCGCATTGATGACGGAGGTCGTGTACCTCGCCGCGTCGATGCGCGCGCCGATCGTGATGGCACTCGGCAACCGCGCCCTCTCCGGCCCGATCAACATCCACTGCGACCACTCCGACGCGATGCTCGTCCGCGACTCCGGCTGTGTTCAGCTCTTCGCGGAGAGCGCCCAGGAGGCATACGACCTGATGGTGATCGCGCCGCGGATCGCCGAGCACCCCGACGTCCTCCTCCCCGTCCTCGTCTGCCTCGACGGCTTCACGATCACGCACTCGGCGGAAGCCGTCGAGCTTCTGCGCGACGACGTCGTCCGCGGGTTCGTCGGCGCGTACTCGCTGCCGCACGCCGTCCTCGACGTCAGCGAGCCGGTGACGCACGGCCCGTTCGCGATGCCGGACAGCTACTTCGAGTTCCGCGTCCAGCAGGCGAGGGCGCTCGAGCGCGCGCTCGACGTCTTCGGGCACGTTGCCGGCGAGCTCGCGGAGATCTCGGGCCGGCGGCTGCGCGCCGTCGACACGTACCGCTGCGACGACGCCGACCGCGCGATCCTCGCGCTCGGCTCGACCGCCGGCACGATCAAGGATGCCGTCGACGAGCTGCGCGACGAAGGTGAGCGTGTCGGCTCGATCACGCTGACGACGTTTCGGCCGTTCCCGCGCACTGCGCTCGCACAGGCGCTCGACGGCGTCCGCGAGCTGATCGTCCTCGACCGCGCCGACTCGCCCGGCGGCACGCCGCCGCTGCGCGCAGAGGTCGCCGCGGCGTTGTACGGCAGCGACGTCCGGCTGACCGGCCACGTCTACGGCCTCGGCGGCCGCGACTTCCATCCCGGGGATGCGCGTGCGCTGTTCGCCGGCGAGCGCGAGGAGGCGGCATGGCTCGTCTGAAGACCCTCGTCCGCAACCAGCACGGCGTCCCGCCGCTCCGCGGCGGCCATGCGCTGTGCCAGGGCTGCGGCATTCCGATGGTCGTGCGCGTCGTCCTCAGCACGATCGACCGCCCGACCGTCGTCGTCAACGCCACGGGCTGCCTCGAGGTCGCGACGACGCGCTACCCGACGACAGCGTGGAACGTGCCGTGGCTGCACGTCGCCTTCGAGAACACCGCGGCGGTCGCGAGCGGGGTCGAGGCAGCGCAGCGCGCGCTCCGCCGCCGGCATGCGCTCCCCGCGGACGACGAGGTCGCGATCGTCTGCTTCGCCGGCGACGGCGGCACGTACGACATCGGGATGCAGGCGCTGTCGGGCGCGCTGGAGCGCGGCCACCGCTTCCTCTTCGTCTGCTACGACAACGAGGCGTACATGAACACCGGCGTGCAGCGCTCCGGCGCGACGCCGTACGGCGCGGCGACGACGACGAGCCCAGCAGGCAGCGACGGCTGGGGCAAGGCGCAGCGGCGCAAGGACATGACGGCGATCGCCGTCGCCCATCACGTGCCGTACGTCGCGCAAGCGTGTGCGTCGCACTGGCACGACCTGAGCCGGAAGGTGGAGCGCGCAGTCGCGGTCGAAGGGCCGGCCTTCGTCAACGTGCTCACGGACTGCCCCGTCGGCTGGGGGCACGAGCCGCGCCTCGCGCCCCGGCTGCTCGACGCGGCGGTCGAGAGCCGCTTCTGGCCGCTCTACGAGGTGGTCGACGGCGAGTACCGGCTGACCTACGAACCGACGCGGCACGTCGACGTCGAGAAGTGGCTGCGTCCGCAGAAGCGGTTCGCGCACCTCACGCCGGCGCGCGTCGACGAGATTCGGCGCCAGATCGACGCCGAATGGAACGCGCTGCGCAGTGCAGTGCAGTAGCGAAGGGAGGCGCAACATGAAGGCGCTCGTCTACGGCGGTCCAGGCGTCCGCACCTGGACCGACGTCCCTGACCCTGAGATCCAGGAGCCGACGGACGTAATCGTGCGCATCGACAGCAGCACGATCTGCGGGACCGACCTGCACATCCTCAGGGGCGACGTGCCCGCCGTGCAGCCGGGCACGATCCTCGGCCACGAGGCCGTCGGCACGATCGTCGAGCGCGGCGAGGCGGTCACCACCCTCGAGGTCGGCGACCGCGTGCTCGTCTCGTGCATCACGTCCTGCGGGCGGTGCCGGTTCTGCCGCGAGGCGAAGTACGGCCTCTGCACCGGCGGCGGCGGCTGGATCTTCGGCCACCTGATCGACGGCCTGCAGGCCGAGCTCGCCCGCGTCCCGTTCGCGGAGACGTCGGTCTACAAGGTGCCGGAGGGGCTGAGTGACGAGGACGTGCTGTTCCTCGCCGACATCCTCCCCACCGCGTACGAGGTCGGCGTGCTCAACGGGAAGCTCGAGCCCGGCGACACGCTGGTCGTCGTCGGCGCCGGCCCGATCGGGCTCGCGACGATCATGACGGCGAAGCTGTTCACGCCGGCACGGATCATCGCCGTCGACCTCGCCGCCTCACGGCTCGAGAAGGCGCTCGAGTTCGGCGCGGACATCGTCATCGACAACAGCAAGACCGACGCCGTCGAGCAGGTGTTCGAGCTGACAGGCGGCCTCGGCGCCGACCTGGCCGTCGAGGCGGTCGGCGTGCCCGAGACGTTCGAGCTGTGCACTGCCCTCGTCCGGCCGGGCGGCCGGGTCGCGAACGTCGGTGTGCACGGGCACTCGGCCACGCTGCACCTCGAGACGCTGTGGATTCGCGACGTGACGATCACGACGGGTCTCGTCGACACGTTCACGACCCCGAAGCTCCTGAAGCTGATCGAGGAGCATCGGCTGGATCCGCGCGCGTTCGCGACGCACCACTTCGCCCTCACGGACATCGAGTCGGCGTACGACGTGTTCGCCGACGCGGCGGCCACCCAGGCGCTCAAGGTCGTTCTCGCCGCGCACGCGGTCGAGCTGGAGCCGGGCACGGAGCGCGAACCGGCCCTCGCAGGCGTCTGAGGTCTGCGGGAAATGCGCACGCGGGCTGCGCGTCACACCGACGCGCAGCCCGGCCGGACCGGCGACCCTTGAGTCGTGGACACCGCCGACCGTCTCCGCACCGAACGGAGCGTCATCCTCGCCCGCGCACAGACCACGGCGGGGCTCGGGCCCCGGTACTCCGACCCGGCGCAAAGAGCATTGCGACTCGAGCTGCTCCTCGATCACGTCGTCGCGGCCGTCGAGCGCCGGGAGCTGAGCGCGCTCGTCGACTATGCGCGCAAGCTCGCACGCGCGCGTTTCGAGAGCGGCTTCGACGTCGCCGAGGTGCAGGCGGCGATCAACGCGCTCGAAGAGTCCGTGTGGAGCGGGCTGACGGAGCCCGCCGAACTCGCGGCCGTTGCGACTGCCCTCGGCGCCGTCAAGGACGCGCTCGCTGCCGAATATGTCCGCCTCGCCGCCGGCTCGCGTTCCCGGCCGGTCGACGTCGACGCTCTCTTCTCCGGGACATGACACGAAAGGAGCGACCATGAAGACGATCCTGCTCGCGACCGACGGCTCACCGTCCGCCGGGCTCGCGACCCACCAGGCGATCGAGCTGGCCGGAGCGACGGGCTGGCCGCTTCGCGTCGTCACCGTGTGGAACACGCCGATCCCCCTCGGCTACGGCTACGCGGCGGTGCCGCTGCCGGTCGAGCTCGCCGAGCTCGAGCGCGCGCACGCGACCGAGGTCGCCGCACGCGCGGTCGCCGCGGCCGCCGCGGCGGGGCTGCAGGCGACCTCCGAGGTGCGTGAAGGCGTGGCCGCAGAGGAGATCTGCGCCGCCGCGACCGAGCGCGCCGCAACCCTGGTCGTTCTCGGCGCCCACGGCTGGGGCGCGGTCAAGCGGTTCCTCTTCGGCAGTGTGTCGACCCGGGTGATGCACGAAGCGCCGTGCCCCGTCCTCGTCGTACGCGCCGACGACTCAGCCGTCGAGGCGCGCCCTCACGAGCTCCTCAGGGCCGCTCCATGAGTCGCACGTTCGGACCGAAGCCGAACTTCGCGTAGAGCGCGTGCGCGTCACGGGTGTGCAGCACCCAGCGCCGCTCGGCGAACGGCCCGTGCTCGATGATCTCGCGCACGAGCGCGACACCGAGCCCGTGACCGCGATGCTCGTCCAGCACGTAGACGTCGGCGAGATAGACGAAGCCTGCGGCGTCGCAGTCGACGGCGCGCGCGAAGCCGATCTGGGCGCCGTCCTTGTACAGGCCGACGACGTGGTCGCTCGCGTCGATCAGCTCGTCCTGACGCTCGCGGGTGCGGCCCAGCGCCCAGTAGGAGACGCCGCCGAGATAGGCGTGGATCGCGGCGCGGTCGAGCCGCGAGCGGTCGTCGTCGAGCTCGTAGCCGTTTTCGAGTGGCCGCTGCACGGGCACTAGCCTGCCATGGCCGACCGCGAGGTTCTCGTCCAGGAGGTGCAGGCGTTCAAGACGCAGTCCGGCAACACGCGCTTCGTCCTCCGCGCCGACGACGGCAGCGAGTACACGACGTTCAAGGAGGGGATCGCGAAGCAGGCGGTCGCGGCCGAGGGCCGGCGCGCGCGCATCGAGTTCCACGAGCAGGAGCGCAACGGCTTCACGAACATCTACCTCGACAAGGTCGAGGTGCTCGAGGAGGAAGAAGAGCCGGGCGACGCCTCCGAGGTCGAGGAGGTGGCGTGGAAGACGGCGGTCGACGCGGCGCCGTGGCTGCTCGGCGACGCGCCGAAGGGCGGCATCGACGCCGACGACGCATTCGACAAGCTGCAGCCGTTCAAGGAGCGGGTCGCCGAGGACATCCGCTCGAGCGACGACTGACGACTACGCGCTGAGCGTCCGCAGGCGGAAGCCGCCGTGGTACTCGTAGCTCGTCGTCACGACGCGGAGCGCGTCGCGGCTCGCGCGCTCGGTCAGGCCGACCGCAAGGGCGTCGGCGAGCGGGCTCGCGAGCAGCGCCTCGATGCCGCGGATCCCGTCCGGGCTCAGCGCGAGCGCTTCGGCCTGGCTTGCGCAGCCGCCGCAGACGGCACCGCCGGCCCGCGGCGAGTAGCCGACGAGCGTCGCGTCGTCGGTGCCGCACTCCGCGCAGCTCGTCAGGTGCGGCAGGTACCCGGAGAGCCACAGCAGCTTCAGCTGGAACGACAGCGCCAGCGGGTCGAGCGCCGGCCGCTCCGCCGCCTGCGGCGTCCCGTCGAGGACGTCGAGGAACCGCGTCAACGCGGTGAATGCCCGCTCGTTCGCCTCCTGCTCGCTGAACAGGCGGAGCATCGCCTCCGCCCCGATCAGGCCGACGCTCAGCCGGTAGTAGTCCTCACGGGCCTGGTGGTGCGGGTGCAGGAGCTGCACGCCGGTGATCGTCTGCAGGTCGCTCTGCCCCTGGTGGAGGACGAGCTCGACGTGGCTGAGCGGCTCGAGCCGTCCGCCGACGCGCGACTTCGTCTTCCGGACGCCCTTCGCGACCGCGCCGATGCGGCCCCGGTCGAGCGTGTAGAGGTGGAGCACACGGTCGGCCTCACCCAGCCGCATCGAGCGGAGCACGACCGCCTCGGTCGTGTACGTGCGGGGCGTCATCTGCAGGCCAGGCTACCGCGGCGCCCGGCGCTCACATCATCGCGGCACCGGGGATCGTCAGCCCCGGCAGCGCCGCCGGTGCGGCGAGCACGAATGTTCCCAGCACGAGCAGCAGCGCAGCGGTGCCGTAGGTCGCGACCCGCCGCCACGGGATCAGCTTCTCGGCGGCGATCACCGCAGAGATCGACGCCATCCAGACGACGCTCATGATCCCGAGCGCGAAGAGCGACGCCATCAGCGCCCAGCAGCAGCCGACGCACCAGGCGCCGTTCCGCATCCCCATCGACACTGCGCCGGCGTGCCCGCTTCGCCACGACGCCAGCAGCGCGCCGAGCGGGCTGCGGCACTTGCCGAGGCAGACGTCCTTCAGCGGCGTCAGCTCGTAGACGGCGGCGACGACCAGCGTCGCGCCCGCGACCCAGCGGCCCGCGCGGTCCCACGCGAGCACGTCGCCCGCGACGCGGTCGCCGGCGACTGCGATCAGGAAGGCGGCGAGGCCGGCTGCCGCCCACGTCAGCAGGTAGCCGCCTGCGAAGAGCAGCGGCGCCGGCGCCGACCGCTGCCTCGTCATCCGCGAGAAGAGCGCGACCGTCGGCGCGACCGACGGGAACATCATCGCAGCCATCATCACGACCCAGACGGAGACGAACCAGCCGAAGCGGCCGAGCCCGGTCCACGGCCCGTCGTCCATGCCGCGCATCCGGCTCGCCGTCCACCACCAGCCGACTGCGGCGGTGGCGCCGAGCGCGGCGACGAGGCCGGCCCGCACGCGCACCGCCTGCCAGAGCGGGTTGGCGCCGGTCACGCCGCCCAGGAGAAGTCGGCCTTCGAGAGGCCCGTCTTTCCCTCGTACTCGATGCCGAAGGCGTTGATCTTCGAGCGCGTGGCCTCGGCGATCGTCAGGTCGGATCCGACGGGGTGGAACATCCCGTCGAAGCGCACGGGCTGCCCGCTCTCGACCCCGAAGGGGACGATGTCCTGGATCTCGAAGTCGATCGAGTCGGCGACGCGGACGCTGTGCCGGAGCCCGTCGTCGTCGATCTTGATCGCCGCCCGCTCGACGCCGAGCACCTCGCCGACGAGCGGGGCGAGGCCTTCCATCGGGCCGCCCATCCGGCCGCTGAAGACGCCGACGAGCTTCTCCATCTGCTCGTCCGAGGCGCGCTCGTCGACGAAGATCCCGAGCCGCCAGTTCCCCTCGGTCATCACCTTCGGCGTGTCCGCGATCGCGGCGACGTTCAGGCCGCCGACGTCCGTGCCGTCGATCTCGCCCTTGCGGATCGCGAACGCGAGCACCACGCGGCAGTAGTCGTACGTCGCACCGTGGTCGAACGTCGCATTGCAGGGACAGATCAGATCGCACGAGCAGGTCTCCACGTAGCTGCCGCTCAGCTGCCACGACATCGGTCTCGCCTCCTCGACTCGGGGAAGGCGCAATCCTCCTGCACCCACGGCCGGGTGTCAATCGAGCACAGCGGCCTTCCGTGTACCGTCGAGCTCGAAAATGGCGACGCATTCAGCGCCTTCGACACCGCGCAGATGCTGACCCAGCTGGCCCCCGATCCAAGCGCACGTAGCCCGCGCGAAACCCCGGGAACGAATCGCGCCGCTTATGCGTTTTAACCGATAGTGGCGCAGATCCAGATGTACACGACCGCCTGGTGCGGCTACTGCGTGCGGGCGAAGGCGCTCCTCGACGGCAAGCGGCTCGCCTACGAGGAGATCCGCCTCGACGACGATCCGGCGTTCCGGCAGAAGCTCCACGATCTGACCGGCGGCTGGACGGTGCCGCAGATCCTGATCGACGGCAGGCCGATCGGCGGCTACACCGAGCTGTGGCGCCTCGAGCGCGACGGCCGGCTCGACGAGCTGCTGGCTGCCTGACAATTCGGGCAGAACCACGTGCCGCGGCCGCCGACCCGCGTCTTCGCGATCGGCGTCCCGCAGCGGTCGCACGGCTCGTCGGCGCGGCCGTAGACCTTGAACTCCTTCTGCATGCGGCCGCCCCGGTAGACCCCGTCGCCGAGGTCTGCGCCCTGCCGCGCGATCCCGCGCTCGAGCGCCCGGCGAATCGCCCGGTGCAGGTGCCGCACCTCGTCGCGCGTCAGCGACTCGGCGGCACGCAGCGGGTGGATGCGCGCCCACCACAGAGCCTCGTCCGTGTAGATGTTGCCGAGCCCGGCGAGCGTGCGCTGGTCGAGGAGCGCCGCCTTGATCGGCGCCCTGCGCTTCTCCAGTCGCTCGCCGAGGTGCGCGACGGTGAAGAGCGCGTCGAGCGGCTCCTCGCCGACCTTCGCGTCGAGGTAGGGGTCGACCTCGTCGGGCTCGAGCAGCAGCCAGGTGCCGAAGCGGCGGACGTCGCGGTACGAGACGCGCGTCCGGTCGTCGAGCGTCGCGACGGCGCGCTCGTGCGTCGCCTCGTCGTCGATGTGGAAGCTGCCGGTCATCCGCAGGTGCACGAGCAGCGCACGCCCGGATGCGAAGCGGACGATCAGGTACTTGCCGCGCCGCCCGACCTCCGTCACGCGCTCGCCCTGCAGCTCGGCCGCGATGTGCACCGGGTCGTACGGCCGCGTCAGCCGCGCGTCGTCGATGCGGACGCCCTTCAGCGTGCGGCCGGTGAGCACCGGCGCGAGCGTCCGGCGAACGGTCTCGACCTCGGGCAGCTCGGGCATCAGCCGACGAGCGTGTCGAGGATGATCGGCCGCGGCCGCGGCTCCTCGTCGCCGAGCTCGTAGGCTGCGAGCACCTCGGCGACGGCCGCCGCGGCGCTCGACTCGTCGCGGGCGTGGACGACCGCCAGCGGCTCGCCGTGCTGCACGGCGTCGCCGCGCTTCTTCCGGCACACGATGCCGACGCTGTGGTCGATCGCATCGTCCTTCGCACGGCGGCCACCGCCGAGGTGCACCGCCGCGAGCCCGATCGGCAGCGCGCCGACACGGTGGACGTACGCGGCGCGCGGCGCGAAGACCTCGCGGACGAACGGCGCCTTCGGCAGCGCCGCCTCGTCCGGGTCGCCGCCCTGCGCCCGTACCCACCGCTCGTACGCCTCGTAGGCGGAGCCGTCGGCGACCGCGCGCTCGGCCCGCCGCCGCCCCTCCTCCCTCGACAGGTCGAGATCGGAGAGCGCGAGCAGGTGCGCGCACGAGTCGAGCACGAGCTCCCGGAAGTCGTCGGGCCCGTCGCCGCGGATCGTCGCCACCGCTTCGTGCACCTCGAGCGCGTTGCCGACGGCGTGACCGAGCGGCTGGTCCATGTCGGTGAGCACCGCGACGACTTCGCGGCCTGCGCGCTTGCCGAGCGCGACCATCGTCTCGGCGAGCACCTGCGCATCGGGCTGCGTCTTCATGAATGCGCCGTCGCCGACCTTCACGTCGAGGACGATCGCATCCGCGCCCGACGCGATCTTCTTCGACATGATGCTCGCCGCGATCAACGACACGTTGTCGACGGTCGCGGTCACGTCGCGCAGCCCGTACAGCTGCTTGTCGGCAGGAACGAGATCCGCCGTCTGGCCGACGATCGCGATGCCGACGTCGCGTACCTGCGCGACGAACTCGTCGAGCGAGAGCTCGACGCGGAAGCCGGGGATCGCCTCCAGCTTGTCGAGCGTGCCGCCGGTGTGACCGAGCCCGCGGCCGCTCATCTTCCCGAAGGGAACGCCGCACGCGGCAACGATCGGGCCGACCGCGAGCGTCGTCTTGTCGCCCACGCCGCCCGTCGAGTGCTTGTCGACGACGCGCCGGCCGAGCGCGCTGCCGAGGTCGATCGTCTCACCGCTCCGCACCATCGCGTCGGTGAGCGCAAACGTCTCCGCGGGTGACAGCCCCTGGAAGTAGACCGCCATGCAGAAGGCGGCGAGCTGGTAGTCCGGCACCTCGCCGCGCGCGTACGCGAGGATCAGCTCGGCGAGCTCGTCCGGGTCGAGCTCGCGCCCGTCCCGTTTCTGCTGGATCAGCTCGGCCGCGCGGATCAGCGCGGACGCCTCCCGATGAAGATGACGTGCCGGGTTGTCGCACGGAACGGCTCCGTGATCTCGGGAACCGACGGCGCGAGATGCGCGCGGTCGATCGTCGACGCGACGAAGGTGCGGAGCGACTCGCTGTCGGGGAACACGAGCTCGCCGACGACGTCCTGCCGCACGACGTCGCCGAAGTGCGGCGCGAGCAGCTCCGCGCCGTTCTCGCGCGTGAACGAGAGCGGCTCGCGCGGCTCGTCGACGCCGATCAGCCGCCATACCTCGTCGATGTTGTCGGTGCAGACCGCCGCAGCGACGAGCGTCCCGTCGGGTTTCAGCACGCGCGCGATCTCGGCGATCGCGCGCTCCAGGTTGGGGACGTGGTAGAGCACCCAGCCGGCGAAGACGCAGTCGAAGTCGCGATCCTCGAACGGCAGCTGCTCGACGTCTGCGACCTGCGCGTCGAGGCCGCGCGCCTTTGCGAGCTCGACCATGCGCGGCGAGATGTCGACCGCGCACACCTGCGTCCCGAGGTCACGCTGGAAGCGGTCGCCGAGCTCGCCGAGACCGCAGCCGACGTCGAGCGCGCGCGTCGGCTTCGCGGCGGCGACGGCCGCGAACGCCGCATCCTCCGGATTCGGGCCTTGCGAGAGCGACCGCAGAATCGCGTTCCGCTTCTCCAGACGCTCCTCACTCGCGTACTCCCAGCGGACGAGGAGCGGGTTGTCGAGCCTCACGGGCTCAAGATCGGCTCGCCGGGGATGCCGCGGCTCGGCGCCTTCCCACCGAGCCACGCGTTCACGGTCGCCCCGACGTCCGCGAACTCTCCTTCGTGGATCTTGCCGGCCGCGTTGCGGCCCTCGACGTACGCCATCAGCATCGCGTGCTCGCGCGAGTGGTCGGTCGACGGCGTCGTCGGGTCGCAGCCGTGGTCGGACGTGATGACCAGCAGGTCGCCGGGCCGCAGCGCGTCGAGGATGTCCGGCAACCGTCGGTCGAAGTCCTGCAGGCAGCGGTGGAAGTTCACCGGGTCGTTGCGGTGGCCCCAGAGCATGTCCGTCTCGACGAGATTGGTGAAGATCAGCCCGTCGTCGAGCTCGCGCAGCAGCCGCTCCGTCTGCTGGATGCCGTCGCTGTTCGACTTCGTCGGGTGCGACTCGTCGATGTCGCAGCCCGCGAAGATGTCGGAGATCTTGCCGACGGCGTGCACTCTCGTGCCGGCGCCGCGGAGGAGCGTCAGGTAGTTCGGGCGCTTCGGCGCGAGCGAGTAGTCATGCCGGTTCGGCGTGCGCTCGTAGCTGCCGGGCGAGCCCGTGAACGGGCGCGCGATCACGCGTCCGACCGCGTGCTTGCCGCTCAGGATCTCGCGCGCGATCTTGCACGCGTCGTACAGCTCGTCGAGCGGGACGGTCTCCTGGTGCGCCGCGATCTGGAAGACCGAGTCGGCCGACGTATAGACGATCCACTTGCCCGTCTGCTGATGCTCCTCACCGAGCTCCTGGATGATCTCCGTTCCCGACGCGGGCTTGTTGCCGAGCACGCCGCGTCCGGTCCGGTGCATGAACGGGTCGATGACGTCGTGCGGAAAGCCGTGTGGGTACGTCGGGAACGGCTGCAACGTCAGCACGCCCATCAGCTCCCAGTGGCCGGTCGTCGTGTCCTTGCCCTTCGAGCGCTCGACGAGCCGGCCGGCGACGGCGGGGGCGCCGGGTTGCGGTGGGCAGCCGTCGAGCGGCTCGACGTTGCCGAG
The DNA here is from genome assembly GCA_036503495.1 of Gaiellaceae bacterium. GTDB lineage: Bacteria > Actinomycetota > Thermoleophilia > Gaiellales > Gaiellaceae > Palsa-739. The sequence goes on from DASXWV010000045.1 coordinate 16,422, forward strand.
GCCGAGCGCCTCCATCGTCGGCAGATCGAGCCCGCCGACCGCCTTCGCGACGTTCGCGAGCGTGTTCGAGCCCGTGTCGCCGTATTCCGCGGCGTCCGGCAGCTCGCCGGCACCGACGGCATCGAGGACGATCACGCAGGCGCGGGCCACCGGGCTATCCTAATTCCACCATGTCGAACGTCCTCGGAGTGCTGGCCTTCATCGTCTTCATCGCCTGCGTCGTCGGCGCCGCCGCCGGAATCACGTGGGTGGTCGTCAAGCTGTCGCCGCCGAAGACGCCGGCGCCCGAGAACGACGCCTAGCCCTGGCGCACCGGCTGCGGGACACGCTCCCAGCGTCGCGGCCGCAGCGGAGCGGTGCGAGCAGCTACACGGCCAGCAGGTCGCCGAGCGGCGTGTAGTCGAGGTCGTGCGCCTCGGCCACGGGCTCGTACGTGATGCGGCCCTCGACCACGTTGACGCCCTTCGCGAGCGCCTTGTCGCGCGCGACCGCGTCGGCGAGCCCGTGCTCGGCGATCGCCTCGACGTACGGCAGCGTCGCGTTCGTCAGCGCCTTCGTCGAGGTGATGGGCACGCCGCCGGGCATGTTCGCGACGCAGTAGTGCAGCACGCCGTCGACCTCGTAGACGGGGTCGCTGTGCGTCGTCGGATGTGCGGTCTCGACGCAGCCGCCCTGGTCGATCGCGACGTCGACGATCACGGCGCCCCTTTTCATCCCGCCGAGCATCTCGCGCGTCACGAGCTTCGGCGCGCGCGCGCCGGGCACGAGCACCGCGCCGATCACGAGGTCTGCGTCGCCGATCATCGACTCGATCTGCAACGTCGACGACATGACCGTGCTGACGCGGCCGGAGAGGATCTCGTCGAGGTAGCGCATCCGGTCGATCGACTTGTCGAGGATCGTCACCTGCGCGCCGAGGCCGATCGCGATGACCGCCGCGTTGTAGCCGACGACGCCGCCGCCGAGCACGAGCACCTTGCCCGGCTGGACGCCGGGCACGCCGCCGAGCAGGAGACCGCGGCCGCCGAGCGGCTTCTCGAGGAAGTACGCGCCGGCCTGCGACGCGAGCCGGCCGGCGATCTCGCTCATCGGCGCGAGCAGCGGCAGCCGGCGGTCGTCGGTCTCGACCGTCTCGTACGCGACCGCCCTGATCCCGCTGTCGACGAGCGCGCGCGTCAGCGGCGCGTCGGCGGCGATGTGGAGATACGTGAAGAGGACGAGGTCCTCGCGTAGACGGGCATACTCGGGCTCGATCGGCTCCTTCACCTTGAGCAGCAGTTCGGCGTTCGCCCACGCCTCGTCGACCGAGACGATCGTTGCGCCGGCGCGCTCGTAGTCGCCGTCCGGCATCGAGCTGCCGTCGCCGGCACCCGTCTCGACCAGCACCTCGTGGCGGCGCTGGACGAGCTCGCGCGCGCCCGCGGGGGTCAACGCGACGCGGTACTCGTCGGTCTTGATCTCCTTGGCTACTGCAATTCTCATTCCGGCGCGGGAGAATACCGCGTATGCATCTTCTCGCAGTTCTCCTGGCAGCGCTCCCCGGCGTCGTCACGCCGAGCGGGAACATCCATTGCTTCTACGTGCCCGCGAAGCCTGCGCACCTCCTCTGCGACATCAGGCAGGCGTCATACAACAAGCGCGAGCAGGACGGGTGCCAGGCGCGCAGCGGCCTCGACTGGCACGGCTGGGAGGTCTACGCGACGCGTCGCGCGGCGCCGGTGTGCTCGGGTGGGATCCTCTACGACTCGAACCACGACAAGCCGGTCTACCGCCGCCTCGCGTACGGGCACACGTGGCGCTTTGCGGCGTTCACGTGCGTGTCACGCGTGACCGGCCTGACGTGCAGGACAGGCACGGGCCACGGGATCTTCATCTCCCGTGAGTCGTGGCGCGGGTGGTGACGTAGAGCAGCAGACCGAGCTGCGTCTTCAGATCGTCCAGCTCGCCGAAGCGCTGCTCGATCTCGTCGACGGGCCAGCGCACGATCTCGACGTCTTCGCTCTCATCGAGGTGCTGCTCACCGGTCGGCTCGACGCCCTCGGCGAGGAAGACGGTCATGTGCTCACGCACGAAGCCCGGCGTCGTCCACCCGGAGACGAGCTCATGCCATTCGCCGCCCGTCAGCCCGCATTCTTCCTCGAGCTCGCGCTGTGCCGTGACGAGCGGCTCCTCGCCCTCTTCGCGCGTGCCGGCAGGCAGCTCGAGCAGCTCCTTCTTTGCCGGCTCGCGGCGCTGCCTGACGAGCCAGACGCGATCCTCGGTGTCGACGGCGACAACCGCGACCGACCCGGGATGGTCGACGATCTCCTTGCCGTTCTCGACGACGATCTTCAGGTACACAGCTCCTCCACGAGCGCGCGCTGCTCCGGCGCGAACCACGGCGGCTCGCCGGCGGCCGCGTTCTCGGCGCAGCGCTCGGGCTTCGAGGTGGCGGGGATGACGACGTCGACGCGCTCGTCGGAGAGCGCCCACTTGAGAAGCGCCTGCGCCCACGTGTCGACGCCGAGCTCGCGCAGCGCCGCCGGCTCGACGTCGAGGCGGGCGAGCTCCCCTTCCGCGAGCGGTCGCATAACGATCACGCGGACGCCGAGCTCGGCTGCGAGCGGCAGCAACTCGTTCTCCACCTCGCGCTCGTGCGGGTTGTACGGCAGCTGCACGACGTCGAACCGCTTCGTCCGCAGCGCATCGGCCAGCCGGTCGAACGCGCCGGACGCGTAGTGCGTGACGCCGAGCAGATCGACGTTGCCGGCGTCGCGCTCCTCCTCGAGCCATTCGAGCTGCCGCTCCCACGCCACCAGGTTGTGGATCTGCTCGATCTGCACGCGCCCGAACCATTCGCGCTGGCGGCGATACTGCTCGCGCCCCTCCTCGACGGACGGCGCCCAGATCTTCGTCGCCACGGAGCCGCGGCCGGCCAGGGCCGCACCGAGCGACGCTTCCGCGCCGCGGTACATCGGCGACGAGTCGAACAGCACGACGCCCGCATCGAGCGCCGCGCCGACGACGTCGCGCGCGAGTCGCGCGTCGCCGCCGAACGTGTTCCATGTCCCCAGCCCGACGACCGGGCCAAGACGGCGTGCTTCCATCAGTGCTCGAGCGCTGCGTCGACGAGCGCGAGCGTCACCTCGACCATCGCGTCGAGATCAGCGACCGCGATGTGCTCGTTCGACGTGTGGATGTCGGTCATCCCGTTCGCGAGGTTGACGCAGCGCTTCCCGACCTCGTTGAAGGCGTTCGCGTCGGCCGCGCCGCCGGAGAGTGCGTACGTGACCTCGTGGCCGCACGCGGCGAGCGCCTTCGCCGCGAGCTGCACGACGTCGTCCGACTCCTTGAACCGGTAGCCGGTGTAGCTCTTCCGCACCTGCGTCTCGACCTCGCAGTCGGTCGCAGTCGCCGCGAAGCTGAACGCGTCGAGCATCTCCTGCACGAGGTCGCGCAGCTTCTCCTCCTTCTGCGAGCGCGCCTCCGCGAGGAAGGAGCAGTGCTCCGGAACGATGTTGCCCGCCGTGCCGCCGTCGATCACGCCGACGTTCGCGGTCGAGTCGTCGTCGACGCGGCCGAGGCGCAAATCGGCGATCGCGCGCGCGGCCGCCAGGATCGCCGAGCGGCCCTCTTCGGGGAACATCCCGGAGTGCGACGCGCGGCCGTGGAATCGCACCTCCATCGACTGCGACCAGGGTGCGCCGAGGATGATCTCGCCGATCGGCGCGGCCTGGTCGTAGACGTAGCCGACGTCGGCCCGCAGCCGCGACGCGTCGAAGGCGTAGGCGCCGATGAGGCCGACCTCCTCCTTCGGCGTGAACAGGAGCTCGATGCCGGCGTGCGGCCGGCTCTCGGCGAGAACGCGGCGGACGCCGTCGAGCATCGCCGCCGCAGCGGACTTGTTGTCAGCGCCGAGGATCGTCCCGCCGGCGTTGCACACGACGCCGTCCTCGACGACCGGCTGGAGCGGCCCGGACGGCGGCACCGTGTCGAGGTGTGCGCAGAAAAAGAGCGGCGTGCCCGGCGCCGTCGGCTCGATGCGCGCGTACACGTTGCCCATCGTCGAGTCGATCGTCGGGCCGCAGTCGTCCTCGTCCGGCTGCAGGCCGAGGTCGCGGAGGTAGCGGAGGACGGCGTCGGCCGCGGCGCGCTCCTCGCCGGGAGGCGTCGGCAGCGCGGCGAGCTCGAGGAAGAGGTCGAGGACGTCGGACACGACGCCGCAGGTTACGCGGCGGCGACCGTGTGGCCGGAGCGAGACCGTGCCCGCTCGAGCGCGGCTGCGACGAACCCGTTGAACAGCGGCGCCGGGCGCGTCGGCCGCGACTTGAACTCAGGGTGGAACTGGCTCGCGACGAACCACGGATGGTCCGGCAGCTCGACGATCTCGACGAGCCGCCCGTCCTGGAACGTCCCGGAGACGACGAGCCCGGCGTCGACGAGCCGCTGCCGGTAGGCGTTGTTCACCTCGTAGCGGTGGCGGTGGCGCTCGTGGATGACCGCGTCGCCGTACAGCTCGCGCGCGCGCGTCCCGGCGGCGACCTCGACCGCCTGTGCGCCGAGGCGCATCGTGCCGCCGAGATCCTCGATGCCCTTCTGCTCGGGAAGCAGGTCGATCACCGGGTACGGCGTCTCGGGATCCATCTCGGTCGAGTTGGCGCCGTCGAGGCCGACGACATGGCGCGCGAACTCGGAGACGGCGACGTGCATGCCGAGGCAGATGCCGAGATACGGGATCCGGCGCTCGCGCGCGACGCGGCAGGCGAGGATCTTCCCCTCCCAGCCGCGCGACCCGAAGCCGCCCGGGACGAGGACGCCGTCGACGGTGTCGAGCAGCTCGGCCGTCTCGTCGTACGACATGTTCTCCGCGTCGACCCAGCGCACACGGACGGCGCTGCCGTTGTGCAGCCCCGCATGCTTGAGCGCCTCGTGCACGGAGAGGTACGCGTCCTGGAGCTTCACGTACTTGCCGACGAGCGCGATCTCGACGAGCTCGCGGCGCCGGTCGATGCGGCGCGTGAGCTCCGCCCACTCGCCGAGCTCCGCGGGCCCTGCATCGAGCGCGAGCTTCTCGACGACGAGCGCGTCGAGCCCCTCCGCCTGCAGAACCTCGGGCACGAGGTAGACGTCAGGGACGTCGGGGCTCGCGACGACGGCGCGCGGATCGACGTCGGCGAAGAGCGCGATCTTGTCGCGGATGTCGCGCGACAGCTCCTCGTGCGAGCGGCAGACCACGACATCCGGATGGATACCGATGCGGCGCAGCTCGTTGACCGAGTGCTGGGTCGGCTTCGTCTTCAGCTCGCCCGCCGCCTCGATGAACGGCACGAGCGTGACGTGGACGTACATCACGTTCTCCGGGCCGACCTCGCGCCGGAACTGGCGGATCGCCTCGAGGAACGGCAGCGACTCGATGTCGCCGACGGTGCCGCCGATCTCGCTGATCACGACGTCGGTCGGCCCGGGGCCGCCGAGGGCGGCACCTTCTTCGGGCCGCGCACCGGCGGCTCGGCCGCCGGTGCTTCCAGCCCCTGTCTCGGAGGCGCGCTTGATGCGCGCCTTGATCTCGTTCGTGATGTGCGGGATCACCTGGACCGTCGCGCCGAGGAAGTCGCCCTTCCGCTCCTTGCGGAGGACGGTGTCCCAGATCGCGCCGGCGCTGTGGCTCGCGCTGCGGAGGAAGTTCTCGTCGACGAAGCGCTCGTAGTGGCCGATGTCGAGGTCGGTCTCGGCGCCGTCCTCGGTCACGTACACCTCGCCGTGCTGGAACGGCGACATCGTCCCCGGGTCGACGTTCAGGTACGGGTCGAACTTCTGCAGCTGGACGCGGAGGCCGCGCGACTTGAGCAGCCGGCCGAGCGATGCTGCGACGATTCCCTTGCCGAGCGCGGAGACGACGCCGCCGGTGACGAAGACGTACTTCGGGGCCCGTGCGCTCACGGGATCTCAAAGTAGCAGCGGCTACGGTCGGACGAACGAGTCGTCCCAGGGCAGCCCGGCCCAGCCCGCCGGCCGCCCCGGCTCCCAGTTCGGAAACGGGGCGTATGCCTCGCGCGGGACGGTCGTCTCCTCCTCGACGCCGGCGCCGTGCCGGAGCGCGAGCTCAGAGCGCGGGTACGTGATCCGCTGCTCGCCGGTGCGTCCGCCCGCCATGAAGATCACGCAGGGGCCGTCGCCGGCGCCGACGAAGATGTGCTCCGTCTCCGGCGGGCAATGCACGAAGTCCCACGCGCGAAGGTGCCGCTCCTCGCCCTCGATCAGCAGCAGGCATTCGCCCGCAAGCACGAGGAAGTCCTCCTGGTTCGACTCGCGGTGGTACAGCCCGCTCGCCACGCCGGGCCGGAGGACGCCGAGCGTGTAGCCGATCTCGCCGAAGGGCGGCGTGCCGTCGCCTTCGAAGGTGCACGCGTCGCCGAGCGTTTCGTTCGTCACCCAGGCCGCGTCGCGCACGTTGACGACGAACCAGCCGTCGGTGACGGGCGTCAGGCCCGCAGCGAGCTGCTCGAGGCGTGCTTCCTCCGTCACGACGGGTCCGCTGCAGTCTGCACCAGGTGATAGAGCCGCGAGAGCGCAAGCTGGGGAAACGAGCGGCGGACGACCATGAACGGCGCGTCGACGGCCAGCCGCGCCCGCGTGCCGCGCTCCTCGATCGGCTCGAGCTCGAGCTCCGCGTCGAGCCGCTGGGCGGTGAGCTGGAAGGCGATCCGGCGCATCGGCACGACGTCGAGGACCAGCAGCGTCCCGGACGCGTCGGGCTTCTTGAAGAGCGTCGGCCGGTCCGGGCCGAGCACCTGCCAGCGCGCGCCGGGTGCCAGCCCGCGGCGGTCCGTCTGGACGCCGGAGACGCCCGGCCACCAGTCCGGCAGGTTGTACGGCTCCGCGACGAACGCCCAGACGTCGGCGAGCGGCGCGAGCAGGACCCGCTCAGCCGCGTACTGCGGCATCGTCGAGAAACCGGAGGGCCTCACGCTTCACACGCTCGTCCACGAGCACGTCATGGTGCCCGAGGTCGTGGAGGCGCATGCATGTACTCGTCGCGGTCGGCGGCGAGGAGGGGCAGCGGGACGGCTAACGCCCGTGCGCTCACGAGCCCCGCAGGTCAGCCTCCGGTCTCGAGGTCTGGCAGCAACGCCTCGAAGTCGTTGCCTGCGAGGTTCGCGTTTCGCAGAACGCGCGGGCGGCCCCGGCGCGTCGAGCGCGACCTGGAGGGCGACGGCGCCGCCCATCGAGAGGCCGACGAGCGGAGCTCGGGGGAGAGCGAGCGTGTCGAGCAGCGCGACGACGTCCGCGGCGAGCTCGACGGTGGCGACGCGCGCGGGATCTGGAGGAGGCTCGCTCTTGCCGTGACCCGGGAAATCGAGCGCGATCGCGCGGAATCCATGCTCGATTGACCGGCGCGCCGTCACCCCAGGCTTCGCAGTGCAGTCTGAGCCCTTAGCCGCGTACTGCGGCAAGGAACTCCTGCCCGCCGAGCATCCGCTCGAGCTCCGCCTTCCGCTCGGTCTCGTCGAGCTGGTCGATCCGCGTGTGCGTCGGCTCGCCGGAAATCTTGGCGACCCGGAAGTGGCGGTCGGCGAGCGACGCGATCTGCGGCAGGTGTGTGATCGTGATCACCTGCGCCTGCTGCGCGAGCCGCTGCAGGACGCGGCCGACGGCGTGCGCGGTCTCGCCGCCGATGCCCGCGTCGATCTCGTCGAAGACGAGCGTCTCGCCGCCGGCGACCACCGCGAGCGCGAGCGCAATGCGGGAGAGCTCACCGCCTGACGCCGTCTCGGCCGCAGGCGCGAACGGCAGTCCCGCGTTCGGCCGGACGAGGAACACCGCCTCGTCCGCGCCCGTCACGCCCAGGTCGCGCTCGCGCACATCGCAGCGGAGCTCGCCCTCGCCCATCCCGACGTCCCGCAGCTCGGCGGAGACCGCCGCCGCGAAGGCGGTTGCCGCCTCGACGCGCGCGCCGTGCATTGCGGCTGCGAGCGAGCGCATGCGCGCCTCGGCCGTCGCGAGCGCGGCCGCCGCCGCCTCCACCGGATCGACACCGTCGGCGAGCGCGTCGAGCTCGGCGCGCGCCTCGCCGGCCCGTGCGAGCAGCTCCTCGTACGTCTGGCAGCGAAAACGGCGCTTCGCCTCGGCGATGCGGTCGAGGGTCGCCTCGATCTCGTCGAGCCGCGCCGGCTCCGCGTCGAGCGACGCGAGGAACGAATGGAGATCGGATGCCGTCTCGCGCAGCCGCAACTCGACGTCGCGGAGCTCGTCGCCCGCGCGCTTCAGCTCGGCCGCGAGCGTCTCGAGCGGCGCGACGGCGCGCTCGGCGACCGCGACGAGCCCGGCGGCGCCCTCGCCGTCCTCCGGCGCGA
>DASXWV010000046.1:0-16318 GCA_036503495.1 Gaiellaceae bacterium
GGGCTCGACGAGCGGCTGCGCCACGAGACGCAGATGCCGGTGCACCTCGCCGAGAGCCCGCTCACGTGCGTGGCCGTCGGCTCCGGGCGGAGCCTCGAGGAGTTCGAGGCGATCCACCGCTCGAACCGGGCGCGCGCCCGCTCGCGCAACGGCCGCCGCCACTAGCGAAGCGCCGCCTGGGACCTCCGGGCCCGACTAATAGGCCTCGTTCCGCCGGGAAGGCCGTTACCCTAGGCAGGTGGCTTCCCGCGACCGCACCGCGCGCGTGGCGGTGCTGGGCACGTCGGTCCAGCGCTCCAGGAACGAACGGCGGCCCCCCAGGGGCAGGAACGCGCAGCTCCGCCGCGCGGTCCTCGTCGTCCTGGTCCTCATCGCGCTTGTCCTCCTGACGGTCTCGTTCCGCTCGCCCACATCCGGCGCGCTGCACACGGCGCAGGGGTACGGCGCGACCGTCCTCCGCCCGTTCCAGGTCGCCGCCGAACGGGTCGCGCGGCCGTTCCGCGACGCGTACGACTACGTCACCGGGCTGACGGGCGCGAAGTCGGAGAACGAGAAGCTGAAGCGCGAGGTGCGCCAGCTGCGTGCGCAGGCGACCGCAAATCTCGCCGGCGCGCGGCGCGCCGCCGAGCTGGAGGCGCTGTTGCGCTTCGAGAACCTGAGGTCGTTCCCGAAGGACTACGCACCGGTGAACACGACCGTGATCTCGTTCCCCGGCACGCCGTTCGCACAGCAGGTGACGATCGCCGCCGGCGCGAACAGCGGTATCCGGATCAACACACCGGTCGTCACCGCGGACGGATTGATCGGCCGCGTCACGAACGTCTTCCCGTCGACGTCGCAGGTGACGCTGCTCAACGACGAGGAGAGCTCCGTCGCCGCCGTCGACGTCACGCACAACGTCAGCGGGCTCATCCGCCGCGGCCCGCGCGGCACGTTCATCCTCGATCGCGTGCCGAAGGAGGCGACGGTCGAGAAGGGCGACGTCGTCGTCACGCGCGGCACCGTCGACCGTCGCTATCCGTCCTACTACCCGTACGGCATCCAGATCGGCACGGTGCTCTCCGCGTCGCCGAGCGACATTGCGACGTTCCTCAGTGTTCAGGTGACGCCGTACGCGCGCTTCGACTCGCTCGACGCGGTTGCGGCGCTCGTTCCCAAGACGCCGAAGTGAGCGTCGTCGACGGCCTCAAGGCCGCGGCTCTCCTCTTCGTCGCGGCGATCTTCCAGGTCTCGATCTTCTCGCAGGCGCGCGTGCTCGCCGGCGAGCCGGATCTCCTGCTCGTGATGCTCGTCGCCGTCGCGCTGCTGCGCGGCTCGATGTTCGGCGCCGTCGGCGGGTTCTTCGCCGGGCTGATCGTCGACACGGCGACCGGAGCGAAGCTCGGGCTGACGTCGCTCGTGCTGACGCTCGCCGGCTACTGGATCGGCCGCTACGGCGAGACGACGGGTCGCGACCGCGCTCACGCGCCGTTCCTCTCGGTCGCGGTGATCACGGTGCTCTACTCGTTCGGCGTGCTCGTCCTCCATTTCGTGCTCGGCGAGCCCGCCCCGGCGGCGCCGCTCGCCCGCGGGCTCGTGCCGTCGATCGTGCTCAACCTGATCCTCACCGCGCCCGTGTACGCACTCGTGCGCCGCCTGCTGCGCCCGCTCGACCGCGGCGACTACGCGACCGAGGTGCAGCTCCTTGGCTAGCACCCTGGAGCGCCCGCCCGTCGTCTCGTCTCCCGAGCCGGAGCGGCAGCCCGAGCCGGTTGCGCCGTGGCGCAGCCCGCGGATCACGCGGCGCGTCGGCCTGTTGATGGCGGCGCTGCTGATCGTCTTCGCGGCCCTCTTCCTCCGCCTGTGGGCCCTGCAGGTCCTGGCGGGGACGAAGTACGTCGACCAGGCTCAGGCGAACTCGTTCCGGTCGGTGCCCGTGCTCGCGCCGCGCGGCCAGATCGTCGACCGCTCCGGCCGGCCGCTCGTCACGAACGCGGCGGCGACTGCTGTGCAGATCTGGCCCTCCGACCTGCCGAAGTCGCACTACGGCGAGCTGAAGCGGCTCTCGCAGCTGACGAATGTGCCGCTCAAGGAGATCGTGCGCGGGATGAAGAAGCGGCGCGGCGACCCGCTGACGCCCGTGACTGTCGTCACCGATGCGAACGAGCGGCTGGTCGCCTATCTCGCGGAGCACACCGGCGACTTCCCGGGGATCACGACGGGGAAGACGTACGTCCGGCACTACCCGTACCAGTCGCTCGCCGCGCAGGTGCTCGGCTACGTCGGCGCGATCACGCAGCCGCAGCTGCAGACGCTCGGCAAGGGCTACAGCCTCCAGGACCAGCTCGGGCAGTCCGGTGTCGAGGCGGCGTACGACAGCTACCTTCGCGGCGTCGACGGCACCGCGAAGCGGCACCTCGATGCGCTCGGCCGGCCGCGCAGCGTCCTTCAGACGACGTCGATCCCGAAGCCGGGCCACACCGTTCGCCTGACGCTGTCGCTCCCGCTGCAGCAGTCGGCCGAGCACGCGCTGCAGGACGGAATCGCGCTCGCGCAGGCCGACGGCCAGTGGGCCGCGCGCGGCGGCGCGATCGTCGCGCTCGATCCGAGCGACGGCTCGATCCTCGCGATGGCGTCGGCACCGACCTACAAGCCCTCGGTGTACGCCGGCCGCGTCACCCAGAAGGCGCTGGCGGCGCAGGGACTGACGAAGAAGACCGCGGCAGAGGCGAACTTCCCGTCGCTGAACCGCGCGACGATGGCGACGTATCCGCCGGGCTCGACCTTCAAGCCGGTGACGGCGCTCGCGGCGATGCAGGAGCACCTGCTCTCGCCGTACTCGTACCTCCCGTGCACGGGCACGTACGTGTCGCCGGACGACCGCTCGCACCATCCGTTCCACAACTGGGACCCGGGCGTCAACCAGCAGATGGATCTGCCGACCGCGCTCGCGTACTCGTGCGACACCTACTTCTACCAACTGGGCAACATGTTCTACGAGCTGCCGGGCGACCGCGGCCAGCCGCTGCAGGCGTGGTCGCGCCGGTTCGGCTTCGGCGCGCCAACCCACACCGACATCGGGCCCGAGTCGCCGGGCCTCGTGCCGACGCGGACGTGGCGGTTGCACCAGTACTCGCAGAAGCGCGACCCGTGCTGCTGGCAGGTCGACCAGCTGTGGAAGCCGGGCAACTCGATCCAGCTCGCGATCGGCCAGGGCGACCTGCTCGTGACGCCGCTCCAGATGGCCCGCTTCTACGCGCTGATCGCGAACGGCGGCAGGCTGGTCAGGCCGCACCTGCTGCTCGACGTCGAGAACCCGAACGGGACGGCGGTGCCGACGCCGGCGCGGCCGAACCCGCCGGACGTGAAGGCCGACCCGGCGGCGATCCAGGTCGTGCGCCAGGGGCTCTGGGAGGCGACGCACATGACGTTCGGCACCTCGTACCCCGTGTTCGGCCGGTTCCCGGTCTCGATCGCAGGCAAGACGGGCACTGCCGAGAAGGTCGTGTCGCTGCCCGGGTATCTGGGCATGAAGGACCAGTCCTGGTGGTGCGGGTACGGCCCGACCGAGGATCCGAAGCTCGTCGTCTGCGCGGTGATCGAGAACGGCGGCCACGGCGGGACGGCCGCGGCGCCGGCGGCCGCAGAGGTCTTCGCGTCCTACTTCCACGTGAAGATCCAGAAGACGACCTCCCAACACTCCGATTGATGGGCACGATGGCCTGATGCTCGAGTACGCCGGCTCTCAGAGAGCAGGAATCACTCGTCGCCGCGGCGAGGCGGCGGCGCTCGGCAGCGTCCTCCGCTCGCTCGACTGGCTGCTGATCCTCGGCGTCGCCGGCCTCCTTGCCGTCGGGCTCTGGGCCGTCTCGGGGGTGACGCGCTTCATCGTCCCCGGCAACCCCGACTACTTCCTGAACCGGCAGATCGTCTACGCGTGCGTCGGGCTGCTCGCGCTCGCCGTCGCGCTGGTCGTCGACCCCGACCTGTACCGCCGCTTCTGGCGGCCGATCTACCTCAGCACGATCGGCCTGATCGCCGTCGTGCTGATCGCCGGCCGTGCCGCGCGCGGGTCGACGCGGTGGATCGACGTCGGCTTCATCAAGTTCCAGCCTTCGGAGTTCGGGAAGCTGCTGTTCGTGCTCGCGATCGCGGGCTTCGTCGCCGATCGCGCACGCGGCGCCGCCGACCCGTCGTTGACGATGCGCGTGCTCGGCCTCGGCGCCGTGCCGATCCTGCTCGTGTTCGCACAGCCCGACCTCGGCACCGCGCTCGTGTACGCCGCCGCGCTCGTCGCGATGCTCTTCGTCAGCGGCACGCCGTGGCGCCAGCTCGCGGTGCTCGGGTCGCTCGCCGCGCTGCTCATCAGCGTCGTCCTCTGGATCGGGCCGGCCGTCGGCGTCGAGTTCCTGCACGGCTACCAGAAGTCGCGGCTGACCTGTTTCGTGCACCCGCAGCGGTGCTCGGTCGACGCGACGTACAACCTCGAGCAGTCGATCGCCGCCGTCGGCTCGGGCGAGCTGAACGGGCGCGGCGTGCGCAACTCGACGCAGGTCAACCTCGGCTTCCTGCCGGAGAGCCAGACCGACTTCGTGTTTGCGGGCTTCGCCGAGCAGCGCGGCTTCGTCGGCGCGTCCGTGCTGCTCGCGCTCTACCTGCTCGTGCTATGGCGCGGACTGCGCATCGTCACCGTCGCGCGCGACCTCTACTCGGCGATCGTTGCGGGCGGGATCGTCGTCGCGCTCCTGTTCCAGATCTTCGTCAACATCGGCATGACGATGGGGATCGCGCCGATCACCGGCATCCCGCTGCCGTTCGTGAGCGTCGGCGGCTCCTCGATGATCGCGAACCTCGCCGCGGTCGGCGTGCTGCTTGCGATCCACGGGCGCGGCCGCGTCGCGCGGAATCCGCGCCGGTGGCCGCGCCCGTGAGCTCGTTCGCGTTCAGCCGCGCGAGAAGCAGGCGGTGGAAGGACGCAGGGAGCGCCGACAGTCCCACTATCGCCGCGAGCCTCCGCGTTCGGCGGAAGGCCCCAGCGGGCCGGTTCGCAGCCGGCTGGGCGCACACCTGCGGTCGCGGGCGCGGCCACAATTGAGTCTGCCGTTGTCGATCGGCGCGCTGCGCGCGCTGGTCAAGGAGATCAGCGTCTCGGCGCAGGCCGGCAAGCCGCTCGTCGTCGGCGGCGCGCGGGCGCTCGCGCCGATGCTGCGCAAGGAGCTCGGCGTCGGTGGCGGGGATGACCCCCGCGGTGCGGCGATCTACGTGCACGTCTGGGCCGGCGACGGTGAGGACCAGGCGGCGCTGAAGCGGGCGCGCCGCGCCCGCGTCCCGATCGTCGCGCTGGCGCCGCCCGAGGTCGACGACGTGCCCTATGTGCTCGCGTCGGACGTCGTCCGCGTGCGGCCGGGCGAGGGCTTCCCGGTCGCCGCGATCGCGAAGGCGGTCGCGGGACGGCTGGGGGAGGACGGCGCGCCGCTCGCGGCGCGGGTGCCGGTGCTACGCCGCGCGGTCGCCGAGCAGCTGATCGCGAGGTTCTCGCGTAAGAACGGGCTGATCGCGGCGGCCGTCTTCATCCCGGGCGTCGACCTGCCGATCCTGGCGCGGAACGAGCTGCGGCTCGTGCTGCGGCTGTATCAGGTGTTCGGCCGCGAGGCGGGCCCGCGCGAGCGGTTGCCGGAGATCGGCGTCACGCTCGCGGCCGGCTTCGGCCTGCGCGCGGTCGCGCGCGAGCTGCTCGACCTCGTCCCCTTCGCGGGCTGGGCGATCAAGGGCGCCGTGGCGTATGCGGGCACGCGCGCGCTCGGCGAGGCCACGCTCAGGCGGCTCGAAATCGGGACGCCACGCGGCCACTGACGGCTACGCGGCGGCGGGGCGGAGCTTTGCGCGGCGCGCCTTGATCGCGCGGAGCCGTTGCGAGAGCCGCGCCCACGCCCAGGGCTCGACCTCGCGGTAGCGCGTCTCCGACTGCGACCGCGTCGCCTCGAGATACTCGAACCAGGCGTCCGCCTCCTCGATCAGCAGGAGCTCTTCGGCCTCGCGCTTCCCCGTCACGGTCACGATCTCACCTCCGGTCGGATGCCGCGGATCGTAGGACCCGGCCCGGACGGAGCCGATCCCCCTGATACCCTGGGGTTCGGCCCATGCCGAAGTTTTTCGTTCCCAGCGAGCGCGCGTCCCTCCCGGCCGCAGCGCCGCATCACACCGAAGGAGTTCTTACTTGCCCTGGTTCCGTCGACGGAAGTCCGTATCCGACGTCCCTGCGGCTGCAGTCGAGGAGACTGCGCCGCTCCCCGAGCCCGAAGTAGTCGTCACCGACGAGCCGGCCGCCGATGCGGCCGCTCCCGGCGATCCAACCGATCCCAGCAAGCCGAAGCGTCGCCGCGGCAGCCGCGGCGGGCGCAACCGGAAGAAGCCGGGCGAGGCGACGGCTGCCGAGAAGCCCGCGGCCGAGAAGAAGGCGCCGGCCGAGAAGAAGCCGGCCGCCAAGAAGGCTGTGTCCCAGCGGCAGGAGCGCCGCCGCAACGAGCCGCGCCGCCGCCGCGAGCCGCCGCGCCGCGCGCCCCTGCCCGCGGCGAAGCGGGAGCTCGTGGTGTCGGTCGACGTCGGTGAGCAGCGCGTCGCCGTGCTCGAGGACAGCCGCGTCGCCGAGGTCTATCTCGAGCGGCCGGAGCGCCGCTCGATCGCCGGCAACATCTACCTCGGCCAGGTCGACAACGTCCTGCCCGGGATGGAGGCGGCGTTCGTCGAGATCGGCCTCGAGAAGAACGGCTTCCTCTACGTCGACGAGATCGTCGGCCCCGAGCTCGAGAAGGGGCACGGCCGGAAGATCCAGGACCTGATCAGCCGCGGCCAGCAGATCCTCGTCCAGGCGGTGAAGGACCCGATGAAGACGAAGGGCGCCCGCCTGACGACGCAGATCTCGCTGCCGGGCCGGTTCGTCGTCTTCGTCCCGCAGGGCGAGGGCCTCGGCGTCTCGCGCCGGCTCGACGACGACGAGCGCCAGCGGCTGAAGGACATCCTCAAGAAGCTCGAGGTCAAGGAGGGCGGCGTGATCGTCCGCACCGCGGCCGAGGGCGCGTCCGAGGAGGACATCGAGCGCGACCTCGTCTTCCTGCAGCGGCTGTGGAAATCGATCCAGGCGAAGGCGAAGGAGTCGAAGGCGCCGGAGCTCGTCTACCAGGAGGCCGAGCTGCCGCTCCGCGTCACGCGCGACCTCTTCACCGGCGACTTCGAGAAGGCATATGTCGACAACGACCAGGCGTTCAAGCGCATCACCGGCTACCTGAAGAAGACGTCGCCGCACATGGTCGAGCGCGTCGTCCGCTACAAGGAGAAGCCGCCGCTGATGGAGGCGTTCGGCGTCGAGCAGGAGATCAAGTCGACGCTCTCGCGTCGCGTCGATCTCCCCTCGGGCGGCTACCTGATCTTCGACTACGCCGAGGCGTTCACGGTGATCGACGTCAACACCGGCCGCTTCGTCGGCTCACGCGGGAAGAACGCGGGCGGGCGGCTCGAGGACACGATCACGAAGAACAACCTCGAGGCGGTGAAGGAGGTCGTCCGCCAGCTGCGGCTGCGCGACATCGGCGGGATCATCGTCATCGACTTCATCGACATGGCGAATCCCAAGAACCGGGCGACCGTCGAGGAGGCACTGCGCAGCGAGCTCGAGCGTGACCGGACGAAGACGTACGTCGTCGAGATCTCGCCGCTCGGTCTCGTCGAGATGACGCGCCAGAACGTCACCGACGGCCCGCGCGAGGTGATGACGCGCAAGTGCCCGACGTGCGGCGGCGACGGCATCGTCTATTCCGAGGCGTCGGCGGCGATCGACGTCGAGCGGCGCCTGCGCGCACTTGCGAACGGCTCGCGGTCGCAGGCGTTCAGCGTCGAGGTCGCGGCGCCGATCGCGGCCGCGTTGATCGGCCCCGGCGCGAGGCGGCTGATGGAGCTCGAGACCCTGACGAAGCGCCGCTTCTTCCTCACCGGCAAGCCGGACATGCACAGCGACCACTTCGTCGTCCTCGGCGAGGGCAAGCTCGCCGATCTCGCGCCGAGCGGCCCGGCGGAGGAAGGAGCCGAGCTGCAGGTCGAGCTCGTGGAGGTCGATCGTCACGACGGCTCCGCTGCTGTCGCGAAGCTCGACGGCATCGACATCTGCGTCGGCGACGCGGCGGCGCTCGTCGGCAAGAAGGTGAAGGTGAAGATCGAGCGGGTCTTCGACGGCGTCGTCTACGCGTCGCTCGTCAAGCGCGCGGCGAAGGCCGTGGAGCCGCTGACGGCCGAGGGCGAGGCCGAGAAGCCGACGCGCAAGCCGCCCGCCCGCAAGGCCGAGGCCGAAGTCGAAGTCGAGGAGATCGCGGAGGACACGGTCGAAGAGACAGAGACAGAGACGGAGACGGAGACGGAGACAGAGGCGGAGACCGAGGCCGGGGTCGAGGGCGAGACCGCCAAGAAGAAGACGCGGCGCGGCACGCGCGGCGGCAAGAACCGGAAGAAGAAGCCGGCGACCGCCGCCGAGTCGGCCGAGGCCGTCGAGGAGCAAGAGGAAGAGGCCGCGCCGGCCGCTGGCAAGACGGTGACGATCCACCTGCCGCCGGACGATCTCGGCGAGGACGCGCCGCCGTCCGAGAACGGCGACACCGCGGCGCCTGCGAAGAAGAAGACGCGGCGCGGCTCGCGCGGCGGCAAGAACCGTCGCAAGCGCGAGGCACGCAGCGACGAGCCGTCGGCGAACGGCGGCGAGCCGGAGCCGGAGGCCGACTCGCCGCCGGAGCCCGGGCCGAAGCAGCAGGACGAGGAGAACTGGGACTACGTGCCGATGTCCCAGTGGGGCGACGAATTCGAGTAGCCGCTACACTGGCGACCGCCCGAAATCCGGGCATTTCCTTTGCTATGAGCTACGCGATCATCACCGTCGGCGGCAAGCAGTACCGCGTCCAGGAGGGCGAGCGGCTGCTCGTCGACCGCGTCAAGACCGACGCCGGCAAGACGTTCACGCCGCGTGTCCTGCTCGTCGGCGGCGACGGCGACACCGATCTCGCGCCGTCGATCACCGTGACGGCGCGCGTCGTCGACCACGTGCTCGGCGAGAAGGTGCGGATCGGCAAGTACCGCCAGCGCACCGGCTACAAGCGGCACACGGGCTTCCGGTCGCGGCTGACCGAGATCCAGATCGAGTCGATCGGCGCGGGCAGCGCGAAGAAGGCTGCCGCTGCGAAGCCGAAGGCCGAGGCGGCGCCCGCACCGGCGCAGGCGGCGCCGGCGCGCCAGGCGCATCCGCCGAAGGACTACGACGAGCTGACCGTCGTGCAGATCTCGGAGCAGGCATCCGGCTGGCGCCGCCCCAACATCGAGGCTGCGCTCGAGCACGAGAAGGCGAATGCGAACCGCAAGGGCGCGATCGCGGCGCTCGAGGCGGCGCTGACGGAGAAGGAGAGCCACTAATGGCGCACAAAAAGGGCCTGGGCTCGTCGCGCAACGGCCGCGACTCGAAGCCGAAGATGCTCGGGGTGAAGCTGTTCGCCGGCCAGGACGTGACGGCCGGGATGATCCTCGTCCGCCAGCGCGGCACCCGCTTCCGCCCCGGCGCGGGCGCCGGCATCGGCAAGGACGACACGATCTTCGCGAAGCGCGACGGTGTCGTCGCGTTCCGGACGAGCGGCGAGAAGCGGTTTGTTTCCGTCGTCGACGGGTCGACGACGGGGGCATAGGAACTCCGCGCGCGGAAGAGCGTGGTCTTCCGCGCGCTCCCTGCAGTCAGGGCTTGTTGTGCGGACGGTCGTGCGCTTTGCGCAGGACAGTCCTCATCTGCGCTTGCTAAGCCCGTCGGGCTTAGCTCGCTTTTAGGGTTTGGCGATGTTTCACGATCGGGCACGGTTGACGGTGATCGCCGGCAAGGGCGGCGACGGCTCGCTGCATTTCCGCCGCGAGAAGTTCGTGCCGCGCGGCGGGCCTGACGGCGGCGACGGCGGCGACGGCGGCGACGTCGTGCTCGTCGCGGATCCGCGGCGCCGCGACCTCTCCGGCTTCCGCCCGAACCAGAAGCTGCGCGCCGAGCGCGGCGGCAACGGCAGCGGCAGCCTCTCGAACGGGGCGCGCGGCGCGGACGCCGTCCTCGCGGTCCCGGTCGGCACCCAGGTGCTGGACGAGGAGGAGCGGCTGGTCGCCGACCTCGCCCATCCCGGCGCGCGCGTCGTCGTCGCGAAGGGCGGTACGGGCGGCCGGGGCAACAAGCGGTTCGCGTCGGCGACGCGGCAGACACCGAAGTTCGCCGAGATCGGCATGCCGGGCGAGGAGGGCCTGATCGAGCTGCGGCTGAAGCTGCTCGCCGACGCCGCGCTCGTCGGCCTGCCGAATGCCGGCAAGTCGTCGCTGCTCGCGCGTATCTCGAACGCGCGGCCGAAGGTCGCCGACTATCCGTTCACGACGCTCGCGCCCGTCCTCGGTACCGTCGAGGCGGCGGACGGCCGCCAGCTCACCGTCGCCGACGTTCCCGGCTTGATCGAGGGGGCGAGCCGCGGCGTCGGTCTCGGCCACGAGTTCCTCGCGCATCTCGAGCGAGCGCGGCTCCTGCTGCACGTGATCGACGCGTCGGAGGGCGACGCGGACGAGCGGTGGCGGACGATCGACGCGGAGCTCGGCGCCTACGGCGCCGGTCTCGACCTGCGGCCGCAGGCCGTCGTCCTCAACAAGTCGGATCTCTCACCCGAACCGCCTCCGTTCGGGATCGAGGACGAACGGATCGTGCGGGTGCTCCGCGTCTCCGCCGCGACCGGAGCCGGTATCGAGGACCTGAAGCGCGCACTCTTGTCGCTCGTGCCGCAGGAGGAGGTCACGCCCGTCGTCGACGACGCGGAGCTCGTCGACTATCTCGTCTACAAGCCGCAGCCCGCCCGGCGCTCGTTCCGGATCTTTCGCACCGAGAGCGGGTTCCGCGTCACGGGGACGCCGCCGGCGGCCGACGAGCTCGAGACGATTCTCCGTGCCGCCGGCGCACGCGAGGGTGACGAGGTCGAGGTCGGCGACGAGACGCTGGAGTGGCAGTGAGGGTCGCTGCGCTCTACGACGTGCACGCGA
This sequence comes from Gaiellaceae bacterium, assembly GCA_036503495.1. GTDB lineage: Bacteria > Actinomycetota > Thermoleophilia > Gaiellales > Gaiellaceae > Palsa-739. Next base: position 11,059 of record DASXWV010000046.1, read on the forward strand.
ACACTCCCGCGTTGCGCGCGGTGCTCGACGAGATCGACGGCGACGTCGACCTCTATCTGTTCGGCGGCGACCTGCTCTACGGCGGCTGGCCGCGGGAGACGCTCGACCTCGCGCTCTCGCTCGGTCAGCGCGCGCGGTTCATCCGCGGCAACTGGGAGCGGTATCTCCTCGAGGGCCGCGACGAGTGGACGGCGCGGTACGTCCCGGCGGACGCCGTTCGGGACTGGCCGGCGACGCTGACGATCGACGGCGTCCTCTACTGCCATGCAACGCCGCTCAGTGACGACGGCATCGTGCTGCCGCAGTGGGAAGGTTCGGACTGGAGCGCGTTCACGCAGCCGGTCGTCGTCTGCGGCCATGTGCACGTGCAGTACGACGTCACGCGCGGCGCGGCACGCATCGTCAACCCCGGCAGCGTCGGGCTGCCGACGGTGCGCGCGACCGCGTGGTGGGCGATCGTCACCGACGGCCGCGACATCGAGCTGCGCACGACCGACTACGACAGCGCAGGCACCGCGCGGGCGATGCGCGACACGGGCTTCCCCGAGCCCGAGCTCGCCGACCACGTGCGCGATCCCGTCCCGGTCGAGCGCATCGTGGAGCTGGTCTCGTCATGACCGGCCTCTACGGCGGCGCGTTCGATCCGCCGCACTCGGGTCACGTTGCGCTCGCCGCCGGCGCGAAGGAGGCGTTCGACCTGCCCCGGCTGCTCGTCCTCGTCTCGGCGCGGCCCGGGCACAAGTCCACGCAGTCGCCGCCCGAGATTCGCCTCGAGCTCGCGCGCGCCGCGTTCCCCGGCGACGACGTGCGGCTCGATCCGTACCCGCGCACGATCGACCTGCTGCGGGCGGAGGGCTTCGACGAGCCGCTCTTCGTGATCGGCGCCGACGAGTTCGCGAGCTTCCTCTCGTGGCAGGAGCCGGAGGCTGTCCTCGAGCTCGCGGAGCTCGCAGTCGGCACCCGCCCGGGCTATCCGCAGGCGGCGCTGGACCTCGTCCTCGGCCGGCTCGCCCGGCCGGAGCGGGTCCATTTCTTCGAGATCCCGCCGAACGCCGCCTCCTCGACGGCGATCCGCGCCGGCGCCAGGGGCGATCGGCTCGTCCCGCCGGCCGTCGCGGCCCTGATCCGCCAGCGGGGCCTCTACACTGAGGTCTAGCTTGAATTCGCTCGAACAGGCTCGCCGCATCGCGGCTCTCGCCCAGGAGAAGCTCGCCGAGGACGTCTTGATCCTCGACATGCGGTCGGAGTGCACGTTCACCGACTACTTCGTGATCGCCACGGGCCGCAACGCCCGCCAGACCGCCGCGATCTGGGACGAGGTGCACGAGAAGATGAAGCAGGAGGGACGGCACATCCCGCGCACCGTCGACGGCGTGCGCGAGGGGACCTGGATCCTCGCCGACTACCTCGACGTCGTCCTGCACGTCTTCACGCCCGAAGCGCGCGAGTACTACAAGCTCGAAGAGCTGTGGGGCGACCTGCCGGCGGTCGAGCTCGACGCCGCGGCAACCGGCTAGCGCCGGGGGCCCGTCTTGGTCAGCACGAGGTTCGCGGGGTTGCCCGGCAGGCCCGCGACGCGCGTCTTGCCGATCCGGATGTCGAGCGCCTGCGGCCGGCCCATGCGCACCCAGATCGGCCGCGCCAGGCCGAACGTCAGCGACCGCCCCCGCTGGAGCGTGCCGCGGAAGATCTCGCGGCCGCTCGGGCCGCCGATCCGGACGGACAGCCACGACGTGTCGCGGACGGCGGCGATCGTCGTCGCGGTCGGCTTCGGCGCGAGCACCGGCTTTGCCGCCTGCTTCGCCGGCGCCGCCGGCGGGACGACGGCGGGAGCAGCGGCGGCCGTTTCGACCGTCGGCCGCGACGGCGCACCGGCGTGGTGCCAGGCGACGAGCCCGCCCACCGCGCCGCCGATGACGAGCAGGGCGCCGATCGTCCGGAAGAGGATCCCGCCGCCCCGCCGCCCCTTCAGCGCCTCCGGGACGAGCGGCTCCTCGTCGTGCTGGGCGATCCGGCCGTTGTACTCGTCGATGTAGAGCTGGCCGTTCAGGCCGAGGTACTCCGCGTAGGTGCGGAGGAAGCCCTTCGTGTAGGCGTCGCCCGGCAGCAGCTCCCAGCGCTCCTCCTCGAGCGCCGTCAGGTAGCGCTCGCGGATGCGGATCGCCTTGTGGACATCCGCAGGGGACAACCCGCGGCGGATGCGCGCTTCCTTGAGGCTGGGCCCGATCTCGAACATGGCGGCGGCGACTCCTAAGTGTGGCGCGAATTGTGGAAAAACACCAGCACCGCAGTGGACAACCGCTGTGGATTGTTCGGTCGAAGCCTCGGCGTCCCTGCCGCGCAGGAAAAGCCCCCAGACGGGGGCGGCCCGCGGCCCGCGTCTGGGGCGCGGCGGCTCCGCCGGCGACGCTTCCAGCCCTGGCCGGGGGCTTAGACAGGATGGAGCTGTAGCCCCGTGGGGCGCGGCGTCCGGCCGCGCTCGGCGGCACATCGCCGCCTTCCGGCCGCAGGCCGGGAGGCGGCCCGATAGCTGGACTATCGCCTCCCTGCGTCCTTGCGCTGCACTCGCCGATCAGGCCCGGATCGACGAACGTCATTGTGTGAGAGCTTCTTTTAGAAGAGAGTGGAGCGGAGGGGGATCGAACCCCTGGCCTTCGGCATGCCATGCCGACGCTCTCCCAGCTGAGCTACCGCCCCGAGAAGCGGTCTCAGTTTAGCGTCGAATTCGTACTCCGACGCCCAGTTGATCCCTAGTTGCTGGTGGTTCTTCGTGTGATCTAAGCGCAGCAGAACCTGCGTGCGGCCGATGAACTCGTGCGCAGGCAGCCAGTAGCACTTACGGGTGTCGGCGCAGTAAAACCGCGAAGGCGTCGATCTCGCCTGGCGTACTTGACCTGAACGCAACATAAGTCGGCGCCCATGTCGAGTATCAAGTCGTCCGCTGATCGTCGAGTGGCCGCGCCACCGGGATCCCGAGCTTGGCGCACTCCAAGACGACGGCCGCCTCGGCGAGTGCACCCTTCTGGTTCGTCGTCAACACTGACAACAGGATAACACCGGCAACGGCTGGACACTGGTGACGTCTCCTGCGACCATGCCGGTCGTGGACACGGCTGCCGCGGCCACGCGCTCGACGCGGGCGGACGAGAGCGCGCGCGAGCGGCTGCTCGTGCCGGTCCGGTACGCGCTGCGCCGGCTGCGCCGCAACGCGTCGCGCGCCGTCGTCGCCGCGATCGGGATCGCGATCGGCGCCGCGGTGCTCGCGCTGACGCAGGTCGGCTCGACCGCGGTGCAGGATCGCGCGGTCCAGCGTGCGCTCGCGCAGCTCCAGCCGTCCGACCGCGCGCTGCAGGTCGTGTGGAGCGGCGTCCCTGCGCAGTCGTCGCTCTCGCTCGCGAAGCTCGACGCGATCGCGCGCGAGCAGGCGACGCCCATCCTCGGTGCGCCGCCGTTCCGGGTCGAGGTGTTCCGGCAGGCGACGTGGGGCGGCGCGTTCGTCAACCTCGGCGCCGTCGACGGGCTGCCGAAGTGGGTCACGCTCACGCGCGGGCGGCTCCCGAAGCGCTGCACGCCGGTCGACTGCGAGCTGCTGCAGATCGGCGGCGCGCCTGCCGCGCCGAAGATCGCGCACCTGCGCGTCGTCGGACGCGCGCGATTCCGGACGGGCGCACCGCTCGGCGCCTACTTCGGCGCCGCGGGCGAGCGGCGGCCGCCGATCCTCGTCGCGAACGGCGTCCTCGGCTTCGCGCGGTTTCCGCTCCCCGACGCGCCGCTGATCGCCCGCACGTACGGATGGGTCGTTCCGGTACGGCCGCGGAGCGTGCACGACTGGCAGCTCGCGTCGCTCGCGGCGCGCATCGACCGCGCGCAGGCGCAGCTCGAGCGGCGCTCCGACGTCTTCACGATCGCGGGCCCGACCGACGCGGTCCGCGCGATTCGCGGCACCAGCCGCGTCGCCGCGCAGCGGCTGCTGATCCTCGGCGGCGACGCCGCCGTCCTCCTGCTCGGGTTCGCGGTGCTCGCCGCCGCACGGCTGCGCCGAGACCACCGGGCGGTGCGCGAGCGCCTGACCTGGTCGGGCGCGTCGCGCGGACAGATCTTCACCGTCGCGGCGACCGAGGCGGTCGTGGTCACGGCCGCCGCGAGCGTCGTCGGCTGGGTGTGCGGCACCGCCGGAGGTGCGCTGCTCGCCCGCGACCTCGGTGCACCCGCGTCGCTGACGCTCTCGCACTCGTTGACCACCGGACGCACCCTGTGGATCGCGCTCGCGCTCGCCGTCCTGACCGCGGTGGTGATGCTCGTCGCGCTCCGCGCGGACGAGCTCGCCGTCGGCGGCGCGCGCATCACCGTCGCCGACACCGCGGCCGTCGGTGCGCTCGCCGCCGTGCTGCTCGCGCTCGCGCGCGGCAAGGCGGATACGTCGTCGCTGCAGCAGGGAGGCACCGGTGTCCTGCTCCTCCTGCTGCCCGCGCTCGTGCTGTTCGTCCTCGCGGTCGCCGCCGCCCGGGCGCTCGTGCCGCTTCTGCGCGGTCTGGAGTGGGCGTCGCGGCGAACGCGGCCCGGCCTGCGCATCGCGCTTCTCTCGCTCGCACGCGCGCCGGGGGAGGTGGCGCTCGCGGTCGTCTTCTTCGTGCTCAGCGTCGGCATCGCCGTCTTCGCGCTCGCGTACCGCGCGACGCTCGTCCAGGGCGAGCGCGACCAGGCGCGCTACGCCGTGCCCGCGCCGTACGTCCTGCAGGAAGACCTGGCGAAGCTCGTGACGATCCAGCAGGCGGCGCCGCGACTCGCCGGGACGCGCGTGCTTCGCGACGACGGCACCGTCGCCGGTGGGCCGGACTTCACGCTCCTCGCGCTGCCCGCGCACGCGATCGCCGGCATCGACGGTTGGCGCGGCGACTTCGCGTCGGAGTCGCGGGCGACGCTTGCGTCGCTGCTCCGGCCGCACGGATCGATGCGGCTGCACGGTGTGCCCGTGCCGCCGACGTTCCGCTTCGCGATCACGGGCGACCGGATCGGGCTGACGCTCGTCGTGCAGCGGCCGGCCGGCGACTTCGCCCAGGTGAACCTCGGCGAGCACGGCGCCGGCGCGTATGCGCTGCCGACGCAGCTGCACACCGGCAAGCTGATCGCCGTCCGGCTCTCCTTCCCGACGATCGCCGCCTACGTCGCGAGCCACAAGGAGGCGGAGACGTCGCAGGTCGTCGGCGACGCGTCGGTGGGGACGCTGCGGATCACGCAGCACTGGTTCGGCTCGGGCGGC